>CANQSI010000011.1 GCA_947626465.1 uncultured Atopobiaceae bacterium
CGTTCGACTTGCATGTGTTAAGCGCGCCGCCAGCGTTCATCCTGAGCCAGGATCGAACTCTCCGTTCAAAAAAGTTTTGAAGGCCATGGGCCTTCGAACGTGCAATGTGAGATGTTTGAAAGGAAAGTCCAGCCCCCAGCCTTTAAGATTCGAGTTTCCTTTGAATAAGGAATCGACATCAAACAAAGGCTTACATCCAACCAATCGGTTGTCGAAGCATTCGCTGGTTTGCCGTCTTGGCTGCTCAATGCAGCCACAGTATCCGGTTTTCAAGGTTCGCGGCGCCCCGTTTCGGAGCCCCGGAAGGCTCGTTCGCGTTTTTGGGCGCGGAGATCAACAATAACGCCCTTCGTTCCCGAATGCAACACTTTTTTACGGGAATTTCGCATTCACGATTTTTCCAAAATCGTGGCGTGCGATGGCGCGGGCAGCAATATAGCACGCCCGGCGGGCGGATCAAGCGACTATCGCGAAGTCGTTTGATCCACCACATGCTCCGCGGCGTCGAGGAGCTGGTCGCGCTCCCTCTTCGTGGGCGCCTCGGCGAAGATGCGCACGAGCGGCTCGGATTCCGAGGTACGGACGAGGAACCACGATTCGTCTTCGAAGTGCATCTCGAGGCCCATCGCGTGGCTCATCTTCGTGGGCGCCTTGCCGAGGATGGCGCCCGGGTTCACGCCGGGAAGCAGGTTCTTGAGCATGGCCTTCTTCGCCACGTCCACCGGCACCGCGCGAAGGCCGTAGGAGGTGGTGCCGAGCGTGGCGTCAAGCTCGGCCACCAGCTGGGAAAGCGGCCGCGACGCGCGGCACATGAGCTCGAGGATGCAAAGCGCCACCACGAAGGCGTCTCGGCTCTCGCCGAAGGCGGGCACCGTGAGGCCGCCGAGCACGTCGGTGGTGGAAAGCACGCCGCCGGTGTTCACCTCGTCGCGAGCCCAAGCGCGCTCATCACCCACGCGCACGAGCTCGAGGCCGAGGCGCTTTGCCTGCCGCTCCACCACCACGCTCGCGGTTCTCGGCACCACCACGCGCCCGAAGAGCCCACGATCCTCCACGAGGTGCGCCATCGCGAGGGCATGCACCTTCGGCGAGGGCACGAGCTGGCCACGCTCGTCGATGACGGCGAGGCGGTTCGAAGGCCCATCGAAGACGAGGCCCACGTCGGCGCCGCTCGCCACCACGGCGTGCTCGCACTCATCCGCCCAGGGCTCGATGGCCGCCGGGTGCAGGCCGCCGAAGTCGTCCACGTTGGCGCCATGGATCTCGCGCGCGGCAAGGCCGAGGCCCGAGAAGTACGCGCGCGCGATGCCGCGAGCCGTGCCGAAGAGCGGATCGACCACACAGGAAAGCGAGGGCCCCCACTCCTTTTCGAGCGTGAACGAGCTTCGAAGATGCGCGAGGTAGGGGCCCGTGAGGTCGACGAGATCGAAGCGGCCCTTCGCGCTCTCCACCCGAGGGGGCACCATGCGCTCGACGAGCGCGGCCTCCTCCGCCCCCATGGCATGCCCGCGCGAATCGCGCACGCGAATGCCGAGGTAGCTGGCAGAGCGGTGGTCGGCTCCCACCATGAATCCGCCTGCGGCGTTCGAATCCTTCGCGAGGGCGAAGTTCAGCGCCGGCATGGGCGTGGGCGCCTCGGAGAGCAACACCGAGAGGCCCCGTGCGGCGAGCAGCCCCGCGACGGCACGCGCGATCTCGGGCGATCCGGCACGCGTGTCAAAGGCCACATAGGCCCGGCTCCCGCGATCGTCGTGGGCCCAGATCTCCGCGCACGCGGAGGCTATGCGAAGCGCCACGTCCTTCGCCTCGGCGAGGGACGTTCGGGCATACCAGCCGTCGTTGGTGAAGCGAATGTAGGCCATGGGCGGGCAGGTCCTTTGCGAAAAAGCGTGGGAATGGGGAGCTATTGGGCCATGAGCGCGGCATCATCGCCGAGCTCTTCGAAAAACGCCTCCCTCGAGGCGGCGTCGGCGAGCGCCATGCGCGCGTTGGCGGCAGCCCACGTGGCCGGCGTGCCCGTATCGAGGCCGTCGCGGCCGTCGACCACGAGCGCGTACATCTCCTCCTCGGCGAGCAGGCGCACGAGGGCGTCGGTGAGCTGGATCTCGCCGCCGGCACCGGTGCCTTGATCCTCGAGGAGCTCCATCACGCGAGGCGAGAGCAGGTAGCGTCCGACGATCGCGAGGTTGGTAGGCGCCTCCTCGGGCGCGGGCTTCTCCACGAGTCCGGAGAGCTTGAGCACCGCACCCGGCGCGTTCACGTCCTCGCCCTCCACGAGCTCGCCGGCGATGATCCCCCAGCGTCCGGTGGTTTCGGGATCCACCGGCGCCACGGCGATCACGGACGCGCCCCCATGGGCGGCGGATACGGCCGCCATCGCGGGGTTCATGCCGTGCGCGGGCACCACGTAATCGCCGAGGAGCACGAAGAACGGCTCGTCTCCCACCTCGGGCGCCGCCTGGAGCACGGCATGGCCGAGGCCGAGCGGCTCGTCTTGGTACACGAAGGCCACGGGAAGCGCGCCCGCCTCCTCCACCTTCTTGGCGAGGGGCTCCTTGCCATGCGCCACGAGGAAGTCCTGGAGCGCCGGCGCGGGAGAGAAATAGGCCTCGAGCATGGGCTTTTCGTGCGAGTTCACGATGATGGCCGCATCCACGCCCTCCACGTCGAGCGCCTCTTCCACCACGTGCTGGATCACCGGCGTGTCGAGGAGCGGCAGGAGCTCCTTCGGCACTCCCTTCGTGGCGGGGAGAAAGCGCGTGCCCAAGCCGGCGGCGGGGATGATGGCCTTCATGCGAAATCCTTTCTCGCGGGTGCCCAGCTATTCGTGGAGGTGCGTGCCATGCACGCTGTCCTCGGAAAACTCCTTCACCTGCATGCCCTGGGCCTCGAGGTGGTGGGTCCAGCGGCGCATCGTGTCCTCGGAGAGCGCGTGCTCCATGAGGCAGGCCTCCGTGTCGGCCGTCTTGGGCTCAACGCCGAGCTCGTCCTCGAGAAACGTGCGCAGCATGCGGTGGCACTTCCAGAGGAGCTCCGCGTAGGCGCGCCCCTCGTCCGTGAGCCCCACGCGGCCGTAGCGGTGCTGCACCACATAGCCCTTGTCCTTGAGGGTGCCGAGGGCCTTCGCGAAGCTCTGGCGCGACACGTCGAGCAGCTCGGCCACCGCGACGGAGCGCACCGTCTCGGCGCCGCCCTCCTCGAGCATGATGCGCCAGATGGCCTCGAGGTAGTCCTCGTTAGCCATCGTGAGGCTGTGGAGCTCGGTGGGGCCTTTCGCTTCGCTCGAACTCGCCATTGGCGCTCCCCTCGGCGCTCTCAGAAGCTCACGCGGCTCACCTCGGCGCCCAGGCCCTTGAGCTTGGGCACGAAGTTCTCGTAGCCGCGGTCGATGTGGTGGATGTCGGCCACCGTGGTGTAGCCGTCTGCGACGAGACCGGCGAGCACGAGCGCCGCGCCTCCGCGAAGGTCGGGGGCCGTCACCGGCGCGCCGGAAAGCCCGTCCACGCCACGCACGATGGCGTGGTGGCCCTCGATGATGATGTCGGCTCCCATGCGGGAGAGCTCCGCCGCGAGCATGAAGCGGCTCTCGAAGATGTTCTCCGTCACCACGCAGCTGCCACGAGCCACGGAGAGGAGCACCATCGTCTGCGCCTGCATGTCGGTGGGAAAGCCCGGGAAGGGAAGCGTCTGGATGTCGATGGAGCGAAGTGGCCCATCGCGTCGGATGGTGCAGGAGCGCTCACCACGTTCGACGGACATGCCCATGGATTCGTACTTCCTGAGCACGAGGCCGAGGTGCTCGGGGTCGAAGCCCTCCACCGTCACGGGCCCGCCCGTGAGCGCGCCCGCCGCGAGGAACGTGCCTGCCTCGATGCGATCGCCCACCACCTCGTGCTCGACCGGATGGAGCTCGGAGACACCGACGATGGTGATGGTCGGCGTGCCGGCGCCCTCGATGTGCGCGCCCATTTCCGAGAGCATGTGCGCGAGATCGCAGATCTCGGGCTCGCGCGCGGCATTCTCGATCGTGGTCTCGCCCTTGGCGAGCACGGCCGCCATGAGGAGGTTTTCCGTGGCGCCCACGCTCGCGAAGTCGAGCGGCACGAACGCGCCCGTGAGCTCGCCGTCCACGCGCGCCACGATGTCGCCATGATCCTGGGAGAACGCGACCCCGAGGGCCGAGAGCCCGCGGAGGTGCATGTCGATCTTTCGAGCGCCGATGTTGCAACCGCCCGGCATGGCCACGCGCGCCTTGCCGAACCGCGCGATGAGCGGACCGAGCACCGCCGTGGAGGCGCGCATCTGCGCCACGAGCTCGTACGGGGTCACCCAGCTCTCCACGCGCGAGGTGTCGATGACGAGCGTGTGCTCGTCCACCACCTCGATGGACGCGCCAAGGCGCGTGAGCACCTTGCCCATCACGTGGACGTCGGAGATGTTCGGCACGTTCGTGAGACGGGAGACTCCTGGCGCCATGAGGGTGGCCGCCATGAGCTTGAGCGCTGAGTTCTTGGCGCCTTCGACGCGAACCTTCCCGCGCACGGGCCGGCCGCCAACCACTCGGATCGCCTCCACGCCCCCTCCTCGCTCTCGCGTGCCCCGCGTGCGAGCCCCCATTCTAGAGGAGCGGTTGTGAAGCTCGCATGATGGCACCCTACGCAGGCGCTAGCTCGCGTGGAACTTCTCGTTGACCTTCAGCAGGAGGTCGCACCACTTGATCTTGCTCTCGAAGTACGAGCGCCCGGGATCATCGGCGGCAAGCTCCTCGAGCGCATCCTCGGCGTCGTCCTTCGTGTCCTCCACGACGTCGGGATCGATGTCATTCACATTGCGCGCGTGATCCGCGAGCACGATCACATGCTCATCGGTGATGCCCGCGTAGCCGCCGGAGATGACGATGTGGGTGATGGTCTCGCCCCCCTCGTCCGGCACGTGGTTGATGCGCATCACGCCCTCGCCGAGCGCGCAAATCTCCGGCGCGTGGTGTGGCAGGATCCCGAGCTCGCCGGTGCGCGTGATCACCGTCACCGAGAGCGCGTCGCCCTCGGAGAGCAGCTTGTCCGGCCGCACTATCTGGTACTTGAAGGTGTCCAACGTCTTTACCTAATCATTCGTCGCGCCAAGATGGAGTACCACGGCAAGGCGCAGCCTACGCTTCGCCGGCTTCTTGCAGCTTCTTGAAGCGCTCGCGCACGTCGTCAATGGTCGAGGCGTAGCGGAAGCACTGCTCGGGGATCTGGTCGCACTCGCCGTCGACGATGGCCGCAAACGAACGCACCGTGTCGGCCACGGAGATGTAGACGCCTGGGTTTCCGGTGAACTGCTCGGCAACGTGGAAGCTCTGCGAGAGGAACTGCTGGATCTTGCGCGCGCGGTTCACCGTGGCCTTCTGCTCCTCCGTGAGCTCGTCCATGCCGAGGATGGCGATGATGTCCTGGAGGTCGGAGTAGGCCTGGAGCGCCTCTTGCACGGCCATGGCCACGCGGTAGTGCTCCTCGCCCACGACCTCCGCGTCGAGCGCGTCGGAGGACGAGGCGAGCGGGTCGATCGCGGGGTAGATGCCGAGGTCGGAGATGGAGCGCGAGAGCACCGTCGTGGAATCGAGGTGCGTGAAGGTGGTGGCCGGCGCGGGGTCGGTGAGGTCGTCGGCCGGCACGTAGACGGCCTGCACGGAGGTGATGGAGCCCTCCTTGGTGGAGGCGATGCGCTCCTGGAGGTCGCCCATCTCGGTGGCGAGGGTGGGCTGGTAGCCCACGGCGCTCGGCATGCGGCCGAGCAGCGCCGACACCTCGGAGCCCGCCTGCGAGAAGCGGAAGATGTTGTCGATGAAGAGCAGCACGTCCTGGCCTTGGTCGCGGAAGTACTCGGCCTCCGTGAGGCCCGCGAGCGCCACGCGCAGGCGCGCTCCGGGCGGCTCGTTCATCTGCCCGTAGACGAGGCAGGTGCGGTTGATGACGCCCGACTCGCTCATCTCGAGGTAGAGGTCGGTGCCCTCGCGCGTGCGCTCGCCCACGCCCGTGAAGACGGAGGTGCCGCCGTGCTCCTGCGCGAGGTTGTTGATGAGTTCTTGGATGAGCACGGTCTTGCCCACGCCGGCGCCGCCGAAGAGGCCGGTCTTGCCGCCGCGGATGTAGGGCTCGAGGAGGTCGATGGCCTTGATGCCCGTCTCGAACACCTCGACCGTGGTGGTGAGGTCGTCGAAGCGCGGGGCGGGATGGTGGATCGGGTAGTACTCGACGTCGTCGGGGATGCCCTTGCCGTCCACGTCCTCGCCGAGCACGTTCCACACGCGCCCGAGCGTGGAGGCGCCCACGGGCATCTGCATGGGGTGGCCGGTGTCCACCACGGTCATGCCGCGCATCATGCCGTCCGTGGAGCTCATGGCGACGGTGCGCACGATGCCGCCGTGGAGCTGCGATTCCACCTCGAGGACCGTGTGCACGGGGCCGAAGGGCGTCTCGCCGTCCACCGTGAGCGCGGAGTAGATCGAGGGCATGTGGTGCTCGAACTTCACGTCCACCACGGGCCCGACGATGCCCACGACCCGTCCTTCCGGCAGGTCCTCCTCGCGCGACGCCGCATAGGCGGCGAGGGGCTGCTGGCCCTGAGAGCCCCAGAGTTTCGTGCTCATTGCTCCTCCTCCAGCGCCTGGGCCCCGCCCACGATCTCGTTGATCTCGGTGGTGATGGAGCTCTGGCGGATGCGGTTGTACTCGCGGCTGAGCGTGTTGATGATCTCGTCGGCGTTCTCGGTCGCCGCCTGCATCGCGCGCCGCCTCGCGCCGTGCTCGGCGGCGGCGGAATCGATGAGCGCGTGGTGGATCACGGTGCGGATGTAGGCGGGGATGAGATATTCCAACACCTCGCGCGGCGAGGGATCGAAGGTCACGTTGGTGTTGTGCACCATCTCGAGCGGCGAGACGGCCTCCTCGTGGCGCGGCTCGTTCGGCATCGAGAGGGTCTCGCGGTAGATCGGCAGGATGTCCTCGTTCGTGAGCACCTGCTCCACGCGGCTCTTCGCGTGCTGGTACCAGATCTCCACCTGTCCGAGGTCGCCGTGCATGTAGCCCTCGATGGCGTAGTGCGCGATCTGGTTCGCCTCTTGGTAGGTGGGGTCGGCGGAGATGCCCTCGTAGGAGAGCACCGGCTCCACGCCCTGGAAGCGGAAGAACTCCGTGGGCTTCTTGCCACAGGTGATGACCTGCGGTTTCTTGCCCTCGGCGCGAAGCTCGGCGATGCGGTTCTGCACCGCGCGCTGCACCTGCACGTTGAAGCCGCCGGCAAGCCCGCGGTCGGACGCCACGCAGATGATGAGGGCGCCGTCGCTCCCGCCGCTCGAGGCGAGGATGGCCTGTCCGACGTTCGCGCCGAGCGGCGCGACGTTTTCCATCATCGCCTGGATGGCCTCCTTGTACGGCGCCGCGTCGGCCGCGATCTGCAGGGCCCGCATGATCTTGGTGGTGGACACCATCTCCATCGTGTGGGTGATCTGCCGGGTGGAGGAAACCGAGCGGATGCGCCGCTTGATGTCGCGAAGGCTCGCCATGGGCTAGGCGGGCTCCCCCGGCGTCTCGGGCACGCTACCGGCCGAGTTCTCGAGCTCCTCGGAGAGCTGCTCGACGTCGATCTCGCCCTGTTGGGCCGCGGCGACCGTGGCCGCGTGGCGACGCGCGGCGAGGGCGGCCATGAAGCGGTCCTTGAAGCTCTTGATGGCGCCATCGAGCTCCTCGGCCGTCTCGTCGCCGATCTTGCCGCCCTCGGCGAGCTTCTCGCGGAGCGCGTCGCGCGAGTTCCTCAAGTACTGCACGAAGCCGTCGCGGAAGGCGAGGACGTCGGTGACCTCGATGTCGTCGAGGTAGCCGTGGTTGCCGGCGTAGATGGCCGCCACCTGGTCGCACGCCGCGAGCGCCGAGAAGCGCCCCTGGCGCAGCAGCTCCGTCATGCGCGCGCCGCGCCTGAGCTGCGCCGTCGTGGCCTTGTCGAGGTCCGTGCCGAACTGCGCGAAGCTCTGGAGCTCGGCGTAGCTCGCGAGGTCGAGGCGGAGGTTCCCCGCCACCTGCTTCATGGCGGGGATCTGCGCCGAACCGCCCACGCGCGAGACGGAGATGCCCACGTCCACGGCCGGGCGCTGCCCCTGGAAGAAGAGGTTCGACTGGAGGTAGATCTGCCCGTCGGTGATGGAGATCACGTTCGTGGGGATGTAGGCGGAGACGTCGCCCTCCTGCGTCTCGATGATGGGGAGCGCGGTGAGCGAGCCGCCGCCATGCGCGTCATCGAGCTTGCAGGCGCGCTCGAGCAAGCGCGAGTGCAGGTAGAAGATGTCGCCGGGATAGGCTTCGCGTCCGGGCGGGCGGTGGAGCGTGAGCGACATTTGGCGATACGCCACGGCCTGCTTGGAGAGGTCGTCGTAGACCACGAGCACCGAGCCGCCGGGGTTCTCGGGGCCCGCAGGCTCGCCGTCCTTGCCGTTGTACATGAAGTACTCGCCGATGGCGGCGCCCGCCATGGGGGCGATGTACTGGAGCGGCGCCGATTCCGCAGCCGTGGCGGAGACGATGATCGTCTTCTCCATCGCGTGGTGGCGCTCGAGCGTCTCCTTGATGGTGGCCACCGTGGAGGCCTTCTGCCCGATGGCCACGTAGATGCAGATCATGTCGCTCGAGGCCTGGTTGATGATGGTGTCCACGGCGATGGCCGTCTTGCCCGTCTTGCGATCGC
The DNA here is from genome assembly GCA_947626465.1 of uncultured Atopobiaceae bacterium. GTDB lineage: Bacteria > Actinomycetota > Coriobacteriia > Coriobacteriales > Atopobiaceae > CANRLS01. The sequence continues at coordinate 8,718 of CANQSI010000011.1, forward strand.
CGATGATGAGCTCGCGCTGCCCGCGGCCGATGGGGATCATCGCGTCGATCGCCATGAGCCCAGTCTGCACGGGCTCGCACACGGGCTTTCTCGCCATGATGCCGGGCGCCTTGAACTCGATGGGGCGCCGCGCCACGGTGTTCAGCGGGCCGAGGCCGTCGATGGGCTCGCCGAGCGGGTTCACCACGCGTCCGAGCATGGCGGGGCCCACGGGGATGTCCATGACGCGCCCGGTGGTGCGCACCTCGTCGCCCTCGCGGATGGAGTCGACGTCGCCGAAGAGCACGGCGCCCACCTCATCCTCGTCGAGGTTCTGCGCGAGGCCGAACACGTGCTTCTTCGTGCTGGAACTCGTGAATTCGAGTAGCTCGCCCGCCATGGCGCGCTTGAGCCCCGACACCCGGGCCACGCCGTCGCCGATCTCGGTGACGGTGGAGACGTCCGTGGTGTCGATGTGGGGCTCGACGTCGTCGAGGCGTTTGCGGAGCAAGTCGGCGATGGAGGTGGGCTTGATGTCGAGCGTCGCGTCCATGGCCCTCCTAAGATTCGCTGGTGTCGTTCTTCAAGGCACGCCGCGCGTTCTCGAGCTGGGTGCGCACCGAGGCGTCTTTGCGCTCGCCGCGGGCGTTCACGATGATCCCGCCGATGATGGAGGGGTCCACCGTCTCAACCAGCTGGATGGGGCCGGAATACTCGGCCTTGAGGAATTCCTTCACCTCCTGGCGGAGGTCGTCGTCGAGGGGGATCGCCGTCGTCACGTCCACGACCGTCACCTCGCCCTGCGCGTGGAAGAGGTCGTTGTAGCGCGCGGAGATGAGCGGCAGGAGCTTGTCGTCGCCGCGCTCGAGGATCACGCGCATCGTGTCGTTCACCTCGTCGAGGCTCTCGGCGAGGTGCTCGATGACGTTCAGGTCCTCGAGCTCGCGGCCCTCCGCCTGCGCGGCCTCGAGCAGCGTGGCGGCGTAGGTTTCCACCTTGGCGTGGTCCTCGGCGCTAAGACTCATCGACGTCCCCTGCCTTGGCGAGGTAGCGCTCGATGATGCGCTTCTGCGCGTCCTCGTCGAGCGATTCGCCGATGATCTTCGCCGCGAGGTCCACCGAGATGTCGGCCACCTGCTCGGTGAGCTCGTCCATCGTGGCGTCACGCTCGGCGGCGAGCGCCGTGCGCGTGCGCTCGGTGAGCTCCGCCGCCTGCTTGCGGGCGTCGTCGATGATCTCGGCCTTGGTGGCCTCGGCGCTCTTCTTGGCCTCGGCGATGATGCTGTCGGCCCTCGCCTGCGCCTCTTGGATGGTGGCCTCGGACTTCTTCAAGGCGTTCTGGGCATCGAGCTTCGTCTTCTCGGACTCGTCGATGTTGTCTTGGATCGTCTGCTGGCGCGAGTCGAGCGTCTTCAGGACGCTCGGCCAGATGAACTTCGCGAGCACCACGAAGATGACGATGAAGGCGATGAGCGCCGGGAAGAACTCAGCCGGCTTCGGGATGAGGATGTCGAAGGCGGTGACCGCCAACGCGGGACGGGGCCAGAGGAGCACCCCGAGCAGGGCGACGAGTGCCGCGCCCTTCGGGAAGCGACGCATAGTGGGAACCTCCCGGTTCGCTACGACACGACGAGCGCGACCACGAAGCCAATCAGAGCGAGGGCTTCGACGAAGGCCGAGCCGAGGATGAAGACGGTGAAGAGGCGCCCCTGCACCTCAGGCTGGCGCGCCATGGACGTCGTGGCGCCATAGGCCGCGATGCCAATGCCAATGCCGGCGCCGATGACGCCGAGGCCGTATCCGATAACTCCCACGATTCCTCCTTTATTCCTCTTCCTCGGCCAACTGGACGTAGACGCCAGTGAGCATGGCGAAGACGTAGGCCTGGATGGCCGCCACCAGCATCTCCACGAGGTAGATGATGATGAGCAGCAGGATCCACATGAGGCTGATGCCGGTGCCGGTGATGGCCTCGAGGGTGATGCCCTGGGCGAGGCGCTGGATGAAGAGCGACGCGAGGATGGCGAAGGTGCCCATCACCACGTGCCCCGCGAACATGTTACAGAAGAGACGGACGGCGAGCGTGATGAGGCGAAGGAAGGTCGAGAAGAGCTCGATCACCCACACGAGCCAGTCCATCGGGAAGGGCACGCCGGAGGGCTTGAGGCTCTTGAGGTAGCCCCAGCCGCCGTGCTTCTTCACGCCGACGCCGATGAAGTACACGAAGGTCATGAGCGCGAGCGCGAGCGTGACGCCGATCGTGCCCGTGCCCGGGTGCGCGCCCGGCACGAGGCCGATGAGGTTGTTGATGAGGATGAAGAAGAAGACCGTCGCGATGAACGGGAAGTGCTGGCGCCACGTGGCGCCGAGGAGGTCGATCACGAGGTCCTTGCGCGCGAACTCCACGAGATACTCGATCGCGTTCACGAAGCGACCCTCGGGCACGAGATGCGCCGCCTGGCGCTTCTTGAAGGCGAAGAGGAGGATCACGAGGATCACCACCGCGATGGCCATCCAGAACGTGTACTGCGTGAAGCCGAAGTACTCGTCGCCGATGATCGGCTGCGCGATGAAGCTGTCGACAAGCTCGCCTACCGCATCAGGCAACTGCTCGAACTCGCTCACGCCCCCACCTCCTTAGAGCTGAACGGGCGCATCCAGCGCCAGGCGATGACCGACTCTGCGCCGAAGAGCGCGAGGAAGGTGCCCATGGCGGCGCAGGCATACGCCAAGAACGCGCCGCCAAGGCGCGCGTAGCCGATGCCAAGCAGCACCGTGAGCAGGGAGAACGAAACCATGATCGAGGCGAGCCCAAGGGCCACCGAGACGCGCTTTCCTTGGCGAGCACGGCGAGCCTGAAGAAGGCCCGGCAGGGCGCCAGCGACGCCCGAAGCCACACCAAGCACACACACCAGCACGCAAGCCACCTTTCAAAGGGATCGCGAACGTGGACCGCGAACGTGCGCCCATAGTACTCCATCGAGTCCATCTCGGCCGATACTCCACGATCTCTGGCCATCCTGATGCGCGAACCATGAGCTTTTACGCGTCCGACTACCTCGCACAGCGGACGAGCCTATGGTTCTGGGCTCGCCGTGGGAGCCGCAAGGAGAAGGCCCTTTTTCTCGGACCGGAGGAGTGGTCCGCCGGAGACAAAGCCCGTATGCCAATGTGAGGTGTGTCACCCGAGAAAAAGGGCCGGTGAAAGCTGGTTACCCGCACGAGCGGGAGCAGCGAGCCCAGAACCATAGGCTCGGCCGCCCCCGGGGTATTACAGAGTCCCGAATATGCGATCCCCCGCGTCGCCTAGGCCGGGGAGTATGTACGCGTTTTCGTTCAGGCAGCGGTCGATGGCGCAGGTGAAGATGCGCACGGTGGGGTCGGACGCGAGTACTTCCTCGAGGCCCTCGGGGGCGGAGACGATGGAGAGCAGGCGCACATCGGAGACGCCGGCCTTGCGGAGGAACTCGATGGCCATCGCGGCGGAGCCGCCGGTGGCGAGCATCGGATCCACGAGGAGGCAGGTGCGCTGGTCCACATCGGGCGGGAGCTTGCAGTAGTACTCGTGCGGCTCGTGGGTTTCCTCGTCGCGATACATCCCGATGTGGCCCACCTTGGCCGAGGGCAGGAGCACGAGGAGGCCATCCACCATGCCGAGACCCGCGCGAAGGATCGGCACGATGGCCACCTTCTTGCCGGCCACGCGCTTGCCCGTCATCGTCTCGAGCGGCGTGTGGACCTCGACGTCCTCAAGCGGGAAATCGCGCGTGGCCTCATAGCCGAGGAAGAGCGCGAGCTCGCGGATGAGCTCTCGGAAGAGCTTCGTCGGGGTGTCCTTGCCGCGAAGGATCGAGAGCTTGTGGGCCACGAGGGGGTGGCGCACCACCTGCACGCGTGGCTCGACCATGCAGCCACGATCGAGCTTGGCGGTGCGTCCCGCGTGGCGCCCGCCCTCGAAGGGCGTTTCGAGGAAGATGCGGCAGAGCTCTTCGTTCACCTCGAGAGCCACGAAGCGCCCGGAGAGGCAGAGCACGTTGGCGTCGTTATGGGCGCGCATGAGCTCGGCGAACTCGGGGGTTTGCACGGCGGCGGCGCGGATTCCGGGCACCTTGTTCGCGCCCATCTCCATGCCGAGGCCCGTGCCGCACACGAGGATGCCGCGGTCGGCCTCGCCCGCCGCCACGGCACTCGCCACCTTATAGGCGAAGTCGGGATAGTCGACGCGATCCTCACTCGAAGGCCCGAAGTCGAGGACCTCGTAGCCCTCTTCGGCGAGCCAGGGGGCGAGCTGCACCTTCTGCTCGAAGCCGGCGTGATCGGAGGCAATGGCGATTTTCATGTCGACTCCTTCGAGGAAGTGGGTGGGCTACGCGAGGGTACGGCGAACCGCATCGTCCCAGCCAGCGAGCAGCTCCTTGCGCTCCGCATCGGACATCGTGGGCTCGTAGCGCCGCTCGCCCGCCTGGCGCGCGGCGAGATCGTCCACGCTTTGCCAGTAGCCCACGGAAAGGCCGGCAAGGTAGGCCGCGCCGAGCGCCGTGCGCTCCGCGGCGCCGGGCCGCACCACCGGGCGCGCGAGGATGTTTGCCTGGAAGCCCATGAGGAAGTCGTTCGTCGCGGCCCCGCCGTCCACGCGGAGCTCGCGCACCGGCATGCCGCAATCGGCCTCCATCGCGCGAAGCACGTCCGCGGACTGGTAGGCGATCGATTCGAGGCCGGCGCGCACGATCTCGGCGCCGTTCGTCGCGCGCGTGAGGCCCGTGAGGGTGCCGCGCGCATCGCTCGACCACCACGGCGCGCCAAGCCCGGTGAACGCGGGCACGAGGTAGCAGCCGCCGGTGGAGGGCACGGAGCGCGCCACCTCGGCGCTTTCCTCCGCGCTCTTTATGAGGCCTAGCTCGTCGCGCAGCCATTGCACGACGCTTCCCGCCTGGAAGACGGAACCCTCGAGCGCATAGGACACCTCGCCTCCCGCCGCGATCCCCACCGTGCAGAGGAGGCCGTGCGTGGAGAGCACCGGCTCCCTGCCCACGTTCATGAGCAGGAAGCAGCCCGTGCCGTAGGTGTTCTTCGCCATGCCGGCGTCGAAGCAGAGGTGCCCGAAGAGCGAGGACTGCTGATCCCCCACCACGCCGGCGATGGGCGGGTGGTGAGAGAAGATATCCGAGCTCACGCGCCCGAAATCTCCATCGGAAGGCAGCGCCTCGCCGAGCATTTGCCGAGGTACGCGGAAGAGCTCGCAAAGCTCGTCTGACCACGAGAGCGCGTGGATGTCGAAGAGCATCGTGCGCGAGGCGTTCGTGTAGTCGGTGGCGTGGACGGCCCCGTGGGTGAAGTTGTAGATGAGCCACGTGTCCACCGTGCCCGCGAGGAGCTCGCCGCGCTCGGCTCGCGCCCGCGCTCCCTCCACGTGGTCGAGGATCCACGCGATCTTCGTGGCGGAGAAGTAGGGGTCGATGATGAGGCCCGTGCGCTCCTGCACGAGCGGGCCATACCCGGCGCCCAGGAGCTCCTTCACCTCGGGCGCCGTGCGCCGGCACTGCCACACGATGGCGTCTGCGATGGGCTGGCCGGAGGCCTTGTCCCACACCACCACCGTCTCGCGCTGGTTCGCGATGCCCACCGCGCGGATCTCGTCGGAGTGGATGCCGCTTTCCACCTGCACTTCCACCATGCAGGCGATGGAGCGCGAGAGGATCTCCATGGCGTCTTGCGACACCCATCCCGCCTGCGGAAAGCCAAGGCGAAGCGGACGCTGCGCCATGGCCACGGCCACGCCGAACGAATCGTAGAGAATGGCCCGCACGCTGGAGGTTCCCGCATCAAGCGAGAGGATGTAGCCGCGGTCTTGCCGCCCATTCGAGGAGGAATCCATGGGTTCTCCAATCGGCCGTGCCCACGCGAAGCGCGCCGCCTGGGCTTCGTCTCCCGTAGTGTGAACCCATGGCCCAACAATAATGAGCCCGCAGCGCCCCTCGCACAAGCCGGACGGGGGCACGCGACACGTGGACGGGGCACGACCATGGTCGACGCCCGGTGCACGAGGGGCTGCTGCGAACCGTTCGAAGATTATAGATATGTTCCGTTACGACCCAAGAAAACCTCGCCGAGCGGAGTCTCTAGGAAAGCGCAGCGAGGATTTCGCGCTCCGTGAGCGCGCCTTCGCGAAGGACGCGGGGCGCGGGCCCCGTGGCGTCGACGACGGTCGAGGCGACGCCGATCTTCGATGCGCCCCCGTCGACGACCCACTCAACGGCGCCCGCGAGCTGGGGATTCAGCTCTCGCGCGCTTCGTGCCGGCGGCTCGCCGTGGAGGTTTGCACTCGTGAGGGCGAGTGGACGGCCCACTGCGGCGCTAAGCGCGCGGACGAAGGAGTGATCGGGCACGCGTAGGCCCACCGTGCCATCTGCGGCGCGGAATCGCGGGGGCACCTCGCGTGACGCACGCACGACGAGCGTGAGCGCGCCCGGCCAAAACCGCTCGGCGAGCGCGCGTGCGTAGGGCGCCACATCCTTCGCATAGCGAGGGAGATCTGCGGCATCGCCCAGCACGAGCGGAAGCGTCTGGCTACGCTCACGGCCCTTGAGCTCGAAGATGCGATCGAGCGCGCGATCGGCCCCCATTGCGCATCCGATGCCGTAGACGGAATCGGTGGGGATGATGGCCACTTCTCCTCCGAGAAGCCCCGCCCCCACCTGGCGGGCGACGGCGTCGACGCCTGGGAGCGCTTCGGGGAGCTTGAGTTCGCGCACGATTCCCGCCTCCCTCACGCGCCCTGCACGCGCTGTGCAAGGAGGTAGCGGGGGCGCCCTGCGAGGTCCCGCTCCACGCGCACGTGCTCGAACGCGGGCGCACCGTTCGCTCCGCACGCGGATTCCACGAGCTCGGAAGCCGTATTCACGTGCCCCTCGAAGAGCTCGAGCGCAAGCGTGGCGCCCGGGGCGAGGAGCGCCGGCGCCACGTCCACGATCCTGCGCACCACGTCGAGCCCGTCCGCGCCCCCATCGAGGGCAAGGCGCGGCTCGTGGTCGCGCACCTCTGCCGGAAGCTCGTCCACCACCGCGCTCGGGACGTAGGGCGGATTCGAGATCACGAGATCGAAGGTTCCCCAGGGCTCCCCGGGCACGCTGTCCGCGAGATCCCCCTCGCGCACCTGCACGCGCTCCGCGACCCCGAGCGCCTCGGCATTCCGCTTCGCGAGCGCCACCGCCGAGGGCGCGAGATCCGTCGCCCACACCCGCGCGTGGGGCCGCTCCGCCGCGATGGCGCAGGCGATGCAGCCCGTGCCGGTGCAGAGGTCGAGCACGCGCACGGGCTCCCCGGCGCGCCTTTCGTCGAGCGCCGCAAGCGCGAGCTCCACGAGGAGTTCCGTTTCCGGGCGCGGGATGAGCACCCCCGGCTCGCAGGCGATCTCGAATCGCCGAAACGGCGCCGACCCCGTGAGGTACTGGAGTGGCTCTCCGGCCGCGCGCTTGGCCACAGCGGCCATCAATTGGAAGCGTTTTGCGAGGTCAAGGGGCTCGTCGCTATCGCGGTAGAGCTCGGCTCGGCTCTTTCCGCTCACCCATTCGAGTAGCCATTCCGCGCTTAAGCCGGCATGCTCGTCTCCCGCCGCCTCGAGCGTGCGTCGCGTTTTGAGGAGCGATTCGCCGAGCGTATCCCCCATGGCCGTGAAGCGAGCTTCGGCGCCTAGACCGCAGCCGCGAGGCGCTCCGCACGGTCTGCCGCGGCGAGCGCCTCGATCACGCTCGGGAGCGTGTCGCCGAGGAGCACGCCGTTGTACGTGCCGTTGAAGCCCACGCGGTGGTCCGTCACGCGATCCTGAGGCTGGTTGTAGGTGCGGATCTTCTCCGAACGGTTCCCGTGGCCGATCTGGCTCTGGCGCTCGGCGCCCATCTCCGCCTGCTGGCGCTCGAGCTCGCGCTCGTAGAGCCTCGCGCGCAGCATCTGCATGCACACCTCGCGGTTTTGGATCTGCGAGCGCTGGTCTTGCGACTGCACGACGGTGTTCGTGGGGAGGTGCGTGATGCGCACGGCGGAGTACGTCGTGTTCACGCACTGGCCGCCCGGACCGCTCGCGCAATACGTATCGATCCGCAGCTCAGAGGGGTCGATCTGGATATCGATCTCGTCTGCCTCCGGCAAAACCGCCACCGTGGCCGTGGACGTTTGGATGCGCCCCTGGCTCTCGGTCTTCGGCACGCGCTGCACGCGGTGGACGCCGCTTTCGTACTTCATGATCGAGTACACCTGGTCGCCCGTGACCTTGAACTCGATGGTCTTGAAGCCGCCGGCCTCGGAGGGGGAGCTCGAGAGCACCTCCACCTTCCAGCCGCGCATCTGGGCGAAGCGCTCGTACATCTTGAAGAGGTCGCCCGCGAAGATGGCCGCCTCGTCGCCGCCCACGCCCGCGCGGATCTCCACGATCGTGTCCTTCGCGTCGTTCGGATCGCCGGGGATGAGCATCACCTTGATCTCGTCCTCGAGGGCGGGAAGTATCGCCTCGTTGGCCTCGATGTCGGCCTGGAGCAGCTCCTTGGCCTCGGGATCGGCCTCTTCCTTGAGGAGCTCCTTCGCGGCGCGAATGTCGGCCTGCGCGCCTAGGTAGGCCTGCGCCTTCTCCACGAGCGGCGTCTGCTGGGAATGCTCCTTCGCCAAGCGGGCATACTCCTTCTGGTCGTTGTAGACCGCGGGATCGGAGAGCTTGGCGGTGAGCTCCGCGTAGGCATCGAGAAGTTTTTGGAGTTTGTCGTCCATACCTCGCCCTTTCCGGCTTGCCAACCTTGCATACTACCATGGGGCTTCACACCACGCGCCCCCTGCGCGCAATCATCGAAACCCGCTCGCGAAGGGATGATCCATGGGCATCGAAATCGCCAAGCCCGAGCCGATCCGCCTCGGCAACCGCTACCTCTACACGCTCACGAGCTATGAGCCCGTGAAGATAGAGGTGTCCGTTGAGCGCACGAGCGATGCGGAGATCGACCTCACGCTGGAATCGCTCGCGGCGGACGGCGGCATCGAGGTAGATGCGCTCACCGACGAATGGGCGCGCGAACACACCGGCGCGCCATCGCTCGACGAGCTCAAGGCCTCGCTTGCCCGCGAGCGCGATCGCGCGGTGGCCAGCCGCACCGAGGAGGCCCGCTTCACCGCAGCCGTGACGGAGCTCGCGACGCGCCTCGGCCAAAAGGTTCCGGAGGACGAGGTCGCACGCTACCGCGCGATGCTCCTGCGCTCAAACGAGCTCGACGCCGGCGCGCTCGGGCTCTCGCTCGACGACCTCCTCCTGAGGCTCGGCACGAGCAGGGCGGAGTTCGACCGCACCCTCGAGGAGCAGGCGCTTGTCGAGGCCGAACGCGAGGCGGCACTCTCGGCTTTCGCCTCCGAGCGCAAGCTCACCGTTGACGAGAGCGAGATCCCCTATCTCGTGGGGCAGGATCCCGCGCATGGAGCCGCCTACCTCGAGCAAATGAAGCAGCAGGGCGCGCTCGAGGGGCTTCGCTTCCAGTGCCTCCTCACGAAAGCCGCACGCGCGGTGGCTGCGGAAGCCACCTGCGTCTACGTGCAGGAATCGCCCGAAGAGGCCGCCAAACGCCTCCAGGCCATGCGCGACACCCTCGCACAGATGCGGGAGCGTTCGGCACGGCAAAAGGAACCCTCGGGCGATGCGCCCGAGGGCCCCAACCTGCATTTGGTGTGAGTGTGCG
>CANQSI010000012.1 GCA_947626465.1 uncultured Atopobiaceae bacterium
ACGTCGCCCACGCTTGCCCCCTCATGGTCGTTCGTCCCCGTGAAATCCAAGTGTAACAAGAGAATGTGGGCGAGACGTCTGCGCAGCCGTTTGGCGCGATCCTTCTCGCTCGAGGAACGAGGCGTAGTGGCGGAGGCAGATAACTCACATCGCGTGGAGTGAATGTGCAGGAGTACGCAATTCGCACACGGGATCACTACGAAACAAGCACAAGCGCATGCACTCGCCGGAGTTGCGGCTGCCTCGCGTGCGGCATTCTATATAGTGCGAGCTTGAGGCACGTCTTGCACGTGCGCTTTCGTTGAATGATCAGGAGTGTGGGGACTCCGGTTGTTTCTCGGAGCCCCGCTTTTCTAGAGGGGGTTTGATGGCGAGGAGACTCGAGCGAGTCGCATTCGCTTTCCTGGCTGCCACCACCGCGTTTTTGATCGGCGCGCCGTTCGTGCACGCGCTCGAGGGCGCGGTGCCCGCCTTCGCTGGGGCAGATGAGGCGCCGTTTACGGCAAGCAACGCGTTTGTGATGAGCGCGGTGGACGAGAGCGAGGCGCTCTCGGGCATGGTGGACACGCCAAGCTCGAGCGCCGAAGGCAGCGACGTCGTGGCGCAAGGCGATTCGCCTACCGCGGACGCGGCAGTAGCCGAAGAAGCCTCGGGGGGGGGTCGCTCATCAGACGTGGCGCAGGGCGATGAACCCGCAGCTCACGACCCTCATAACAGCTCCGACCCATCCGAGGAGGGCATGAACTCTCAAGACGTGCTTGAGGGCGAAGGTTCAGACGAGGTCGAGGGCGAAGATACGGCCAAGGGAGCCCCCGAACGCGCGCCAAAGGGCGACGAGGGCCCGGATGGTACCGAGAACACACCCGCAAGCCAGGGCGATATCGCGACCCTTGCCGCGAGCGGCGACCTCACCCTCGCGCGCTTGGGCGAGCTCGCGCCGATGGCCTTCACGGGTGGCACGGTGGATCCCACGTACTTCTCCGCCACGAAGGTGGTCGTGGAGGACACGACGCTTTCCAAGGAGTACGTCGAAGACGATTGGAAGAATGGCTGGGACGGCCCCGAATCCGGTCCCGTGGATCTGAGCAAGTACCCCACGCTCCCCGGCTACACCGTGGAGAGCCTCACCGTTAATGGCAGCACGGTGAAGAGGCTCGGCAACGTGACCGTGAACGTGGGAAGCAGCACTGAAACCTACGTGTATTGGTCGGCGAGCGACGACATTTCCAATATGACGAGCACGGTGCTCTCCGATAAGCAAACCATACAGGTGAATTACGTCCTTGAAGAGCACGACATCAATTATGAAATCTACGAAGCGCAGGACGATAGCAGCTATAAAAACGTCACTACCTCGGACTACGTCACGCAAGTGTTTGGAAACCATCGTCCGCTCAAGACAGTGAACCAGTGGTTTAGCGTCGACGTGAGCGTGCCCGCGGGCTTCACCGGGCGCGTGTACATGATGGAGAGCGCCAAGGCAGATGAGAGCGATTTTGTCGAGGCGAACGAGAAGTTCCCCACCGAGACGGGCTACGGTCGCTTTGCCCTTGGCGAGGACGTGGCGTGGAAGGCAGTGCCCGGCGACAACGGTGGCGCCGAGCTCGACACATCGCTCGAGCACGCCCCCGGCTTCTATTCGCTCGACGGCACCTACGTCTCAGGGACGGGCAAGCCCGGCGAGGTGAAAGCGGACGAGACGGTCTGCTTGGTGCTGAAGCCGCGCCAAGCGAGCGACTACAGCTTCAACCTCGCGTATCTCGGCAGTGCGAAGTCCGGCAGCGTGGTGAATTCCACAAAGTGGTTCGACTTCACGCCACTTTCCTTCGATGACCTGTCCGATGCGAGCGTGAACCCCTACGTGACGTTTTCCGCCAACGCGGGAAGCACGCGAACCTTCGACTGCGAAATCACCCTCATCCTGCGCGATACGAGCAACGTAACGCACTACGAGATGCGCTCGCTTTCCCTCAACGGCGCGAGCTTGAAGGTGCCATATTTGAAAGATCCGCGCACCCTGCTTAAGGACAACGGCGCGTTCGCAAACCCGGAGAGCCCGGACAACAAGGTGAGCGCGGAAACCGAACTCCCGTCCGGCACCAAGGTCACGATTACGGTGGAGCCCTATTTCTATACAGGGAATTCCGCGAATGAAGACGACCTCAACCACTCGGCAGTGGGCTCCATCAGGCAGCGCAAATACACCATAAAGGTGGAAAACGCCGCGCGCGACCTCGTGTTTGATCGCGGTACGTTCGTGACGGCGCAATCGCCCGCTGCGTACCACGAGGTGAATATCCAAACGCTCTACGGCGTGCAATGCCAGCTTTTTAGAAAGGCGCAAGGGCACGATAGCACTGACAACACCGGTTACGAGTGGCATGACGTTGCCCAGTCCACCTCGGCGCGCGCGAAGGGCGGCGGCGGAAGCTTTGGCTTCGATTATCAAAAGATCAGCGACGCGACGGGCGCGATCTACGACGTGGGGAACGTGGTCACGGAGCCCTACGGCAACGTGCGCTTCAGGCTCGACCCCGCGTCCCCGGGCTACAACTGGGCGGGGGGCACCGTGTACGGCACCTCCAATAGCCCGACCGTCACGTACGTGGAGGAGCATGCCGAAGGGCGCGCAATTGCCGCGAACACGTTCTCGGAGGCCAATCAAAACATCCTCGGTCCAGACGCTGAGGGCTGGTACTACCTCACGCTGAGCGACCCCTATGAGGCGAGCAACCAGGACTTCGTGAGCCATATCGGCTATCTGCAAATCCAGGCGAAGGCGATGCGCTATCAAATCGCCTATCAAAATGGCGCCACCGCAGGCGCGAAGCTCAATGCGGATTTCCCCGCAGGCGTGAAAGTGCAGGGCATGCCCACGTTTATGGGAACGTCCGAAAGCACTGGCGCGACGGACACGAACCACGGCAGGTACTACTCGATGGGAAGCGGCACCGGCTCCTACACCGGTTCCCTGGCGAGCAACAAGATTTCCGTTCCAAGGAACGTGCCGCAGGCGCCCGGCGAGCGTCCGGTGAGCTTCGAGGGCTGGGTCGTGACGGACGCCGAGGGCTCGCCGCTCCTGAGCTCGGGCAAGGGGTCGCCGGATAATCCGATCCTCCCGACCGACCTCGTCTCGCTTGAACAGATCTACGCACGCGCGCAGTGCTACAGCGTGGAGGAACAGGACTACACCATCCACCTCACCGCGAAGTGGAATACGAGCGTCGCGGAATTTAGCTACTACGTGACGTTCAATGCCACGGACCCCACGGGCAAGGTATCGAAGCGCTTTGGCTTGGACGGTGCGAGTGGCATGCCCGTGGGCGGCGAGTACCCAGGCACGGACGGCGGCCGCTACATCCTCAAGCGCGAGGTCTACGCGAATGCGACTTCGAGCGTGAACGTGATCTTCGAAACCTCTTCGCCCTCCGCCATGTACATCGACGCGCTCTCGCCCGCGGACCAGTGGCTCACGGACAATCCGTGGTACGAGTACGACACCACGAAGAACGGTTCACCCGGCCACGAGAACGAGTTCTATTGGGCGGACGTGCAGAATGGCGGCGAGGTCGACGTGTGGTTTGCGTCGAACCTTGGACAGGTGGTGCTCGAAAAGGAAGTCTCGGGCGAGGCGGCCCCCGGCGAGACGTTTAGCTTTGAGGCGACGTTCACGCTTCCTGCGAATGCGCCGGGCACGAAGGGCGACGAATCGAAGTTCTTCGAGCGCGACGGTGGAACCTACGTGACGTGCCTCGTGACGCCCGCGGGCTCCGCGGACGCCGAGGAGCGGACGTTCGAGCTCACGAAATCTGGCGGCACGTATACGGGCGAGATCACGCTCGGCGCCGGCGAGAAAGCGACCATCGACCTGCCGAACGGCGCCACCTACTCCTTCACCGAGGTGAAGGACGACCACGCCTATGACGTCACCGAGCCAGCTGGCGGCTCCTACTCGGGCACGATCGCACGTATGACGGAGCCCGCGACCTGCAAGTTCGTGAATACCCTCAAGGGCGTGGACGTGCACATCGAGCAGGAAGTTCGCGCGAACACTGCCGATCCTCAGAATGATTTCTCCGTCGATCCGCTCATGGCGATGTCCGGCCAGTTCGTGGACTACAAGATCACCGTCACGAACCGCTCGGAGACTCAGAGCTATGAGGTGACCCTCAAGAACTCCGTGCCCGCGCCTGTTGGCGACACTTCGGGCGAGCACAAGAAGCTGCGGCTAGTCGCGGCTTCGGTGATGGGCCCGGGAGGGAAGACGGGCGCCGACGCGGCTAAGGTTACGGGCGAATGGATTTCTGGCCAAGAGAACGTGCTCTACGACGGCGGCGAAATCACGTGGAGCCCCGTGACCATCGCGGCGAAGTCGACGGCGACCTTCGGGTACACCGCCGTGGCGCCCGCCGTGGACGAGGTGCACACCTACGAGAACTCCGCCATCGCGACGGTGAGTGGCATCGAAGGCCACGGATTCACGTCGAACACGGTAAATGTGAAGGACACCCTCACCTCGCTTCGCGTGGAGAAGGTGGTGGCGCCGCAGTTCTTCGCCGGCAAGGACGAGGAATTCACCTTCACGCTCGCGATGGGCGGCTCGGGCTCCTCGGTGAAGCAGCTCAACACCCTTGGCATCGTCGCGGAGGGCTACGAGGGCTCTGGGGTGGTGGCCCCGAGCGTTGGCGAGAGGAACACCATTCGGCCGGATGGCAGCGTCTTCACGTTCAAACTCAAGGAAGGCCAGGGCGTGGTGCTCTCCGGCATGCCCGCGGGCTCGACGTACACGCTCGCGGAAGTGGTGCCCACGCCTGAGGCGCAAGACTACTCGGTTGAGATTCGCAAGGCGGATGGCACAACTGAGAAGAAAAACACCGTCAAGGGCTCAATGCCCGACGCAAGCGAGCTCGGTGTCGAGCAGCGCGTGGTCTTTACGAACACGAACTTGCATAAGCCGGCCATCTCGCTCGCGCTGGTGCATGCCACGGGCAGGAGCGCTGCCGACGCCCAGGCGCACGCCGTGAACGCGGGCGACCTCATCACCTACACCCTCACGGCGAAGAACAGCGACACGCGCGCCACCGCAAGAAACGTCACCATCACGGACGTCGTGCCCAAGGGGCTCACGCTCGTCGAAGGCTCCGCGAGCGGCGCCAAGTCGTTTGATACCGCCACCCGCACGCTCACGTGGAAGCTGGGCGAGCTCGCACCGAATACCGAGAAGAGCGTCTCCTTCACGGTGCGGGTGCCGAAGGTGCTCGCCACCACCTCATGGAAGAACAGCGCGAAGGCTACGTGGACGGAGATGACGGGGGACGCGCCGCTCACCTCGAACGAGGTGGAGGACACGCTCACGCCGAAGGACCCGGGCACCATCCACATCACGAACGCCGTGGAGGGCAAGGGCGCGAGCGAGAGCGACGCCTTCAGCTACGACGTGACCATATCCGATCCTGGCGCCACTCCCGGCGTGTTGCTTCTCGCCGCGACGCCTCGCGAAGGCGAGCACCATGACGGCCTCAACACGCAGCACCTGCATCTGAAGCTCGTGGGCAACGCCGAGGCGTTCATCGACCACGTGTACGACGGCTCGCTCTATCACATCGTCGCAAACGACGCGGATGCGCACGGCTACACCACACGCGTCGAGGGCAGGACGAGTGGCACCGTGCAGTCCGACAAGGAATCGCTCATCGCTTTCACCAACACGAAGGATCTGACGCCTACGCCGCCGGGGCCCAGCGGGCCGGGCACCACCGATCCGGTTGACCCGGACACGCCGGACACGCCCGATACCCCGGACACGCCGGACGATCCGAATACGCCCGACACGCCCGACACGCCCGACACGCCAGATACGCCGGATGATCCACACATGCCGACGGATCCGACTACTCCGAGCGATCCGAACCAACCGGGTGGCACCAATCCGGGTGCGCCCAGCGGCGGTAACGGTGGCTCGGGCTCCAACGGCTCGGACGGATCTCATGGCGCGCACAAGGTGCCTGCCTCGGTGGTGCCCAAGACCGGCGATGATACGCCGCTCGTCGGCGCCGTGGCGCTCGCCGCCTTCGGCTTCGTCTGCGTCGCCACCGCCTTGCGATTCGCAAGGAAACGCATCCACTAGCTGCCGCGCTCATGCCGAGCGGCGGACGCTGCTAAGCTGTCTCGACCGCCTTGCGATCGTCGCTAAGCCGCTTCCGCCGCCTTGTGCATGTCGTGTAGCGCGTTCTGCCGTTCGGCGCGTGCCGCAGAGCCTTCTCGGCCGCCTTTTTCTCCGCGTAGCCCTCTCCGCCGCCCGGAATTTGGGCGACTGCTTGTCGTGGAGGTCTCTCAGCCGCCCGCTAGTCGCCACGTAAACCTCTCCGCCGCCCTGCCGGGGCGGCTGAGGGTGCTGCATGGCCATATCGCGGGGCGGCTGAGGCGCCTACGCGGTGAAATAGGCGGCTGAGAGCTCTACGCGGCTGGCATGATCAGGCAGACAGCCTCTGCATGGCCATATCGCGGGGCGGCTGAGGCGCCTACGCGGTGAAAAAGGCGGCTGAGAGCTCTACGCGATCGGCTCGTCCTCGTCGGCGTCCCGTTCGGCCTTCTTGGCTTCGTACTCCGCCTTGCGTTTGCGCTGCTCGCGGACCTCTTCCACGATTGCGCGGATGATGCGGTAGACGATGTAGACCGTCGCGATGCTGAGCGAAATCACGAGCGCGATGAGGAACCAGTCCATCGGCGTCAGCTTGCTCAGGAAATCCACATTTAGCCTTTCTTGCAATTACCTGAAAGTCCAAGGGGGAACGAGCCCCGCAACGCAAGGATACGGCATCGGGCGGAGCCGGATCGCAGGGCTTGGACGGGGAAGGCACGATCATGAGCCGCCACGAGAGCACGACATTCCGCATCCGCGACCTCTTCTACGGCTCGGTGATTGCAATCTCCGTCGCGTGCACTGCGAGCCTCATCAGCCTCACCGGAATCACGGGCGCTCAAGCGGGCTCCCCGGCCTTGGCAGCCCCGGTGAGCATCTCGCCCGCCGTCCCGCGTTCCGTGGCATCAACGAGCGGCGCCACCGTGGCAAGCACGGCGAGCTCCGGCACCTCCGAGAGCGTCGTCGCGACGCCGTTTGCCACTCACGGCGCGCTCAGCGTGCAGGGCTCCGGCCTCGTCGACGCCCACGGCGAGCCTTTCCAGCTGCGCGGCCTCACGAGCCACGGGCTGCTTTGGATCGAGGACTACATGAAGGGCCCCGCCTTCGCGCAAGAGCAGAGCGACTGGGGCGCGAACAGCCTTCGCCTCGAGCTCTACACCGGCCAATACGGCGGTCAGGTGAACGGTGCCACCACCTCCGAGATGCTCGACCAGGTGAACGACGGCGTGAACGCGGCCACGCGCGAGGGCCTCTACGCCATCATCGACTGGCACGTGCTCAACAACGAGAACCCGCTCTCGAACGTCGATGAGGCGCGCGAGTTCTTCTCCACCGTGAGCGAGCGCTACGGCGCGCAGGGCAACGTGCTCTATGAGATCTGCAATGAAAGCTCGAGCTCAGTGCCTTGGAGCCACGTGAGGGCCTACGCCGAGGACGTCATCTCCGCCATCCGCGCGAACGACCCGGACGCCGTGGTGATCGTGGGGACGCCGGCGGGCGAGGGCGCTCTGGGGCCCATCGAGCGGCCGCTCGGCGGCGCCGTGTCGGAGAACGTGCTCTACGGAATCGACTCCTCGCAGGGCGTTTCCGCTGGTGAGGGCCTTGATGAGCGGCTCAATGCCGCGATCGAGGGCGGCCTTCCGGTCTACGTGAGCGAGTTTGGCAACGCCGAGAGCGCGCTCGCTACCGAGGACGAGGGCACCGGCTGGCTCGCCCACGCCGACGAGGCGAACGTGAGCTTCGCATGCGGAAGCCTCTCCGATCGCGACGAGGCCGCCGCGCTCGCCCAGCACGGCAGCATCGCAAGCGCCGAGCGCGACGTCTTCGACAGCACGAACTTCAACGACTCCGGCAGCTGGGATCGCGCCTGCCTGCGCGACAGCCTCGGCCTCGTGTGACGTTGCCCTCCTAGTACACGACCACGGTGGTGCCGGTGGGGACGTTGTCGTAGATCCACTTCGCGTTCTCGATGGCGAGGCGCACGCAGCCGAGCGACTTCGGGCTTCCGAGCGTGCCGTCCTGCACGTTGAACGTGCCTTCCCAGTACTTGATCGAGTGGAAGAGATAGTCCTTGTAGAACTGCACCCAGTAGTAGCAGGTGTAGCCATGGCCGAAGGCGTAACCGCGGCTGCCCACGTGGAAGACGCCCTTCACCGTCGGCGTGGCGGCCGCGCCGGGCGCGCACGCCCAGTACGCGTTGTTTTGCCAGTTGCCCTGGCTTCCGCGGTAGACGCCCACGAAGCAGTTCGTCGTGTCCACGGCGAGGAGGTAGCTCGTGGGGCTTGAGAGGCCGCTCACGCGCTCGTTCATCGCGCGCTGCTCAGGGGTGATGAGCTCCCAGCTGGCCACGGTGATGTCGAGCGAGTTCCGCACGGTGCCGTCCGCGTAGATGTGCACGTGCACGGTGCCGGCGTGGCGCAGGTTCACCGTGTCGATCGTGGCCGTCCACCAGCCATTTCCCTGGTTGGTGGCGGGGTACCACACGAGGTCGTCCTGCCCGCCGGCGTCAGACCACGCGGGCATCTGCACGTTGCCCACGTTGCCGGGGTTGTAGATGGAGACGCGGTAGGTGTAGGGGCCGCCCTCGCACTTCGCGTAATTCGCGAGGGAGAGCGCGGCGCTCGTCTGTGCCACGACGGCACGCACGCCGTTTCCGGCGGTCACGTAGCAGTGGCTCACGAAGTTGCCGTTGAAGTAGTGCTTCGCGACGTTCGCCTGGGCACGGTAGCTGCCGTTTCCTTCGCTCGCGGCGTCGTACCACACGATGTCCTTCTGCCCGTTGTCGCGCGTCCACGTGGGCGCCTGCACGCTCGCCACGCCGGAGGGTGAGACGATCTCGTCCACGACCACGTCGAAGGTGCCGTGGGCGTTGTCGATGTTTTCCACGTGCGCTTCGCCGGTGGGGGCGGAGACGGAGAACGTGGCGGAGCCGACGGTCTCGGGCGCGGAGGCGGCGTCCGTGGCGCTCGTGGCGCTCGTGGCGTCGCCCTCAGCGGGGAGCGCGACGGCCTCCACCTGGTAGTTCCCCGCGTCGGCGAACGTCTGGCCGCATGCGACGGCGCTCCACGTGGCGTCGGCATTCACCGCCGCGCCGTACCACGCGATGCCCTCGTCCACCCAGCCGGCGGCGGAGAGGGCCTGGCGCTCGGAGTCGCTCGAGGTGAAGAGGTGCGTGTTGGCCGTTTCATAAGGGTTGAAGAGGCGATACACCGGCATGGCCTCGGCCTCGTCGGAGCGGAAGGCCTCGCCCTCCGGCGTCCACCCTTGAGCCCCGAGGTTGGCGTACTCGCTCGCGCACATCGTGTAGAAGTGCTCGGTGGTCCAGCGGTTGTAGAGGCGATAGACCGTGGTCTCGGGCTTGTGCGCTGCGGGCTGCCCGGGCGCTGAAGGCGAGGGCGCAGCGGGCGCGGGCTCGGTGGCGTCGGAGTCCGCCGGCTCCTCGGGCACGTCGCCTGCGCTCGGCTCGGCATCGTCGTTCGCCTCCGGCTCGGCCACGTCGCCAGGCTCAGCCGGCACGTCCGCATCCTCGCCTGCCGCCGGCACGTCCACATCCTCGCTCGGCACGTCCACGGCTGCTTCCTCGGGCTCGATCCACGCGACGCCCTCGTAGCGCCAGCCGCTCTTCGCGAGGCCGTCCGCCTCGGTCGTGCTCGAGGTGAAGAGGTGCGCGGCCGACCACGGGTTGTAGAGGCGGTGCACCGCGCCTGATACGTCGCAGCTATACGGCACGCCATAGCTTCCCGCGGGGTCGCCCGCGATGAAGGCGGTCGCGTGCCAGCTGCCGTCCTCGCCGCGCACGGCTTCGTAGGAGATCGCATTCCCGGCGCCACGCGCCTCAGGCCACACGCGGAAGAGCACGCGCGAGGCATCCTGCACGCCCTGCCCGGTGGCGCTGAGCTCGACGGACTTCTCGTTGCCCGAGAGGTTCGCCACCACCGTGGCGGTGCTCGTGGCGGGGGCTTGTTCCGGTGTGTCGTCCGGTGACGGCGCCGCGCCAGCCACCGCCGGCGCGCACGCGAGTGCACACGCCACGGCCGCCGCGCCAAGGCAGGAAAGGATCGTCGCGCGCTTCATGGCCCTCCTCGATTCCCGCGGGAATGCCGCGGACGAATTCCGCAGGTAGGGGCAATCGTAGCATGCACTCGTTCGCGACACGCCCCACCGCGAAGGCTTCCCGAAGACGTCCGCGGGGTGCGTCTTCGGGAAGCCTATGCGGTGGAGAGGGTTGGGAGGCGCGGCCTATGCGGCTGGTCTACGCGGCGGGAACCTCGAAGACGACGGATTCGTAGGGGCGGAGGCCGTAGGCGAGGGTGTAGGGGCGGCCGTCGCATTCGTGCTCGTAGGCCGTGAGGGGCGCCACGTGGCTGCCGCCTTCGCCGGGCAACTGGTCGTAGGTGGTGAACACGCGCTCGTAGAGCCCGCCCTTCGGCGCGCCGACGGTGTAGTCGGCGATCCTCTCCGGCGAGAAGTTGCACACCACGAGGAGCGCCCCGTCGAGGTTCCACGGGTTCTTGCGGATGAACGCGATGGTCGAGCGCGCGCTGTCGTTTCGGCTCACCCACTCGAACGTCGCGGGATCCATCGAATCGCTCGAAAGCGCGGGATGGCTTTTGTAGAGCGCGAGCAGGGCGCGCACCGTCTCGCGTACGTCGCGGTGGCCGAGCTCGTCGGCGAGCGCCCAGTCGAGGCCGGACGCGAAGTCCCAGTCGTCCACGACGCCGATGTCCTGCCCCATGAAGAGCAGCTTCTTGCCCGGGTGCGTGAACTGGAACGTGTAGAGCGTCTTCAGCGCGCCGAAGCGGTCGAGCTCGCTTCCCGGCAGGCGCGAGACGAGCGAGCCCTTGCCGGGCGACACCTCGTCGTGGGAGAACTCGAGCACGTAGTTCTCGTTGAAGGCGTAGTCGAGCGAGTGCACGAGGTCCTCGTGGTCGGCGTGCTTGCCCTCCACGCTCGTGGCGGCGTAGCGCAGCACGTCGTTCATCCACCCCATGTTCCATTTGAAGAGGTAGCCGAGGCCGCCTTGCTCGGGCGAGGTGGTGATGCCGGGGATGGAGGACACGTCCTCGGCGATGAGGTAGCCCTTCGATTGGTCGCGCACGACGGAGTTCACGTGGCGGAAGAACTCGAAGCTCTCGAGGTTCTCGGCCCCGCCGTAGGCGTTCGCGCGCCATTCGCTTCGGCTGAAGTTGTTGCAGAGCATGGCGTAGACGGCGTCCACGCGCAGGGCGTCCACGTGGAATTCGTTCAGCCAGTAGAGGGCGTTCGAGATGAAGAAGCTCTTCACCTCGGGGCGGCCGTGGTCGAAGGCGCGCGTGCCCCAGATGGGGAACTCCGCGCGGAGCGGATCGGCGTACTCGTAGAGCGGCGTGCCGTCGAAGTCCGCGAGGCCGAAGTCGTCTTTCGGGAAGTGTGCGGGCACCCAGTCGAGGATCACGCCGATGCCGCGTTGGTGCAGGTAGTCCACGAAGTAACGGAAGTCGTCGGGCGTGCCGTAGCGCGAGGTGGGCGCATAGTAGCCCGTCACCTGGTAGCCCCAGGAGCCGTCGAACGGGTACTCGCAGATGCCGATGAGCTCGACGTGCGTGTAGCCCATGTGGCTCGCGTGGTCGGCGATGTCGTGGGCGAGGTCGCGGTAGTTCATGAAGCCGTTCTCGGGGTCTTTGGCGTAGTCCTTGCGCCAGCTGCCGAGGTGGACCTCGAGGATGGCCATCGGACGCTCGAGGACGTCGGCGTTGTTCTCCTGCGCGCGATAGGCGGCGTCGCCCCACTCGTAGCCGTCGAGCGGGAAGATGCGGCTCGCGTTCGCGGGGCGGCGCTCGGCGAAGAAGGCGTAGGGATCGCTCTTGTAGCGGCGGACGCCGTCGGCGCCGTCCACGATGTAGCGATAGGCGTCGCCCGCGGCGGCGCCGGGCACGAAAACCTCCCACACGCCGGAGGCCGAGGGCTGCATGGCGCCTGCGGCTTCGTCCCAGCTGTTCGCGTCGGTGATCACGGCAACGTGGCGCGCGTTCGGCGCGAAGACGGCGAAGCGCGCGCCGGTCTCGCCATTCTCCTCGGTGAGATGGGCGCCGAGCTTGCGGTAGGCGCCGTAGTGCGTGCCCTCGTGGAAGAGGTACGCGTCGAGGTCGGTGAAGGTGGGGGAGCTCTGCGGGGTGGTTTCTGGGGCCCCGTTGCTCGTGGAACGGGGCTCGGGTCGTACGGCGGTGGAGGTGGTCTCTTCCATGGGATCGCCCTTTCGTAGGTCGTGGACTGAGCGCGGCCTGCGCCGCTCGCAGTTTCCCCACGGGCGCCACCCTTCAAACACTTGAGGTTTCCTGAAAACTCTCGGCTCGCGCTTTCCGATCGCGCTTGCCGGTCGCCGCTCGCGTGTTGCAAGGGCATGAGTTTCTGTGCTCGATTTCGCCCAAATCTGGCGTATGGGCAGGAGTTTCTGTCTTTTTCTGTCGCAAGCGCCAATCTTTCTGTGCTTTTGGCCCTCTGAAGCCCGAATCCGAGACAGAAACTCCGCCCCATGCGGCAGCAACAGGCACGAGGGCGGGAGTTTCTGTCCTCTCCGCGAGGAGTACTCTCGAGATGGAGTGCGCAAACGCGAGCGAAGGAGGTGCGCGATGGTGCGCGTGGGGGCTTCGACGATGGATGCGTGGCTGGGCGATATCACGACGCTCGAGGTAGATGCCATCGTGAATGCGGCGAACTCGAGGCTTCTCGGCGGCGGGGGAGTGGATGGCGCCATCCACGCCGCGGCCGGGCCGAAGCTCCTCGAGGAGTGCCGCACGCTCGGCGGCTGCCCCACGGGCGAGGCGCGCATCACCTCGGGATACCGTCTGCCGGCCGCCCACGTGATCCACACCGTGGGCCCCATCTATCCTCGCGAGACGCCCGAGCGCGCGGCTGAGCTCCTCGCGAGCTGCTACACGCGCTCGCTCGACCTCGCCGCCGAGCATGGCCTCTCGAGCGTGGCTTTCTCCGCCATCTCCACCGGCGTCTATGGCTACCCGCTCGCCGAGGCCACGGCCGTCGCGGTGGAGGTGACGCGCGCCTGGCTCGCCGGGCACCCCGAGATCGCGATGCATGTGACCTTCTGCTGCTTTGATGAGCGGACGCTCGAAGCCTACGAAGCCGAGCTCGCCCACGTGGCCAACCATTAGAATCGATTTCGCACGATCTGTTAGACCCCCGAAACGGAGGATCCCCATGGCAAAGCCCGTCGTCTACTTCATGAAGGAAATCACGCCCGAGAACGTCGTCAAGATCTTCCACATGCTGGGCGCCGACCTTCCCGGCAAGGTGGCCGTGAAGGTGCACTCCGGCGAGCGCGGCAACCAGAACTACCTGCGCCCCGAGTTCATGAAGCCGATGATCGACGAGGTGGGCGGCACGGTCGTGGAGTGCAACACCGCCTACGACGGCGCGCGCGACACCACCGAGAAGCACGAAGAGCTCATGGCCGAGCACGAGTGGTCGAAGTACTTCGACGTCGACATCATGGATTCCGAGGGGCCGGACCTCGTGCTCCCCATCGAGCACGGGCGCGTGCTCCACGAGAACTACGTGGGCAAGCACCTCGCGAACTACCCCTCCATGCTCGTGCTCTCGCACTTCAAGGGCCACCCGATGGGCGGCTTCGGCGGCGCGCTCAAGCAGCTCGCCATCGGCTGCGCGTCGAACCAGGGCAAGGTGAATATCCACACCGCGGGCGTGACGCTGAAGCAGGGCGAGTTCTGGGACAAGCTCGCGAGCCAGGAGGACTTCCTCTGCGGCATGGCTGAGGCGGCTGAGACGATCGTGAACCACTTCGGGAACCAGATCGCCTACGTGAGCATCGCGTGCAACCTCTCCGTGGACTGCGACTGCTGCGCCGTGGCGAAGGATCCCTGCATGGGCGACATCGGCATCTTCGCGAGCCTCGACCCCGTGGCCATCGACCAGGCCTGCATCGACGCGGTGAAGGCCTCCGACGATCCCGGCGCCGCGACGCTGCTCGAGCGCATCGATTCGAAGATGGGCACGAAGACGATCGACTTCGCGGCCGAGCGCGGCTACGGCTCCAAGGACTACGAGCTCGTCGTGGTGGAGCCGGACGCGGGCCACCCGCATCCATAGCCGACGCTGCGCGGCGTCAATTGGCGATGAGCCAGTCCTCGTAGAGCTTCTGCGTTGCTTGGTGTGAGTTCCGCGGGTGCTTCGCCATAAGCGCGCGGAACTCCTCGCTCCTCTCGAAGTCCGACGTGTCGAAGCGGGCATCGACGATGCGGCGCCATACGGCGTCGATGAGCTTTGCGAGGTGTTCGGCGTCCTCGGGCTTGGTCCTGTGCACGTACACGTCGCTGAGCTCGCCCTCCGTGCGGTAGAGCGGCTCCACGTAGAGGTCGCGCGTCTCCCGTACGTGGTAGCCGGCGTAGTCCGGCGAGCTTTCCACGAGCAGGGTGTAGAAGTCGAGCTGGCGCGTGTAGCTCCGATCGATGCGCGTGGCGGGCTGGCCGGTCTTGTAGTCGAGGATGCACACGGTCTTCGCCGCATCGTCTACGAGCAGCACGTCGCACTTGCCGAAGAGCGGCACGCCGCTTTGCGTGAGGGCGTTCACGGGCACCTCGAAGCGCGCACCTGGGTGCAGGAGCTCGACGAGCTTCGGCACAAACGACGCGGCGATGCGCTTCAGGCGCCGCTCCATGAGGAGCACGTCGTTGGGCGGGTAGTCCATCCAGTGGATTTTCTCGAGGTAGCGCTCGAGGAGCGGCTCGAGCTTCGCCCCGGTGGGCAGCACGAGCGTGGCCGCGTCCTCGAGGAAGGCATGCACGAGCGTGCCGAACTCAAGCGAACTCGAGGGTTCCTCAGGCACTCTGAGCAGGCGCTTCAACGGGAAAAGTGCGCTGTTCTTGCAGCCCTCCTTGTAGTTCACGAAGGCGTTGAGGTCGGTCGCGGAGAGGTGTTTCGGCGCGGCGCCGGCGTTCAGCACCTCCACGAGCTTCGGCGAGGTAATCGTGAGCTGGTCGCGCCAATCTATCTCGATGGCGTCCGCGAGTTCGTCGGGCCCCACGACCTCTTCCACTTCGGCGACGCTTCCCTGGAGCTCGCTCACGACGAGCGGAGAGGCGCAGGTGAGCTCGAGGAAGCGCTTGGCGCGCGTGATGGCTACGAAAAGCAGGCGCGTCACGTCCTCGTCCGCGGGTTCGGTGCCGGTGAGGATGTTCTTCGGCAGGAGGTTCGAGTCCCGTCCGGCGCGATGCCACGTGTCATGGCCCGCGTCGATGAGATAGACGAGGTCGAACTCGAGGCCCTTCGAGCCGTGGGCGGTCGTGAGCGTGACGGCGTCGGGGGCGCCGAGCGGCACCGAGGCGTCGATTTCCACCTTGAAGTTCTCGCAGCGCGTGAAGATGCGCACGAGCTCGGGCAGCCTGAGCGCGCGTTTCTCCCGCTCCGCCGCGCCAATCTCGTCGTTCGCGAGGTCAACGAGCGTGCGCATACCGCTTTGGAACTGCGCCTGTGCGAGCGGATCCGCCTCCGCATGCGCGCGGTAGTAGGCGATGAGCGGTCGCGCCATCTCGAAGAGAAGCGCACGCACGGGCGCGCTCGGCGCCTTCGCCGCCCACTCCACGAGGTGCTTGTAGAGTGCGTGCAGCTTCGGTTGGGGGGATTCGGAGAGGCTCGCCAGCCAGCCCTTGTGAGACCTTCTCGCCGCCACGGCAAACTCCACACAGTCCTGGGAATCGAGCCCGAGCTCGGGCGACGCCACGATCTGGGGCAGCTCCGCCTCGCATCGCGCAACGTCCCCCTCCGCGAGCGCGCTCACGCAGCGGATGAGCGCGAAGAGCGTCTGGAGCGATTCGATCTCCGTGAGTTGCGCCTTCACGCGATAGCTGAATGGCACGTCGTAGGCCACGAGGTAGGGGATGAGCGCGCGCAAGCTCGCGTGCCGGTTCGCGATGACGGCGATGGCCTCCTCTGGCTTTTGCTGGTTGAAGACGAAGCCCTCGTCGATGTGATCGCGGATGCTTCCCGCGACGGTGCTGTACTGGATGCTTTTGTCGTCGAAGATGTGCACGGCGAACGAATCCTGCTCGCTCGTGGTGCGTGCGGCGGTGATGGCCTTGTTCGCGCCGGCGACGAGGCGGTTCTCAATCTGCGCCGCCACGAGCTGCCCGAGTTCCACGATTGCGGGCGTGGAGCGGTAGTTCGTCTTCAGCACCACGCTCTTCGGCTGGTAGCGCTCGCGGAACTGCCGGATGCCCTCCACCGACGCGCCCTGGAAGCGCATGATGGCCTGGTCGTCGTCGCCCACGGCCATGATGTTGGGCTCCTCGATGCCGCGGCAGAGGAGGTTCACGATGCGCATTTGCGAGCCGTTGGTGTCCTGGAACTCGTCCACCTGGATGTAGCGGTAGCGTTCCTGCAGTTCATGCACGAATTCGGGGTGCTTCTCGAGCGCCCAGATGGCTTGGTTCACCATGTCCTGATAGTCATAGAGATCGCGCTCCATGAGCGCGCCGCGGTAGTCCGCGAAGACGCTTGCGAGCTCGAACGCGCGCGTCGAGGCCACCTCCTCCCTGAAGACGAGGGGGTCCGTCGCCTTCTTCTTGGACTGGAAAAGCTCCCGCTTGAGCTCCCGGAAGCCCGTCGTCTTGTTGCCGTCGATGAGTTCCTTCTCGCGCACGAGACGCTGGAGACGCAGCAAGAACGGCTCGTAGATGCCTGGTACGTCCACTTCAGGCTTCACGAGGCGCTCCGGCGCGAGCATGTCCAGTACGGCGACAGCCTGCTCGAAGCCGTGGATGAAGTCCTGCTTCTCGCTCATCTTCCTCGGCATGGGACCGTCGAGGTAGCGCGTGAACACCTCGGTGCCCCGCAGCCACTCGATGGCGTCGAGGTTTTGCCGCGCGATGCCACGGAGCTCCTCTGGCGGAAGGCCCATGCGCTTGAGGTTATCGATGGCGCTCATCACCTGCGTGAGGTTGGACTTCACGCCCTTGAAGCGCGACGCAAAGAGCGGGTTTGACGGCGGGAGGAGCTCGAGGAGGTTATTCAGGATCTCATGGCGTTGGAGGTCCGTCGCGAGGGTGGCGAGCGCGTCCGTGGAAAAGTACTCCGGGTAGAGTTCGCGCAGGCGGTTCGCGAA
>CANQSI010000013.1 GCA_947626465.1 uncultured Atopobiaceae bacterium
GGCGGCAACGCCCAGTTCTACGGCCCCGGCACGATCCAGCTCGGCGGCCATGAGTCCATCGAGGACACCGCCCGCGTGATGGGAAGCCTCCTCGACATCATCATGGCGCGCGTCGACCGCCACAAGGATGTCGTGAACCTCGCCAAGTACTCCGCGGCCCCCGTGCTGAACGGCATGAGCGAGTACAACCATCCCACGCAGGAGCTCGGCGACCTCTTGACGATGATCGAGAACCTGCCCGAGGGGAAGAAGATCGAGGACTGCAAGCTCGCCTTCATCGGCGACGCCACGCAGGTGTGCGTCTCGCTCATGTTCATCTGCTCGAAGATGGGCATGGACTTCGTGCAGTTCGGCCCCAAGGGCCACCAGATCACCGACGGCGGCCTGCAGGTGGACACCGACGTCGACCTCCTCGCCATTGGTCTCAAGAACTGCGAGAAGAGCGGCGGCACCATCACCATCACCGATGACATCGAGGCCATCAAGGGCGCGGACTTCGTCTACACCGACGTGTGGTACGGCCTCTACGACGCCGAGACCGACGGTGCCTCCTACATGGACATCTTCTATCCGAAGTACCAGGTGACGATGGACTTGATGAACTTCGCCGGCCCGAACTCGAAGTTCATGCACTGCCTGCCCGCCTCCCGCGGCGAAGAGGTGGTGGACGAGGTCATGGACGATCCCGAGCGTTCGCTTTGCTGGGTGGAGGCGGAGAACCGCAAGCACTCCATCCGCGCCCTCCTCGTCTACTTCTGCCCGCCGCTTCCCAACGAGCGGGAGATCGCCGAAGAGGCCACCGATGAGCTCGCCGACGTGCTCGGCAAGATTCGCGAGTACCGTCCCGAGATTTCGCTCTAGGACGTTCCGTCGCACACGCGCATCGAGGGAAAAGAGGATTCCATGCGTAAGACCATCTATGAAGACCAGTCCACCCCGAAGAAGGACGGCTATTGGATGCCGGGCGAGTTCGAGCCCCAGGAGCGCATCTACATGCTCTGGCCGCACCGCCCCGACAACTGGAACATGGGAGCGAAGCCGGCCCAGCAGACCTACGCGAACGTCGCGCGCGCCATCGCGCGCTTCGAGCCGGTGGTGATCGGCGTGAAGCCCGAGGACTACGCCGCGGCGCGCTACGTGTTCGCCGAAGACGAGAACATCGACGTCGTCGAGATGACCTCCGACGACTCCTGGGTGCGCGACTGCGGCCCGACCTTCGTGAAGAACGCCGACGGCGATGTGCGCGCCGTGCACTGGCACTTCAACGCGTGGGGCGGCTACGTGGACGGCCTCTACTTCCCGTGGGACCAGGACGAGCTCGTGGGCGTGAAGGTCGCCGACCACGCCGGCGTCGACCGCTACCGTCCCGATTCCTTCGTGCTCGAGGGTGGCTCCATCCACGTGGACGGCGAGGGCACCGTCATCACCACCGAGATGTGCCTGCTCTCCGAGGGTCGCAACCCCGAGCTCTCCAAGGAGCAGATCGAGGGCTACCTCAAGGAGTATCTCGGCGTGGAAAAGGTCATCTGGGTGAAGGACGGCATCGACCCCGAGGAGACGAACGGCCACATCGACGACGTCGCGTGCTTCGTCCGCCCCGGCGAAGTGGCCTGCATCTGGACCGATGACGAGGAGAGCCCCTTCTACGAGGCCTCCCACGCGGCCTACGAAACCCTCTCGCATGCCACGGACGCCAAGGGCCGCCAGCTCAAGGTGCACAAGCTCACGATGCCCAAGAAGCTCACCTTCATGAACGAGGAGCAGGCCGCGTCGATCGACGTGGTGGAGGGCACGCTCCCGCGCTCGCCCGAGGACTACTCGATCGCGAGCTACATGAACTTCCTCATCGTGAACGGCGCCATCATCTTCCCGCAGTATCGCGACGAGTACGACGCGCTCGCCGTGGAGCAGGTGCAGGCCATGTTCCCCGACCGCGAGATCGTGGGCGTGGACACCGTCGAGGTTGCCTTCGGTGGCGGCAACATCCACTGCATCACCCAGCAGCTCCCCAAGCGGGGCTAATCGCACCACCTCAAGGCGGCCCCTCGAACGAGCGAGGGGCCGCCTCTCCTTTTTCGCCAATGGGAAGAACGGGGTACCCCATGCCAGCACTGGTCAACTTCAACCGAGTGGTCGTCGCCCTCGGCGGAAACGCCCTCGGCGACACGCCCGAAGAGCAAATCACCCGCGTGCGCGAGGTGGCGCCGATCCTCCTCTCCGTCATCGCCAAGGGAAACGAGATCATCATCACCCACGGCAACGGCCCGCAGGTGGGCATGATCCAAAACGTGTTCTCCGCGGCGCACGAGGCCACGGACGGCCAGACGCCGCTCATGGATCTTCCCGAGTGTGGCGCGCTTTCCCAAGGCTACATCGGCTACCACCTGCAACAGGCAATCGGCGTGGCGCTCCACAAGGCCTATAAGCGCTGGCACGTGGCCACGGTCGTCACGCAGATGGAAGTGGATCCCGAGGATCCGAGCTTCGCCACGCCCACCAAGCCCATCGGCCCCTTCCTCTCCTCCGACGAGGCGAAGGCGGTGAAGGACGAGCATCCCGACTGGACGCTCGTCGAGGATTCGGGGCGCGGATGGCGGCGCGTGGTGGCCTCTCCCGAACCCAGGAAGATCGTGGAGGCGGAATCGATCCTGAACCTCCTCGACAACGAGTTCATCGTCATCGCCTGCGGAGGCGGCGGCGTGCCGGTGGTGCGCGACTACTCCGACAAGGGCGCCTACAAGGGCGTGGCGGCCGTCATCGACAAGGACATGTCCGCCGAGCTCCTCGCCGAGGATTGCTATGCCGACTACCTCGTGCTCCTCACGGCGGTGGAACACGTGGCCATCAACTTCGGCAAGCCGAACCAAGAGGACCTCACGGAGATGTCCGTGACGGAGGCCAAGGCGCTCCTCGACGCCGGCGAGTTCGGCAAGGGCTCCATGGAGCCGAAGGTGCGCGCGGCGGTGAAGTTCGTGGAGAGCCGGCCCGGCCGCGTGTGCGTGATCGGTTCCCTCGAGAAGGCCGCCGAAGCCATCGACGGCACTTCCGGCACGAGGATCCATGCGTAGGGAGCCCGCTTACGCCGAGGAGGGGTCACTGCGGTACCGACGGTACCGCAGTGACCCCTCCTCGGCGCTAAGCAATACAGATGCAGAGCTCCGCGACGCGGAGCTCTGCGCATTGTTGCGAAGGCCGAGCAGCCCTAATTGCGGTACCTCGAGGTACCGCAATTAGGGCTGCTCGGCCGAAGCTTTTGCTGCTCGGCCGAAGCAAAAAACGACCGCCTCTGTTCAGTAGAGTGATACAAACTGTTCAGTTCAGCCATCTATAATGTTCAATAATCGTGAAAAAAGTGTTCAATACATGCGGAGAACAGGGGATCGACCATGGCCTTGCCGAGCTATGAGCGCGAATGTGCCTCGGTGCTCAAGAAGCGCATTCGGGAGCCAAGGCGCAGAATCCAGATACTCACCGGTCCTCGCCAGACGGGGAAGTCGACCGCCATTCGCCAAGTACTCCGCACTGTGGAGTATCCCACGCATTACGCGGAGGTGCCGGCGTATGCGGCCACAGGCGACTGGGTTCGTGCACAGTGGCAGCAGGCGCGCTATCTCACGGAAAACGGAGCCACTCCCGCCCTTCTCGTGATCGACGAGATCCAATCCGTGCCCCAATGGGCTTCCTACGTGAGGGAACTTTGGGATCAAGACACGATGAGCGACGTTGACTTGCGCGTTGTCCTGAGCGGTTCATCGGCGCTCCTCCTCGCACGTGGTCTCGCCGAGGGCCTCACCGGTCGTTTCGAAGTGATTCGCAGCCCCCAATGGAGCTTTGGCGAGTGCCGGGAGGCCTTCGGATTCTCGCTTGACGAGTATCTGCGCTATGGAGGCTACCCCGGAGCGGCACCACTCGTCGGTGAGCCGGGACGCTGGCTCGACTACATGGAGGAGGCGGTGGTTCGACCGAGCATCACGAGGGATGTCGTGGCCCTCGAGCCCGTACGTAAACCTGTCCTCATGGAGCGGCTCTTCAGATTGGGCACTTCATGCTCTGGCCAGACCGTCTCCTATCGGAAGCTCCTCGGCCAGCTCGATGATGCGGGAAACGCGACCACCATCGCCCATTACCTCGATGTTCTGAGCGAAGCGGGATTGCTCGGCGGACTTTCTCGCTACGCTCATGATCTGGTGCGCAGGCGCGCGAGCTCCCCGAAGCTCATCTCGTGCGACACGGGCCTCATCACGTGCGTGTGGCAATCCGCAATGGGCATCTCCCCCTTGGAGGCCGACAGGGTGGGACGCATGGTTGAGAGCGCCGTGGGGGCGGAGCTGCTCAGGCGCTCGCAAGCCGAGCACTTCGGTCTTTCGTGGTGGCGCGAGGGGAACCTCGAGGTGGACTTTGTGTTGGAAAAGGGCGGACGCCTTTTGGGAATCGAGGTCAAGAGCGGTGCCGTGAAGGGCATGGGCGGGCTCGAGGCCTTTCTCAACGCCCATCCGAACGCCCGGGGCCTCGTCGTGGGGCCGAAGGGCGCGGGCTGGGAGGGGAGAGCCTTCTCCGAGCTGGGTACCTTCCTCGCCGGCAACGTGTCACTCTTCTAGCGCGGCGCTACACTGCGGCTGCGCGTGGTGGATGCCGAGGAACGGGGAGGCGCACATGGATTTCGTGAGCCTCGTCGTCATCGCCATCGGGCTCGCCATGGACGCCTTCGCCGTCACCCTCTCCGATGCGGTGGCCTACCCACAAGAATCGCCGCGTAAGCTCTTCATCCTTCCCATGGCGTTCGGCTTCTTCCAGGGTTTCATGCCGTTTTTGGGCTATGTGCTCTCGGGCCTCGCCGCCGAGCTCATCGAGAACTACGCCGGCATCGTGGCCTTCGTGGTGCTCGCGGCCATCGGCGGCAACATGATTCGCGAGGGTGCGGGAATCACGAGCGCACGTGCCCACGAGGAAGAGGCGTCCACGCAGCCCAAGCTCTCAGTGACGATCATCCTCATCCAATCCATCGCCACGGCCATCGACGCCTTTGCCGTCGGCGTCTCGCTTCGCGCCATGGGGGCGGATCTCCTCGCGGCGGTCTCCATCATTGGCATCGTGACGTTCCTCGCGTGCTGCATCCCCGCGGCGCTCGGTCGCAAGCTCGGCGCGGCGCTCGGCGACAAGGCGGAGATCGCCGGCGGGATCGTGCTCATCCTCATCGGCATCCGCGCCTTCTTCAGCTAACGCCCGGGGGCGCGGATGCGCCGCAGAGCAGCACAAACGTTCCTAGCAACCCTGCATTGAAATACCCCGTACTATAATTTTCCATGCTTGGGTACCATGTGCCCGGCTGAATGAAACCAATCGAGGGAGGATATATGAATAACCTCGTCACGCGCACCAAGGCGTCGTGCATCATCTTGGGCATCCTGCTCACGCTTCTTGGCATCGCGTTCTTCGTGAACCCGATCAGCGCGACGATCTTCGTCACGCTCTGCATCGGATGGGCGTTTCTCATCGGCGGCATCGTCACCATCATCACCTACATCGCGAACAAGACGGGCGATCGTTCGACGGCCGACATCGTGCTCGGTGTGCTCGAGGTGATCCTCGGCATCCTCATCCTCATCTGGCCGGGATCCTTCGCGCTCTACCTCTTCATCATGATCGGCTGCCTCATCTTCATCACGGGCATCTTCGACATCGTCGAGGCCATCTCCATGCCGCACGAGAATGGCAGCATGTGGGGGCTTTGGCTCGCCATTGGCATCATCACGCTCATCTTCGGCGTGATGGTGTTCAGCTCGCCGTGGCTCTTCGCGGAGTTCGTGATGATCTTCGCCGGCGTCGCGCTCCTCTTCGACGGCATCACCGAGATCATCGCCGGCGTCCAGCTCTAAGCGCCGCCCACATCTCGCTCTGCGAAAGCCCGCTCCTGCGCCGCAGGGGCGGGCTTTTTGCCCCGCTACCTGCGGAAGGCAACTGGCGGTTGCGCGTGGCGCGCGCTCCGGGCGACGAGAAAGCACCCGACGGTTGGTGGTGGGAGGAGGCCGCTATCCTAGGGTTTGGGTTGCACTGACCCTACGCGATTGGAGCGCCCGTGAGCTTCCAGGAGAACTTCCTTCGCCTGCGCGCGAAGAGCGGCTACACCCAAGAGGACATCGCGCATCGTCTCGGCGTGAGTCGGCAGTCCGTGGCCAAATGGGAAGCTGGCAAATCCACCCCCGACCTCGAGAAGCTCATCGCCCTCGCCGAGCTCTTCGACGTTTCGCTCGATGAGCTGGTGCGAGGGAGGATCAAGGTCTCACAAGGGGAGCAGCTCGAAGGGGCTCCAGCCCAGGCCGATGCGCCGAATGAGGAAGCTTTCGAAGACGGGCAATCAATTCCGGAGCCGCAGGATGCGCAGCAGGCGGTCGCCGAATGCGACGTGAGCCCGGCCGCCGTTGGGGACGGCGAGCAAGCCACGGCTGAGGACGGCGAGCAAGCCGCGGCTGAGGACAGCGACCACATGGCCAGCCCCTCGCAAGGCCACGCGCGAGGGGGCGTCCACGACAAGGACGCCTACCTCGCGCACATGTCCTCGTTCGCCCGAATGGTCGGCGTCGGAGTGGGGTTCTGCATCCTCGGCTCCGCCTTCTCCACCTTCTTCGATATGCTCGGCAGCCTCGCCTCTGGAAACTTGCTCTCCAATCTTCTCGGCAGCGTCTTCGGGGGCTTGCAACCGGTCGTTGCCAACTCCTTGGCTGGCATCTCCGCCGTCGTGGGAGGAGCGGTGGGGCTTGCGCTGCTCATTCCCGCAGGCATCACCCATGCCGACTACAAGAAGCGCCACCCGTTGCTCGATTTCGAGTTCAGCGAGCAGGAGCTCAACGAGGCCCGCCACATTCTCATCGTGCATCTCACCCTCGGCATCGCCCTCATCTTCTTGGGCGTGGTCGTGGTGATCGCCCTCAGCCCTGGGGGCGACGCCTGGGCACAGTTCGGCGCCGCCATCATGCTCGTGTTCGTGGCCATCGGCGTGGAAGAGCTCATCTACGGCGGCATTCGAGGATCGGCGACGGAAAAGCACGACTACGAGACCGAGGCCGCCGAGATGCTCCTCGACAGCGGCCAGCCCCTTCCCGCGGACATCGACCCGATGGACGCGGCCAAGGCGCAGCGCAACCGAATCGTGGGGGCGATTTGCGGGATCGTGATGATCATCGCCACGATCATCGGCCTCACCCTGCTCTTCGTGGCGGATGCGCCGCTCTTCTGGCTCGCGTGGGTCATAGGCGGCCTCTCCTGCGGGGCCGTGAGCCTAGTCGGCGATGCCCTCCTCGCCGCCCGCGCCGGGTGACCAAAGCGGCCTTCGCAAGACAGTAGGGACGGTTCTTTTGTCTTGCGGCAAGCTCGCTACCTGCGGCTTTACCAAGACAAAAGCTCCGTCCCTTTTGTCTTGCGACGTTTCCGCTGCTAGATGCGCTGTGCGCAAGACAAAAGCTCCGTCCCTACTGTCTTGCGCACGAGAGAGGGCCGATCACGAGGGCGTAGCGTAGTAAGCGCTACGTAAGTCCTCGGGATCGGCCCTAGATCGAGTGCGGCTGGAACGCCGGGCTAGATGTAGAACAGGATGTCGTTGTAGGTCGGCACGGGCCACCAGTCGACGCCGCAGAGGGGTTCCATGGCGTCGACGGCCGCGCGGAGCACGTCCATCTTCGGGATCACCTCGTCGGCGTAGACGCGGCACTCTGCCACGGGATCGTCCATGGCGTCAGCGGCGTCGTTTTCCTTCTGGAGGTCGTCCGCGGCGGCGACGATCTTCTGGATGCCGGTGTTCAGCGCATCGAGGCGGCCGCGCTCAGCGGGGCTTTCCACGCCGAGGTCGGCCTTGGCGGAGATGCTCGCCGCAAGCTCGGTGCAGTAGGCCATGAGCGCGGGCAGGTAGCGGTGGTTCGCCATGCACACCATCGTGTTCGCCTCGATGTGGAGGAGCTTCGCATACTGCTCGGCCTTCGCGATGTAGCGCGCGCGGATCTCGTCCTCGTCGAGCACGCCGAAGCGCGTGAAGAACTCGATGTTCTTCGGTTCCACGAGGTAGGGGAGGGCGTCGGCGGTGGTGCGGAGGTTCAAGAGCCCGCGCTCCGCGGCCTCCTTCGGCCACTCCGCGGAATAGCCGTTGCCGTTGAAGATGATGCGCTCGTGCTCGCGGAGCGTCTTGCGAATCCAGTGGAGCGTCTGGCCCACGAACTCGTCCTCGCCCACGTCCTCCATGGTATCGGCGTACTCGGAGAGCATCTCCGCCATGGCGGTGTTGAGCACGACGTTGGGGTCGGAGAGGTTCTGGCGACTGCCGCACATGCGGAACTCGAACTTGTTGCCCGTGAAGGCGAAGGGGCTCGTGCGGTTGCGGTCGGTGGTGTCGCGCATGATGTTCGCGAGCTGGGGGACGCCGAGGTCCATCTCCTCGCGATCGGGCGAGACGAAGTCGTGGTCGTGGTTGATGAGGGCCTCCACCACGGCCATGAGGTCGTCGCCGAGGAAGACGGAGACGATCGCCGGAGGCGCCTCGTTCGCGCCGAGACGGTGGTCGTTTCCGGCGGAGGCCACGGACACGCGCATGAGGTCCTGGTGCTTGTCCACCGCGGCGATCACGCAGGAGAGGAAGACGAGGAACTGGAGGTTCTCCTCGGGGCTGTCGGAGGGATCGAGGAGGTTCTGGCCATCGGCCGCGAGCGACCAGTTGTCGTGCTTGCCCGAGCCGTTCACATACTCGAACGGCTTCTCGTGCTGCAGGCACACGAGCCCGTGGTGCGAGGCGATGAGCTTCATCTCCTCCATGGTGAGGAGGTTGTGGTCGATGGCCACGGACGCCGCCTCGAAGATGGGGGCGAGCTCATGCTGGCAAGGGGCGACTTCGTTGTGCTTGGTGGTGGCGGGGATGCCGAGCTTCCAAAGCTCGTCGTCGAGCTCCTTCATGAACTCGTTCACCGTGGGGCGGATGGCGCCGAAGTAGTGCTCCTCGAGCTCCTGGCCCTTCACCGGCGGCGCGCCGAAGAGCGTGCGGCCGCACATGATGAGGTCGGGGCGCTCGGCGTAGTCCTTTTCCTTGACGAGGAAGTACTCCTGCTCAGGGCCCACGGTGGTGGAGACGCTCTTCGGGGTCTTGCCGAAATGCGCGAGCACGCGCTTCGCCTCTCGGTCGAGCGCCACGCAGGAGCGAAGGAACGGCGTCTTCTTGTCGAGCGCCTCGCCGGTGTAGGACACGAAGGCGGTGGGGATGCAGAGCACCTCGTCCTTGATGAAGGCCGGGCTCGTGGGATCCCACGCGGTGTAGCCGCGGGCCTCGAAGGTGGCGCGCAGGCCGCCCGAGGGGAAGCTCGAGGCGTCGGGCTCGCCCTGCACGAGCTCCTTGCCCTGGAACTGCATGAGCGCCGTGCCATCGCCCTTCGGGGCGATGAAGGAGTCGTGCTTCTCGGAGGTGATGCCGGTGAGCGGCTGGAACCAGTGCGTGTAGTGGGTGGCGCCCTTCTCAAGCGCCCACTCCTTCATGGCGTGGGCCACCTCGTTGGCGATCTCGAGATCGAGCGGGAGCCCTTCCTTGATGACCTTCGAGAGCTCTTTGTAGGTGGGGCGCGGCAGGCGTTCCTGCATCACTGCGTCGCTGAAAACCAAGCTTCCGTACTCTTCTCTGACCTTGTCGGCCATGGATCCTCCCTTTCCTTGGCGCGTCTTCCCGGCGCCCCGCGCCTGGGAAGCGATCTCCGGCACAATCTAGGGCCCGCGCGTTTCGGCTTCTTTTCGAAACCCGATCGAACAGTATGCGACTTAAGGGCTATTCAGTCCTCGTTGCTCGGGCAGCGCGCGGGCTGCCTGCTAGCATGGGCGAAGAGGACCAAAGACCCATCGGAGGCACACATGTCCGAGCGCAAGACCATCGCCATCGTGGACGGCAACTCCCTCATGCACCGGGCGTTCCACGCCATCCCCCCCACGATGACCTCGCCCTCTGGCGAGCCGACGAACGCGGTCTTCGGCTTCGTGTCCATGCTCGTGAAGCTCGAGGAGAGCTTTGCCCCGTGGGGCATCATCTGCTGCTTCGACAAGGGAAAGCCGAAGGCGCGGCTCGAGCTCTACCCGGGCTACAAGGCCAAGCGCCCCCCGATGGACCCCGCGCTCCGCACGCAGTTCCCCCTCGCGAAGGATCTCCTTGGCGCGCTTGCCGTGCCGGTCGTGGAGCTCGAGGGCTGGGAGGGCGACGACCTCCTCGGCACCCTCGCGAAGAAGGGCGAGGCGCAAGGCTTCGACGTCCTCCTCATCACCGGAGACCGCGACATGTACCAGCTCTCCTCCGAGGCCGTGAAGGTCGTCTCCACGCGAAAGGGCCTCACGGACGTGCAGATCATGACGCCCGAGACCGTGGCCGACCTCTACAACGGCATCACGCCCGAGCTCGTGCCGGACTTCTACGGCCTCAAGGGCGACACCTCCGACAACATCCCCGGCGTGCCCGGCATCGGCCCGAAGAAGGCCGCTCAACTGATCGGCCAGTTCGGCTCGCTCGACGAGGTGATCGCCCATGCCGACGAGGTGAAGGGGAAGATGGGCGAGAACCTTCGCGCCCACGTGGACGATGCGCTCCTCTCGAGGAAGCTCGCCGTCATCCGCACGGATGCGCCCGTGGAAGTGGATCTCGAAGAGAGCCACTTCCCGAGCTTCGATGCCGAGGTGGCGCGGGAGGCCTTTGCGACGCTTGGCATCCGCGGCCTCGCGACCCGCATGCTCGCGCTCGCGGGCGAGGACGCGGCCAGCCCCGAGGAGGAGCAGGAACGCGAGCTCACGCTCCCCGACGCGCTCACCGGCACCTCCGCCCGCGACGCCTTTTCCCGCGCGGCCGAGGAGGGCCGCTGGCTTTGCATGGGGATGGACCCGGGCGACCACTCGAACATCTTCGAGGAGCCCACGAGGCTTTGGGTGGCCACCGGCTCCGAGCTCCTCAGCTTCGAGGGCGCCGAGGCGATCGACCTCGCCGTCTCCGCCCTCGAGGAACACCGCGTGGCGGCGATCGACCTCAAGGCGCTCATCCACGAGGTCTTCCCCGCCAACACCCACGAGCCCACCACCCTCGACATCCGCAAGGTGGAAGGCGAGCGGCTCTTCGATTGCTCGGTGGCGGCCTACCTCCTCGACTCCTCGGTGGGGGACTATTCGCTTCGCCCGCTCGTGCTGAACTACCTCGACATCGACTGCCCGCGCGGCGATGGGGCGCCTTCCGAGGGGGCGATGAGCGCCTGGGCGGCGGCGAGGCTCGTGGAACCGCTCTCGGAGCGCCTGTCGAAGGCGGGCGCGATGCCGTGCTTCCAGGAGATCGAGATGCCGCTCGTGGGCGTGCTCTGCGCCATGGAGCGCGAGGGCATGGCGGCCGATCCCCTCACGCTGGAAGAGGAGAACGCCGAGCTCTCGGCCACCATCGAGAATCTCAAGCAGAAGGTATGGGCGGAGGCCGGCGAGCAGTTCAAGCTCGAATCCCCCAAACAGCTCTCGCACGTGCTCTTCGAGGTGCTCGGCCTTCCCACCACGGGCCTCAAGAAGACGCGACGCGGCTTCTACTCCACCAACGCCCAAACGCTGCAGGAGCTCGCGCAGGACCACGGCATCGTGCGCGACGTGCTCGACTACCGCGAGCTCGACAAGATCCGCTCCACCTACCTCGCGGCCCTTCCCGGCCTCATCGCCTCCGATGGGCGCATCCACACCACCTTCAACCAGACGGTGGCCGCGACGGGACGCCTCTCGAGCTCGAACCCGAACCTCCAGAACATCCCCGTGCGAAGCGAGGTGGGCCGGCAGGTGCGGCGTGCCTTCACGGTGGGGAAGGACGAGGTCTTCCTCGCGTGCGACTACTCGCAGATCGAGCTTCGCCTGCTCGCGCACCTCTCGGGCGACGAGAATCTCGTGGCCGCCTTCAACTCCGGCCGCGACTTCCACGCCCAAACCGCCTCGCGCGTGTTCGGCGTGCCGCTCGAGGAGGTGTCGAGCGAGCTCAGGCGCCGTGCGAAGGCGGTGAACTTCGGGATCGTCTACGGCCAGCAGGCCTTCGGCCTCGCGCAGAACCTCTCCATCAGCCGAGGCGAGGCGCAGATGCTCATCGACACCTACTACGCGGCCTATCCCGGCGTGCGGCGCTACCTCGACGAGACCGTCGAGCGCGCGCGGACGCTCGGCTACGCCGAGACGATGTACGGGCGCAGGCGCCCGGTGCCCGACATCACCGCGAGCAACTTCCAGCAGCGCTCCTTCGCCGAGCGCACAGCCATGAACCACCCCATGCAGGGCTCGGCGGCCGACATCATCAAGATCGCGATGGTGCGCGTGGCGGCAGAGCTCGCCCAAGGCGGCTACCAGGCGAAGCTCGTGCTGCAGATCCACGACGAGCTCGACCTCGAGGTACCCAAGGCAGAGCTCGAGGCGGTGTCCGCGCTCGTGAAGGAGACGATGGAGGGCGTCGTGGAGCTCAAGGTCCCCCTCATCGCCGAGTGCTCCCACGGCCCCACCTGGGCCGACGCGAAGTAGGGGCCAAAGTGGAGGGTGCGCATTTGAGAGCTCGCATAGGCGAAAATCGCTCGAAGCCGCATAAGGTTTCGGGAGGTATTGCCACTCTTTGGCGTGCTGCGAGCGGATCTCGCTTCTTCTGGCCCGTGGTGGTGGCGATCATCTTCACGCTCGTGCGCGTATGGGTGGGCTTGCAGACACCAGTCTTCTGCAATATGAACAATATCCTCGACGAGGGCCTCTTCATGAGGGAAGCCTGGTCCATCCTCGAGGGAAGCTGGCTCGGCGACACGGCGGAATATGTCATGTTGAAGAATCCGGGCTTTCCGCTCTTCCTCGCGTTCACGAGCGCCAGTGGCCTCTCCTACCAGTTCTGGATCATGGGAGTGGGGATCTTCGCGGCGGCGCTCTCGGCGCTCGCGCTTGCGCCCATCGTTCGGAGCCCTTGGCTTCGTCTTGGGATCTACCTCTGGGTGCTTTTCTGCCCCCTGCTCTTTTGCCTTCGCTACGCGCTCTACGTCTATCGCAACGCCTACATATCCGAGCTCACGCTCATCGTGGTGGCTTCCTACTTCGGGCTTTGGCTTCGACGCGATCAGTTTGCGGTGCGCTGGCTCATTCCATCGACCGTTGCCCTCGGACTCTTCTGGATCACGAACGAAAACATCGTCTGGCTCGTGCCCTTCGTGGCAGTGGCATCGGTGGTCATCGCCGTCCTTTCGTGGAGGCGTGCCCGCGTGAAGACGCTCTGGCTTTTCGCGCCACCCGTTGCCTGTGCCCTTGCATGGCTATGCGTGAGCCTCGCGAACCTCTCCGCCTATGGTCTCTTCATGAACAACGTGCGCTTCGAGGGAAACGAGGGCAGGGTGGCAGCCGACCTCCTCACCATCGGGGGCCTCGACGAGCTTGAGCCCTATGAGCTGCGCGATGTGTGGGTCACTTCCGAGGAGCTCGATGCAGCGATCGAGCAGAGCTCAACGCTTGCGAGCGCCGCCGATGAGGTTCGCGCCTCGTACGAGATGTGGGCTGGCGCGGGGGATGGGGTAGTGCCCGGTGACATCTACAGCTGGGCTCTCGTCCACGCGCTGGAGATGGCCAAGCCAGATTCCTCGCCCGCGGAGCGCGAGGAATTCTGGGGGCAGGTGCACGACGAGCTCACCGCAGCGTTTGCCTCGGGTGCACTCGAGCGCGAGGAGGGCCTTCGTCTCTCTGCCACTACGCCGGCGATTCCGGAGTGGGCAATCGGCGTATGGATAGGCCATGGCGTTGATGACATGCTCTCGCTTTTCGACGGCTCCCTGCTCGGTGAGGGTGCCTTCATTGGCACTGCGGGCTTTGAGGAGATGATCGGCTTCGCGGGAACGCCCGACGAGCAGGAGATCGCCCAACTCGTCGTGAACGGTCCGATGGTTCACGCCTCTGAAGAAGAGGGGCTCGCTCCCATCTCGCGTGCGGGGAGGCTTGCCCTGAAGGTTGACTACACGATGATGCTCTTCTGGCGGTTTATGCTCCCCATCGCCTCGATCGTGGGGTTGGTTGCACTCGTCTACCTCGTGGTATGCGCCGTGCGTGGATCGAGACGCGCACGCGTGGTGCTCCTTCCCGTGGCGGGGATCTTCCTCACCGTCTTCGCGCTCTCCCTCGCCGTGAGCTGGTTTTCCGAGTGGATCGGGGCTGTGGGACTCGTCAACTACCTCGCGCCGGGATTCCTGCTCGCAAGCGTTCTCCTCGCATGGCTCTATGCCATTGCCCTCGCGGAGATCCTCGAGCCTCGCGGGGAATGAACCAGCCTCCCTTATCGGCCTTCAAGACAACCCATGTAGGCGTTCCCGAGCACGATGTCTTGGATTGACGACATCGCACGCAGTTGGGTCTCACGCCGCGCAGCTCCCTCATTCGCACGACCTCTGCCACATAGTCGTCTCAATCGCATTTGAATCCGCGTAGCCCTCTTATTCGCACGGAAACGAGGGGTGAGGAGACTGGATTTAGCCCCGTCAGCCCGATTTCGTGCGAAAGAGGGCGTTAGGGGGCAGGATCCCCGCGAAAGAGAGCGCTATGCGGCAGATTCTCCATGCGATTAAACGGCTTACGCGGACTCAAATGCGATTAAGGTTGCTCCGTGGCGTCCCAGCTGCGAATGAATGGCCGATGCGGTAGAGCGGACCTCGTGGGCAGCGAGCGCGCTACATCGAGGCGAGGAGGGCGACGTTGAGGGCGGTGACGATCGCGCCGACTACGAGCAGCACCACCTTGAGCAGGGTGGAGTTCGCGTACTTGCCCATCACGCGCTTCGAGCTCGTGAGGTAGATCTGCGTGAAGACCGTGATCGGCAGCTGCATCGAGAGGAGCGCCTGGCTCCAGATGAGGCCGGCGAAGGCGTCCTCGAGGCAGAAGATGACGATGAGCGAGGCCACGAACGCCGCCACCACGCCGATCGAGGAGTGGCGGTCGTGGATGTCGTAGGGCTCGCCCGACGCGCCGGCTGAGATGGTACCCGCGGCAAAGCCCGCGGTGATGGAGCTCGAGAGGCCGGCGAGCAAAAGCGCCACGGCGAAGATCCACGAGGCGGCCTGCCCCGCGATGGGCACGAGCACCTGCGCCGCCTCGGCAAGGTCGGAAACGGGGCGTCCCACCTGGAAGAACGTCGCCGCGGCGAGGATCACCATCGCCGAGTTGATGGCCCAGCCGATGACCATCGAGAGCATCGTGTCCCAGAACTCGTACTTGAGCCCCTTCTCGATGGCCTCCTCGCCCTCGGCGTCGATCCTGCGGCTTTGGATGACCTCGGAATGCAGGAAGAGGTTGTGCGGCATCACGACGGCGCCGAGCACGGACATGATGATGGGAAGCGACCCCTCGGGCATCTGCGGATACACCCAGCCCACGGCGGCCTCGGCCCAATCCACCTTCACGAGCGCGAGCTCCACGAGGAAGGCGATGCCGATCACCGACACGATGGCGATGATGTAGCGCTCCACCTTGCGATACGAGTTCGTGAGCAGGAGCGCGAGCGCCGCCGCGGCCACGATCACGCTCCCGATCTTGAGGTCGAGCCCGAAGAGCATCTGGAGGGCGATGCCCCCGCCGAGCACCTCGGCCATCGCCGTGGCCACCGTGGCGATCCACCCCGTGAGGAGGATTGCGCGCGCGGGCACCTTCGGCAGGAACTTCGTCGTCGCCTCCGCGAGGCACTCGCCGGTGGCGATGCCGAGGTGCGCGACGTTGTGTTGGAGGAGGATGAGCATGATGGTGGAGAGCGTCACCACCCAGAGGAGCGCGTAGCCGAACTCCGAGCCCGCGGCCATGTTCGACGCCCAGTTGCCGGGGTCGATGAAGCCCACCGTCACGAGGAGTCCGGGGCCGATGTAGCGCAGGATCTCGAGGCCGCCGATCTGGCCTTGGTGACGCGTGCCGAGTAGCTTCGAGCGCACGCGCTTGGATAGTGCGATGACCTCGGTCTTCGACGTGGGTTCGGAGATCGGCTGCTCGGCCACGTGCCCTCCTCTCGCTCCGAGGGGGAGGCTACCCAAAGCGCCCGCGCCTCTGTCGCGCGAGCGGCGTCGGCCGATGGGGGAGAATGGTTCGCGACGGCAGCGAAAGGAGGCGCGCGTGGAGGGTCCCCTCGTGGAGGTGTGGACCGATGGCTCGAGCCTCGGAAACCCCGGGCCCGGGGGCTGGGGCGCCATCCTCTCCTTCGTCGATTCCACGGGCGAGGAGCACGTGCGCGAGCTCTCCGGCGGCTTCGCGAAGACCACGAACAACCGCATGGAGCTCATGGCCGTGATCTTCGCCCTCGAGGCCTTGCGGCGCCCCTGCGTCGTGCGCGTGCACTCCGATTCCGAGTACGTGGTGAAGGCCCACGAGGAGGGCTGGATCTCGGGGTGGCGCGCGCGGGGCTGGAAGACGGCCGCGAAGAAGCCGGTGGCCAACGTCGACCTCTGGAAGCGCCTGCTCGCGGCCGAGGAGCCGCACGAGGTGCGCTTCACCTGGACGCGCGGCCATGCGGGCGAGGAGCGCAACGAGCGCTGCGACGAGCTCGCGAGGGCCGCGGCCTCCTCAGGCGGCCTCGCCGAGGACGCCGGCTACCTCGCGCACGGATAGCCCGTGAAAACGCGATGCGAGTATTGAAAGCGAAGGCCACGGGCGGCTATGCTTGTCTGGCGTGTGACTAGACGGGTCACGCACCGTATCTATTGGCCCCCGGACATGTA
This sequence comes from uncultured Atopobiaceae bacterium, assembly GCA_947626465.1. GTDB lineage: Bacteria > Actinomycetota > Coriobacteriia > Coriobacteriales > Atopobiaceae > CANRLS01. The sequence goes on from CANQSI010000013.1 coordinate 16,722, forward strand.
ATTCATCTCGAGATCGGCCCTGCGCTCCTTCGCGATGACCATGGATGGGGCCCCGTTTTGGAAGGGGTCCACCTTTGAGTGAGATCAAGAATTCCTCGGTGTTTTCCATGGATGACGTCTCCGACGACGAGCTGAACCAGCTCATCGACGAGACCATCACCAACTTCGACGAAGGTGATCTGGTTACCGGCACCGTCGTGAAGATCGAGCATGACGAGGTGCTGCTCGACATCGGCTTCAAGAGCGAGGGCGTGATCCCCGTTCGCGAGCTCACGATCCGCAAGGACGCCGATCCCGAGGATCTCGTGGCGCTCGGCGAGACCATCGAGGCCATGGTCCTGCAGAAGGAGGACAAGGAGGGGCGCCTCATCCTCTCCAAGAAGCGTGCCGAGTACGAGCGCTCCTGGAACCGCGTCGAGGAGATCTTCAACAACGGCGGCAACATCGAGGGCGAGGTCATCGA
>CANQSI010000014.1 GCA_947626465.1 uncultured Atopobiaceae bacterium
CTTGCGAGCTCATAGCTATCTCAGGTGGCTCGCACCGAAAAAGTGGCTACGCGGCGTAAGTCTTTGGCACTACGCGGCAGAAGGGTTTTGGGGGGCGTGGCTGCGACTGCCTAGTTAATGCCCACTAGGCGGTAGCCCAGCTGGATTTGCATGGGGACGGCGTTGGTGTCCTCCATGAGGGAGATGAGCGCCTGGGCGCCTCGATTGCCGCTCGTGCGATAGGCGAAGTGGACCGTGGGGATGCCGCCGGTGACGGCCTGGAGGAGCTGGTTATCGCCGAAACCGGTCACGAGCGGGGCGTTGCCCTCCCCCGGCTCGAGGTCGAAGCGCTCGTGGACGGCCTCGATGGCGCCCGCGGCGATGGTGTCGGTGGCGCAGGCGATGACGCGCACCGCCTCGTCTTGCGCGAGGATCGCGCGCGCCGCCTCGGCGCCTTCACTGCAGCTGAAGCCGGCGCTTCGCACGAGATCGTCGTCGAGCGTGAGGCCCACGGAGGCGAGCCCGGCGCGAAAGCCCTGCATGCGGGCATTGCCCACGGCGCGATCGTCGGTGCGCACGCCGATGAAGGCGAACTTCCCCTCCGGATAGCGCTCGGCGAGGGAGCGCCCGAGGTCGGAGGCGGCACCGCGATCATCGTGGTAGACGCAGGAGACCTCGTCCACGTGCTGGCCCACCACCACGATCGGCACGCTCGCGTTCTCGAAGAATTGACGGTGTCGGAGCGTGATCACCGTCCCCACGAGCACGATGCCATCCACGGGATAGTTCTCGAAAAGCGCGAGGTAGTCGAGCTCGACGTCGGGGTCGTTCTCGGTGTCGGCGAGGATCATCTGGTAGCCGCTCTCGCGGAGCACCTGCCCGATGCCCGCAGTCACCCGGCTCACGGACTCGGAGTTGATCTTCGGCACGACCACGCCCACGGTGTAGCTCTTGCCCGTGCGAAGGCTCCTCGCCTTTGCCGAGGGCTGGTAGCCCGTGGTTTGGATCGCGGCGTGGATACGCTCGCGCTTTTCCTCTCCCACGGGGCCGCCGTTCAAGTAGCGAGAGACGGTGGCGGTGGACACTCCGGCCATCTTCGCGATATCGCGGTTGGTCATCACCATGGGGCTCCCCCTTCCCCGGACGCACTTTCAGGGGAGTGTAGCGTTACGCTCGGTGAAATCGATGCCAGTTTGTGACTTCTCCGGCGAGCGTGATGGTGCCGAGCGCCACGTAGGGCTCACGCGCCAGCGCGTGACAGGCGGTATCGACATCCCAAAACACGCCGGCCACCTCGAAGCCATGCGCACGCACGCGCTCCGCGAGCTCGTCGGCCTCGAGCGAGCGCGCCGCGGCGGTGCGCGTGACGTAGATCGTCTCGAACGCAGGCCCGAGGAGATCGATCATCGCGTCTGAATCCTTGTCGGCGAAGCAGGCGAAAAGCAGCGCGGGGCGCAGGGTGCTCGCATCGAGAAGTGGCAGGTAGGAAGCGAGGAACGTGGCCACCGACTGCGGGTTGTGGCATGCGTCCACGAGGTGGAGCGGCTCATCGCGCACGAGGTCGAAGCGCCCCGGCGTGGGGCAGGCGGCCACCTTTTCCCGAAGCGCCTCCTCGTCGAGCTCCCGCCTGAGATACGCCTCTGAAAGCGTGATGGCGCAGGCGATGTTTTGCGCCTGGTAGCTCGGCTTCTCGATGCCGTGGAGCTCGTAGACCGAGAAGGGGGTGTTCACGGAGAGAGCGAGGGCGTCGCCAAGAAACGCCGGCTCATGGTCGATGGTGAACTCCGCGTAGCGGCCGGGATCGTCGAGCTCTTCGAGCTGGGCGTCCGAGAGCACGGCGGTGGGCGTGAGGCGCGCCTTTCGCGCGCGCTCCTCGAGCACCTCTCGCACCGAGGGCTCCGTGTAGCAGCCGGATCCGAGCACGCAGGCCCGCTGGCCTCGGCGAATGATGGCGGCCTTCTCGGCGGCGATCTCCTCGAGCGTGTTCCCGAGGACGGCCATGTGGTCGAGCCCGATGCCACTCACGCACGTGACCTCGGGGTTCGTCGCAGTCGTGGCGTCCCAGCGGCCGCCCATGCCCACCTCGAGCACGGCGGCGTCCACGTCGGCCTCCGCGAAGACGACGAGCGCGGCCACGGTGAGGAGATCGAATTCCGTCACGTCGTAGGGACGCTCCCCTGCCGAGGCGCGACGCGCATTCACCTGCTCGCCCGCCGCCTTCGCCACCGCCACGCCGTGCGCGAAGGCCTCCTCGGCGACGGGCGCGCCGTCGATCTCCATGCGCTCTGTCATGGAGACGAGCTCGGGCGAGGTGTAGAGCGCGACCTTGAGCCCCTCCCCTTCGAGGATGGCGGCGGTGTAGCGGGCGGTGGAGGTCTTTCCGTTCGTGCCCGCGACCTGCAGGATGCGATAGCTCGCGTCGGGGCGATCGAGCTCGTCGAGCATGTCGACGACCGTCTCGAGCATGGGCGAGATCCCAAAGCGCTGCGTTGCGGCGAGGATCTCGAGCGCCTCGCCATAGGAGGCGCTCACACGCTGATAGCGCTCGGGAAGCTGCCACTCATGCCCAGCCACCGTGTGAAGTTCCTTCCGCTCGACACCCGCCAATGCTTCGGGATGGTCCAAGGCTTGAGTGCGTCGCGTTGCCGCTAGAGGCAAAAGCCCGGTACCACGCCGCCGGGACGTCCTGCGTCTCCATCGCCGGCCGAGGGCGAGCCGTAATTCATCACGCCGCAGAAGCCGTATTCAGACCACCCGTCGGGCGTGCGTAGGAACCAGTTGAACGTCCCCGGATAATCCCGCTCGAGGATGGGATTGTCGCCCGTGTCGGTGACATTCATGTTGGCAAAGAGCTGGTACTGGGTGCCTTCCGCATTCGCGATGGCATCGAGTTCCTCATCGGCCGTACCGCGCAGGGACCAGCTTCGATCGATCTCGCCGCAAAGCTCCGTGAGGGAGAAGAGCCAGAGCTTGTCGGACGTCGTCGTCACTGAGGACAGGTCCACCGTTTCGCCCACGTTGTTGGTGAGCTTGTCGACCGCCACGATTTGATTCGCGAGATCGCTCGGGAGGCTGGCGATCCCCTCTGTGCCGAGCCAGCTCCTCATCTCGGAGCCTTCCCAGCCCCCTTCATTCGTGTCACTGGAATTCATGGCTTCGGCGGCGATGGGCTCCGCGAAGATGAAGGTGATGCCGGCCTTGCCGCCACCTGTCTTGTTGTCGTGGGAGAAACCCGCGACCTGGACCGACGTCTCGGTGCCGTCTGAAAGGGTCACGCTCTTTGCTTGGGTGCCGTCGAGCGTGCCATCCGCATTGCAGAGGTTGTGTTGCTTCGCGATCTCCATCGCCGCTTCGTCGCTTCCCGCGTTGCCGATCTCCTGCGCGATGCCGGCGAGCTCATCCCAGGAATACGCGTCGAGCGAGTACTTCGACGCGCTTTCCTGCACCTCGCTCGTATCTTGCTGCTCGTCAACCGGTTGATCCGTGACCTCACTGCTCTCCTCAGAGGCAGTTGGCACCTGTTCCGCGAGTTCCTCCACGGCCGGAGAGACGGCTCCGCAGCCCGCGAGAAGCGCCATGAGCGAAAGTGCGATCCCGAGCTTCACCTGTTTAGTCATATTCGCATCCCTTTTGTTTGGACGGTTGCCTTGATGCCGCGCGAGCGCAGCCTATGCGATGTCTTCCATCTGGGCCCTCAGGCGCTCGATGGTTTCCGCGAGTTCTGCGGCACGTTCGCGTTTGGCCTCCACCACCGCAGGCGCCGCCTTCGCGAGGAAGCCCTCGTTTGCGAGCGTGCGCTCAACGCCGGAAAGCTCCTTCTCGGCCTTCGCGATGGCCTTCGCAAGGCGCGCCACCTCGGCCTCGAGGTCCACGAGGTCGCCGAGGGCGATGAAGATCTCGAGGGCGCCGTCGACCATGCTCACCGAGCCATGCGCCTTGGCCACCTCGGGCCCCACGTCGAGCTCGTTCACGCGTGCAAGCTCGCGCACGAAGTCGGCTTGCGCGAGAAGGCGCTCGCTGTCTTGCGAGGGCGCCTTCACGGCCACCGAGAGCGGCTCGCGGGGCGAGAGACGGTAGCGCGCCCTCGAGGAGCGCACGGCGGAGACGACGCTTCGCGCGAGGTCGAAGTCGTGCTCGGCGGCCTCGTTCACCCACTTCGCGAAGTCGGCGGGCTCGGGCCATGCGGCCTCCATGAGGAAGCGGCCCTCGTGCGAGGCCCCGTCGAGCGCCGAGGGCGGCAGCACGTCCCACACGGCCTCCGTCACGAACGGCATCACCGGGTGGAGCAGGCGAAGCGACGTGTCGAGCACGAAGGCGAGGTTGCGCTGCGCCTGCAGGCGCACGTCGGGATCGGAGGAGTTCAGCCGCCCCTTGCAGAGCTCCACGTACCAGTCGCAGACCTCGTTCCAGAAGAATCCCTGCAGCTCGCGGGCGTAGTCGCCGAATTCGTAGGTTTCGAGCTCCTCGGTGGCGCGCGCCACCTCGCGCGCGAGGCGCGAGAGCATCCACGCGTCCTCCGGCGTGGCGGCCTCCGCGGGCCCCGGCTCGTAGCCCTCGAGGTTCAAGAGCACGAAGCGGCTCGCGTTCCAGATCTTCGTGACGAAGCCCTTCGCCTGCTCCGTGCGCGGGCTCCCGAGGAATTCCCCGGTCTTCTTGTCGAACTCCGCGTCGAAGCGCACGTCTTGGTTGTTGGTGATGAGCGTGAGGAGGTTGAAGCGCATGGCGTCCGCGCCGTATTTCGCCATGAGGTCCATGGGGTCGACGCCGTTGCCCTTCGACTTGCTCATGCGCGTGCCGTCCTTCGCGAGGATGATCGCGTAGATGAACACGTCCTCGAAGGGCACCTCGCCGAGGAAGTAGAGCGAGCTCATGATCATCCTCGCCACCCAGAGCGCGATGATGTCGCGCGCGGTGACGAGCACCTTCGTGGGGTGATGTCCCTCGAGCTCCTCGGGATGCTCGGGCCAGCCCTGCGTGGCGAAGGTCCAGAGCTGCGAGGAGAACCACGTGTCGAGCACGTCGGGATCCTGCACCACGTGATGGCCGCCACACTTCGGGCACACGTCTGTGTCCTCCATGAGCGCATCTTCCCAGCCGCAGTCCGCGCAGGCGAAGACGGGGATGCGGTGGCCCCACCAAAGCTGGCGCGAGATGCACCAATCCTTCAGGTTCTCCATCCACGTGAGGTAGGTCTGGGTCCACCTCTCGGGGTGGAACGTCACCTTTCCCGAGGTCACGGCCTCCGTGGCCGGCCCCTTCAGCTTGTCCACCGCCACGAACCACTGCTCCGAGAGCCACGGCTCGAGCGTCGTGTCGCAGCGATAGCAGTGCATCACGCTGTGGGCGTGGTCCTCCACGCGGTCGAGCAGGCCATGCTCCGCAAACCACGCGACGATCCTCTCGCGCGCCTCGTCGCGGGTGAGCCCGCTGAGGTCGCCATAGCCCTCCACCACGTGCGCGGTCTCATCGAAGATGTTCACCTTCGGGAGGTCGTGGGCCTCCCCCATCGCGAAGTCGTTCGGGTCGTGCGCGGGCGTCACCTTCACGAAGCCCGTACCGAAGCCCGCATCGACGTGCCAGTCGCTAAAGATCGGGATCTCGCGCCCCACGATGGGCAGCACCACCGTGGCGCCCACGAAAGGGGCCTTCTCAGGGTCGTCCTCGGCGACGGCCACGCCGGTGTCGCCGAGCATCGTCTCGGGGCGCGTGGTGGCCACGACGATGTACTCCACCCCGTTCACCGGCTCTTTCAGGGGATAGCGCAGGTACCAGAGGTGGCCCTCTTCGTCTCGGTACTCCGCCTCGTCGTCGGAGATGGCCGTCTGGCACGAGGGGCACCAGTTCACGATGCGCTTGCCACGGTAGATGAGGCCGTCGTGGTACCAATCGCAGAAGACCTTGCGCACCGCCACCGCGTACTCAGGGCTCATCGTGAACTTCTCGGACGCGTAGTCGCAGGAGCCGCCCATACGCTTGATCTGCCGGATGATCGTGCCGCCGTACTCGTCGCGCCACTGCTGGCAGGCTTCGAGGAAGGCCTCGCGCCCGATCTCGAGGCGGTTCACGCCCTCGGATTTGAGCTTCTTATCCACCTTCGTCTGCGTGGAGATGCCCGCGTGGTCCGTGCCCACGATCCAGCGCGTGGAGCGACCGCGCATGCGGTTGTAGCGAATGAAGGCGTCTTGGATGGTGTCATCCATCGCGTGGCCCATGTGGAGGATGCCCGTCACGTTTGGCGGCGGGATCACCACGGTGCAGTCCTTCACGTGCCCCTCGGCGTCCGGACGCCCGATGCTGCGCTCGAAGGCGCCGCTCTCGAGCCAACGTTCCATGAGCTCGGGCTCGGTGGTTTGGGGGTCATAAGTCTTGGGCAGCGCATCCGCGCGCGTGCTATCCGTCACGGGAACCTCCCGAATGTGGTCTTGAAGTCTCGTTTCTCCCAGCGCCTAGGCTACCACCCGCGCTTCACGACAATTCGGGGCACCTCACGCGCATGGGCGATGGACGGGCTCGTCCTCCTCACCCATGACGAGCAACTCGCCACCTACGGAGAGCCGTTCGTGCGTATCGTGTAGGGTTGGGCATGAAGCTGAATCCCCTGCGTGAAGGAGCGAGCATGAGCGAGCGTGCGGTGTATGACCCTAAGGCCTTTGGCGGAGATCTCGAAGGGCAGCCCTTCCCCGAGGACTTCCTCTGGGGTGGCGCCACGGCCGACTTCCAATTCGAGGGCGGCTTCGGCGAGGGTGGACGCGGGCTCCTCTCCCATGACTTCGAGACCGGCGGCGACGTGCACACGCCCCGGCGCGTGTCGCTTCGCCTCGCCGACGGTTCGCGCGGGTTCGTGACGAGCGAAGACGCGCTTCCCGAGGGCTCTGAGCCCGCGCTCTTTGACGACGTCTACTACCCGAGCCATAAGGCCGTGGACTTCTACCACCACCACAGCCGCGACATCGAGCTCATGGGCGAGCTCGGCTTCAACGTCTTCCGCTTCTCCGTGTGTTGGAGCCGCATCTTCCCCACCGGCCTCGAGGAGGAGCCGAACGAGGAAGGGCTCGCCTTCTACGACCACGTGATCAACGAGCTCGCCGAGGAGGGCATCGAGCCCCTCATCACGATCTGCCATGACGAGATCCCCGCCGCGCTCGCCGAGAAGTACGACGGCTGGGCAGGGCGCGAGGTCATCGACGCCTACGTGCGCTACGCGAAGACGCTGCTTCTGCGCTGGAAGGGGAAGTGCCGCCTCTGGCTCACCTTCAACGAGATCAACATCCTCACCGGCTACCCCATGCTCGGGGTACGCGAGGCCGACGACCAGACCATCTACCAGGCAAAGCACCACATGATGGTGGCGAGCGCGCTCGTGACGAAGCTCGCCCACGAGATCGACCCCGAGAACCTCATGGGCACGATGTACGCGAGCTCGGAGATCTATCCGCGTGACTGCAAACCGGAAAACGTCTTCGCAACCATGCAGCTCAAGCGCCAGACGCTTTTCTTCATCGATGTCATGGCGCGTGGCGCCTATCCCAACTACGCGCACGACCTCCTCGCTGAGCGCGACGTGGAGCTCGTGAAGGAGCCGGGCGACGACGAGGTGCTTGCCGAGGGGGCGCTCGACTTCGTGTCCTTCAGCTACTACCGCTCGAATACCGCAGGAGTGGGCACCGAGACGCGCCGCCACGGCGTGCTCGGCGCGGAGCCCAACCCCTACCTCGAGGTGACGCCCTGGGGGTGGGCCGTGGACCCGCTCGGGCTGCGCATCGTCCTCAACGAGTTCTATGACCGCTACCAGAAGCCTCTCTTCGTGATCGAGAACGGCATCGGCGCGATCGACATGCGCGAGGAGGACGGCTCCGTCCACGACCCCTACCGCATGCGCTACCTCTCCGACCATCTACGCGAGATGAAGAAGGCCATCCTCATCGACCACATCCCCGTCCTCGGCTACACGATGTGGGGCTCCACCGACCTCGTGAGCCTCTCCACCGGCGAGATGAAGAAGCGCTACGGCTTCATCTACGTGGACATGGACGACGAGGGCAAGGGCACGCTCGCGCGCTCGAAGAAGGATTCCTTCTTCTGGATGCAGAAGGTCCTCGAGGCAAACGGCGCCTACCTCTCAGCCGACATGGAGACGCTCGAGAAGGACGTGGCGGGACTCGAGACGGAGTTCGCGGAGTAAGCCCTTTAGTTTTCGTGGGCACGCCAGGCGAGGACGCAGAGGTCGGGGAAGGTCTTGGCCTCCGAGTCGTCGGCGGCGAGGCGAGCGGCCACCTCGTCCACGAGCTCGAGGTAGGCCTTTCCCGTGAGGTCCTTCGGCACGACGATGCCAAAGGTGCGCTCGAGGTAGGCGTTCATGAACTCGTCGAGCGCGAGGTAGCGATTCGCGCGAGCCCAGTAGAGCGCAATCGGGAGATTCGAATCGCCGATGCCTTTCAGCGCCCGAACCTCGTCGAAAGCGGCCTCGAGCGCCTTGCGACTCTGATCCGTCTCGTCGAGCTCGTCGGCGAGCGTGAGCGCCGCCTCGAAGCAGGCCCACTCCTTCTCGCAGCCGCCGGGTTGGTCGTCGGCGAAACGCCAATGGCGTGGGTTCAGGTGCGGCGCCCCTTGGAAGTCGTCCGGGATGCGCATCGTGATGCCCATGCGCTCGGCGATGAGGCGGATGGCGGCCTTGCGCCGCTCGTCGGTGCGCACCTTGCCATTGAAGAGCCCGAAGAAGGCAAACGGCGAGATGTCCGGCAGTGGATCCATCCCGAGGAACTCCGCCACCACCAGGCACGGCACGCGATGCGTGCGCTTGAAGGTGAGGAGCCTCGAGGCGATGGATCCGTAGGGGATCACCCAGTCCAAGCTCGCCCCCTCCACGTGCGAGGGGAATTTCACGGAGAGCATGCGGGAGATCTGCGCGCTCGACATGCCGCCGTAGGAATCGTTCATGGAAGCTCCTTTGCCTCTCTCGCCCCGCGCGCCAACGCGGCGCCTTATGCCTCTTCGCGCACGAAGCCCTCGTTCACGGGGCGGATGCGGCTCACGTCGTAGGGCGTCGTCTGGTAGACGAAGTAGTTCACCCAGTTGTGGTAGAGCAGGTTCGCGTGCGCGCGCCAGGTGACGAGCGGCGGCAGGGCGGGGTCGTCGTTCGGGAAGTAGTTCACGGGGATCTTCACGTCCGGCTCGGCCTTGAGGTCGCGCTCGTATTCCCGCTTCAGCGTGTCCGCGTCATATTCGGAGTGTCCGGTGATGAACACCTGGCGCCCACCCTCCGTCGCCATCGCGTAGAGGCCCGCCTCCTCGGACGCCGCAAGCACCTTCAGCTGCGGGCAGTTCCGCACCGCCTCCTCGTCCACCGAGGTGTAGCGCGACTGCGGCACCATGAACGTGTCGTCGAAGCCGCGCATGAGCATGGAGCTCCGGCGAAGCACCTCATGCCGATAGATGCCCGAGAGCTTCTCCGGGAGGTTCACCTTGCCGATCCCGTAGTGGTAGTAGAGCGCCGCCTGCGCGCCCCAGCAGATGTGGAAGGTGCTGTGGACGTGGGACTTCGACCACTCCATGATCCTGCAGAGCTCGTCCCAGTACTCCACCTCCTCGAAGGGCATGCGCTCCACGGGCGCGCCGGTGATGATCATCCCGTCGTAGTAGCGAAACTTCACCTGATCGAAGGTGGTGTAGAAGGCGAGCATGTGCTCCGGCGCGGCGTTCTTCGCCTCGTGGCTCCTCGTCTTCAAGAGCTCGAGCTCGAGCTGGAGCGGGGTGTTGGAGATGAGGCGGCAGATCTGCGTCTCCGTCTCGATCTTCGTCGGCATGAGATTTAGGAGGAGGATCTTCAGGGGGCGGATGTCTTGGGTCATGGCCCGGGTCTCCGTCATGACGAAGATGTTCTCCGAGGTGAGGGTCTTCGTGGCGGGGAGCTTGTTGGGAATCTTGATGGGCATGGGCTCTGCTTCGGGTCGTGGTGGAGGGTGTGGTTCTAGCTTAGGTGAACGCGCTTAGCCCAATGCCTGATCCACGTCGTTGATCAAGTCTTTCGCGTCCTCGAGGCCGCAGGAGAAGCGCACGAGGTCGCCCGAGATGCCGGCGGCCACGAGCTCCTCCTCGTTCATCTGGCGATGCGTCGTCGAGGCGGGGTGCAGGCAGCAGGAGCGCGCGTCGGCCACGTGGGTCTCGATGGCGCAGACCTTGAGGCGCCCCATGAAGCGCTCGGCCGCCTCGCGGCTGCCCTTCACGCCGAAGGAGACCACGCCGCAGGAACCGTTCGGCAGGTACTTCTGGGCGAGCTCGTAGTCCTCGTCGCCGGGAAGCCCGCAGTACTTCACCCACGCCACGCGATCGTCGGCGGCGAGGAACTCCGCGAGCGCCTGCGCGTTCTCGCAGTGGCGCTTCATGCGCACGTGCAGGCTCTCGATGCCGAGGTTCAACACGAACGCCGCCTGCGGCGACTGCACTGAGCCGAAGTCGCGCATGAGCTGCGCCGTCGCCTTCGTGATGTAGGCGCCGCCTGTGCCGAAGCGCTCGGCGTAGGTGACGCCGTGGTAGGACTCGTCGGGGGTCGTGAGCCCGGGGAACTTGTCGGCGTGCGTCATCCAGTCGAAGGCGCCATGGTCGATGATCGCGCCGCCCACGCAGGCGCCATGCCCGTCGAGGTACTTCGTCGTGGAGTGCGTGACGATGTCCGCGCCCCACTCGAAGGGCCGGCAGTTCACGGGCGTGGCGAAGGTGTTGTCCACGATGAGGGGCACGCCGTGGTCGTGCGCGGCCTTCGCGAAGCGCTCGATGTCGAGCACGCGCAGGGCGGGGTTTGCCACCGTCTCGCCAAAGACGGCCTTCGTGTTCGGCCTGAAGGCGGCTTCGAGCTCGGCGTCTGAGCAATCGGGCTCCACGAAGGTGAAGTCGATGCCCATGCGCTTCATCGTCACGGCGAAGAGATTGTAGGTGCCGCCGTAGATGGTGGAGGCGCTCACGACGTGGTCGCCGCATCCCGCGATGTTGAAGACGCTGTAGAAGCTCGCCGCTTGGCCGCTTCCCGTGAGCATCGCGGCGCTCCCGCCCTCGAGCGCGCGCAGCTTGTCCGCCACGTAGTCGCACGTGGGGTTTTGCAGGCGGCTGTAGAAGTAGCCATTGGCCTCGAGGTCGAAGAGCGCTCCCATCTCCGCGCTCGTGGCGTACTTGAAGGTGGTGCTTTCGATGATGGGCACTTGGCGCGGGCCGCCGTTTTCGGGCTGCCACCCGCTCTGGACGCAGAGGGTACCAAGGCCCTCTTTGCGCGCGGTCGCTTCGCTCATGGGTTCTTCCTCTCGCTCGACGCGGGCGCGCCATCTCTCCCCACGCGCTCGCCTAGAGAAGCTTAGCCCTGAAGCGCAGCAATAAATCGGCGAAACGCCTTCCTGCCCGCCGCGTCTTGCTTGAAGACGCCGCAATCCTCGAGGACGTGGCAAAAGACCTCCCCCACTCCCTCGCGGATGCGCGCCTCGAGCGCTTCGCCGGAGAGCTCGGGGAACGTGGCATCCTCGAGGAGCTCGTACGCCCACGCGGCGTGCGGCGCGGCCTCGGGATCGTCTTCGAAGGGGCGCCCCTCGATGAAGCAGCGCCCCACCGCGGCGAGCTCGCGCTTCAAGCGGGGCGGCAGGATCGCGAGCCCCATGACCTCGATGAGCCCGATGTTCTCCTTCTTGATGTGGTGGTACTCCTCATGGGGGTGGAAGATGCCGAGAGGATGCGCGGGCGAGGTGAGGTTCGAGCGCAGGGCGAGGAAGAGCTCGTAGACGGGCCTGCCGTCCTCGCCCTCGAGGCGCCGCGCGACGGGGGTGATGGTGTGGTGTGGCGTGCCGTCCTCGTCCTTGGCCACGAGGCCCACGGAGGCGTCGCTCCAGCCTCGCCAGAGCGCGAGCGTTCTCGCCGCCTCGTCGAGGAGCGCCTCGCGATCAACGCCGCGCAGCCGAACGACGGAAAGCGGCCAGCGAAGGATCGCCCCCTCCACCTCGCCCTTCGCGAGCGCGAAGGTCTCTTCCACCTCCGCGTTCATCATCGGGAACGTGTGGCGGCCGCCCTGGAAGTGGTCGTGCGAGAGGATCGAGCCCCCGCAGATGGGAAGATCGGCGTTCGAACCGATGAAGTAGTGCGGGAAGGCGTCCACGAAGTCGAGGAGGCGCTCGATGTTCTCGCGATCGACGTGCATCGGGCGGTGCGGGCGGCTCATGCAGATGCAGTGCTCGGTGAAGTACGCGTAGGGCGAGTACTGGAGGCCCCATGTCTCGCCGCCGAGCTCCACGTCGACGATGCGGAGGTTTTGGCGCGGATCCTGCGCGCCTGCGGGATCGCTCGCGGGGCGGCCCTCGTAGCCCTCGTTCGATTGGCAGAGCGCGCAGGTGGGATAGCGCGTCGTCGCCGGCCTTGAGAGTGCAGCCGCGATGGCCACGGGATCCTTCTCGGGCTTGGAGAGGTTGATCGTGATCTCAAGCGGGCCATAGGGGCTCGAGGAGGTCCATGAGAGGTTCCTCGCGATCGCCGCCGCGCGTACGTAACGCGAGCTCAGGGAGAGGTGGGAGAGGTAATCGGTCGCGCGCTTCGCGCCTTCCTCCCGAGAGGCCCCCGAAGCGCGCAGCTCCTGGAAGCGTCGGTTCACCTCGGAGGGGCGCGCAATGAGAAGCGCCATGAGCGCGGTTTCCGCGCGATCGTGGGCGGATGGCACGTCGTCTTCGCCCCACGCGGCCACCACCGCGCTCCCCAGCTCGGCGATCCACGTCTCGAGGTCGAAGCCCTCGGGAAGCGCGACGTCGGCGCTTCCGGGAGGGGCATCGCCGAAGCGCGAGGCGGGCGCCGTCACGCGGAGCGCCGCGAGGATGCGGTTGTAGGCGAAGAGCGCGTCGTCGGGCGCAAGCAGGCCCTCGCGAAGCCCGTAGGCCACGAGGTCGCCCGCGCGTTCGGCGAGGCGCGTTTCGCCCGCGGGCGTCATGCGAGCCTCCACGCGCACGCACCCTCCGGCACGACGCGATAGACAGAAGCGGAAGGCTGTCCGAGCTCCTCGTCCATGCGTCGGCAAAGCGCCTGCGTGGCCTCCACGGGCGAGAAGGCCTGGATCGTGCCGCCAAAGCCGCCGCCGTGGATCCTACACGCGCCCGCCTCGCCGAGCTCGAGCGTGGCGAGCGCGAGCGCCACCATCGCGGCTTGGTCGGCCGAGCCCGCCACCGAGACGTTCTGGAGGAACATCGCCGAACTCGCGCCCGAGCGGTTCGTGAGCGTGCAGAAGCGATCCATGTCCTCCTCGAGGAGCGCCTGCCAGCGGCGAAGCACGAGGTCATCTTCCACGAAGAAGTGGAGGGCGCGCAGCACCGCGCGATCGCCGAGCGAGGCTCTGAGCTCGCCGAGCTTCGCGAGCACCTCCTCCTGCGCCACGTCTGAGAGCCGTTCCTTGCCGAAGGCGCGCGCCACCGCCTGCATCTCCTGCGGCACCGCCGCATACTCGTGCGTGAGGTCGTCGTGGGAGGCGCCCACCTTCACGAGCACGAGGTCGAAGCCGAGGTCTTCGAAGCTGAGGTCGATGGAGCTCGTCTTCGGCTCGTCGGGATCCTCGAAGTCCATGAGGGAGATCCCGCCGAGGGCGATCGCAAGCTGGTCCATGAGCCCGCATGGCTTGCCGAACCAGCGGTTTTCCGCCTCCTTCGCCATGAGCGCGAGCTGGGTGGGGTCGATCGGGCCTTGTGGAGAACCCGCGCGGCGCTCCCAATGCGCTTCGAGCACACGCCCCATCGCGAGCTCGAATGCGGCCGAGCTCGAAAGGCCCCCTCCCGAGGGGATGGTCGAGGTGAGCGCGATGTCCACACCCGAGGGAGCGAACCCCCGCGCCTCGAGCTGGCACGCCATGCCGCGGACGAGGGCGGCGGAGGTGCCGAGCTCGCGCTCGCGTGGTTCCAGGCGCTCGAGGTCGAGCGTGAAGGGCGCGAATCCCTCGCTCGCCACGCGAATCTCGCCACGCGCGTTCGGCGCCGCCACGCCCGCGAGCGCGCAGTCGATGGCGCACGCGATCACCGAACCGCCCTCGTGGTCGGTGTGGTTGCCCGCGATCTCGCTTCTGCCCGGGGCGGCAAAGCCGACGGCCGGCGCCCCGGCATCCTCGAACGTCTCCGCGAGGAGCGAGCGCGAGGCCTCGAGCTGGGACCGTACCCTGAGTTCCACCGATTCCATCGCCAACCCCCTCGCCCCACGCCCGAAGCGCGCCGCACCGCGGCGAGCAGCCTATGGCCCCACTATGGGCGCGCGGGAGCCGCTACGCCTCGAGACCTCGAGCGATGGCAGTGCTGCGTCGCCCAAGTGCCGCGTGGTCGTTCGGCAGCGAGCCTTGCATCGTCTCCTGGAGCAGCGTGCGAAGCACTTTCCCGAGCCACGGGCCGCCACTTCGTCTGGTGAGCTCGAGGATGTCGGTGCCGCTGATGGCGAGATCCTGCACGCGATAGGGCGCGCCCTCGGCGAGGAGGCGCTGCGCGAGCGCGTCGAGCGCATCCACCTCGAGCGCGTAGTCGCGATAGGCTGGCGCCTTCGCCATGGCGTCGGCGCGCTTGATCACCATGAGCTCGCGCACCAAGCTCGGCGCCTGCCCGGGGCAGAGCGCGTCGAGATCGGCGAGGATGGAGAGCACCGACGCACGCGTGGGCTGCACCGGGCGGTCGTGCAGGCGCACGAGGGCCACGGTGCGCTTCCTCAGCGCTTCAGGGAGCGCGAGGCGCCGCATGATCTCGTCCGTCATCTCCATGCCCTTGGCCGGGTGGCCGTAGAAGTGGCCCTGCCCCGCCTCGTCGATCTGCAGGGTGAAGGGCTTTCCGATGTCGTGCAAAAGCGCGCACCAGCGGAGCTCTTCCGAGGCGACGCCGCCGGTGTAGACCTCCACGTAGTCCATCACGCGACACACGTGGCAGAGCACGTCGAGCGAGTGGTAGCGAGAGTGTTGGGAGAACCCCTCCATGGGCGCGAGCTCGGGGATGGCCGCGAACATCGCATCGCGCTCCTCGCAAAGCGGCCAACCGCCGCGCCCCGCCATGAGGATGCCGCGAAGCTCCGTACCGATACGCTCGGATGACACGCGCGAGAGGAGGGGCGCGAGCGCGCGCACCGCGTCTTGCGTGCGGGGCTCGATGGCAAAGCCGAGCCGCGCCGCGAAGCGCACGGCTCGAAGCACGCGCAGGCCGTCTTCCTCGAAGCGCGCGCGAGGATCCCCCACCGCGCGAATGCTGCCCGTTTCGAGGTCCTCCGCTCCCCCAAAGGGATCGAGGAGGCCACGCGTGGGATGCCATGCCATGGCGTTTACCGTGAAGTCGCGTCGCGCGAGGTCGAGCTCGACGCTGCCCACGAACTCCACCGAGGAGGGATGCCGGCCGTCCTCGTAGGGCCCATCGACGCGGTAGGTGGTGGTCTCCACGCCCTCGTGGCCGAAGACGGCCGTGACGGTGCCGTGCGCCGTACCCGTCTCGCGCACACGCAAACCCGCAGCCTCGAGCGCGGCCTCGCTCTCCTGCCATGGGGCGGAGGTGGCCACGTCCACGTCGCCGGGCGTCGTGTCCAAGAGCGCATCGCGCACCCATCCGCCCACGATCCACGCCTCGAAGCCCGCGGCTTCGAGCGCCGTGAGCACGCGGCCCCCAGCCTCGGAGAGCCGAGCGGTGCCCAGCATCGCCTCGCTATACGCGTTTTCCGTGGTCATGGCCCAAGTATCGCAGAGCGGGGCGCGCTGTCGCCTCGTCGCATGCGGGAGGGGTATATGGCCATTGCGCACGAATGTTGCCTCACGCAGCACGAACGACGTCATCTCCCCTACCACTCGGCAGCATGCGCTTCGCCGTCTCCACGCAAACCTATCATCACCCTCAGAACCCACGCCCAACTGCGAAAGGAATTGCCATGACTGAGAACATGAAGGCCTTCAACGAGGCGCTCTCCCAAGACGAGGATCTGCGTCGTGAGTTTGGCGAGCTTCTCGAGAGCCTGCGCGCGAGCCGCATGGAGGCGATCCTCGGCTTCGCCGAGAGCCACGGCTTCGCCCTCGCGGCCGAGGACTTCGTCCGCGAGCCCTCGGCGGAGATCTCCGAGGAGGAGCTCAAGGTCGTCACCGGTGGCATGGGGCTCCCGGGGGATCAGTGCAGCCTCTTCGGCGCTGACGACGAGCCCATGATCCTCTGGTACTAACGCCTGATCGCTCGATCGATAGTACGGGCCTCGCATCGGAACATCTCGATGCGAGGCCCGTACTCAGATCGCGTGATGCCCGCACGATCCCCTTCCCCACATGCGCTTCCGCTTGAAACAACCCTATCGCCTGCGGTCGTGGCAGGGTCTTTCGCACGTAGTGCTCGACGCCGATCGCCTCGCGCTCGCGCCGCTCTCCGCTACGGAGTTCGCCTGCCTCGAGCTTTGCGATGGGAGCGTCGACTTCGACCTTCCCACCATCCCCGCCGACGAGCGTGAGGCGGCCGCCGACCTCGCGTGCCGCGGCCTCATCGAGCCCTGCGCGCCGGGCGAGGGCATCGATCCCGAACAGGCCCATCGGAGCTTCCCGAACCGCTTCGTCCGGCTCATCCACTGGTCGATCACCGGACGCTGCAACTACCATTGCCGCCACTGCCTCATGGACGCGGGCTCTAAAGGCGCCGTCTCGAGCGTTGCGGGCGGAGGACGCGAGCCAAGCTTCGCCGAGATCGAGGCAATCGTCGAGCAGATCGCCGCCTGCGGGATTCCCGCCGTTGCCCTCACCGGCGGCGAGCCGCTGCTTCGAGAGGACTTCGCCGCCATCGCCAAGCTCCTCAGCCGCCGCGCAATCCGCGTTGCCGCCATTTCCACCAACGGCTCGTTGGTGTCTGAAGGACTTCTCGACACCCTCGACAAGCTGGGACAACGTCCCCAATTCGTCCTCTCCTTCGATGGGGTGGGCCACCATGACTGGCTTCGCGGCGTGCCCGGCGCCGAGGCGGCCGCCGAGCGCGCGATCCGGCTCCTCACCGGACGTGGATTCCGCACG
>CANQSI010000015.1 GCA_947626465.1 uncultured Atopobiaceae bacterium
CCGGCTCAAGGCGCTACGCGAGCCGGCGGAGGGCGCTACGCGATGCGCGGGGCGCCTTCCGGGCGGAGAGGGCCGGCGGAGAGCCGGCAGAGAACGGGTAGAGGCCGGCAGAGTACCGGCTCAAGGTTCTATGCGAACCGGCGGTAGGCGCTACGCGATGCGCGGGGCGCCTTCCGGGCGGAGAGGGCCGGCAGAGGATCGGCGCAAGGTTCCACGCGCATCGGCGGTAGTCGCTCGATGCCAAGCGCATTGAAATTGCGCGGAGTGATAAACCGGCGCAAGGCGCTCGACGCCATACGCGATGAATTCGAGCAGTGGGGTGCGCGCGGCGCAAGGCGCGAGACGCGACGCGCGGTGAATTCGGGCGGCAGGATGTGCCGGCGGTGGACGCCGCGAGCGCGCACAGTCCGAGTACGGGTGCCTTCCGGGCACGGATGTCTTCCGGGCACGGGTGCCTTCGGGCACGGGCGCCTCCGGCCCGGGCGCCGCCTGGGCATGGGAGCGGGTGCCGTTGGCGGGGGCTGGGCTGGGGTTTGTGTGGGCATTGGGAGGGTTGCGGGGCGGTGGGGTAGAATGCCGCGTTGTTACCTCGAACGACCGAGCTTTTGTGGCAAGGAGTAAATATGGCAAGCCACATGAAGGGTTCTATGGACCAGAAGCCGTCCACCGATGCGGCTCCCAAGCACACCGCCGCACCTGGCGAGACGCAGGTGCGCCCCGCGGACGCTCCGGCTTCGTCGCCCTACGGCACGAGCCCGAGCACGCCCAGCGGGCCGAACCTCGACATTCCCGAGAAGAAGCCGCATCGCAAGTGGCCGCTCGTGCTGCTGCTCATCGTCATCATCGTGGCCGGCGTGCTCTTCGTCGGACGCTTCGTGTGGCCGGACTTCTTCAACAGCATCCCGGTGATCGGCGACGTGTTCGGCACGCAGAACGAGCAGCCCGCTGAAGGCGAGAACGCTGAAGGCGAGAGCACCGAGGGGGAGAACCCCGAGGGCGAGCAAACGACGCAGGTTCCCGAGCACCCCGGCACCATCACCGAGGACCAGAGCGGTTCCGTCCAGGCTCCCGATGGCGCCACCTTCAACCTCAGCTCCGACCTCCACTCCGAGGTCCAGCTCGAGAGCGTGTCGGACGACGGCATCGTCCTCCGCTTCTTCTCCGATCCCGAGGCCGCCTACACGACCGTGCACATCACGAGCTGCGAGATCAATGGCCAGGCGCAGGATCCGCTTGCCGAGGGCACGCCGCTCCACTACACGCTCCACAATGAGTACACCGGCGACACCACCGAATCGCTCGACCCGTACTTCATCATCAGCCCCGTGAGCGGCAGCCAGGATTCCACGACGCTCACCATCCGCATGGATGGCTTCACGGCGGCCGACTACGCCAACGTGAAGCTCGGCGTGGATCAGACCTTTGCCTACGGCGAGCTCTCCACGGGCGAGTACGAGGTGGCGAACGTGAACGGGCTCTTCCTCGACGTCACCCGCGCCTAGCGGGGAGAACGCGCGTACGTGCGCCTTCGGGCGCACGCCGCCTCGCTTCGAGCGACAATAAAGGCCGCGACCCGAACGGGCGCGGCCTTTCGTGTGGCTTTACGCAGGACGCCCTAGCAGGTTCGGCGCGAGACCGAACACGTCCCCCGATCAAAGCCCTCGTAACCCTACTACATTTCCGAGGTCAGCGCGTTGAACACGGCGTACCCGGATGTTCGCGGGGCGCTGAGCGCGCCGAGCGGGGGCATTGGCTACCCTTAAGGGCAAGCGACGAACGTGCCATTGCGAGCGAAAGGATGCGCGATGTCCCTCAAGTTCTACAAGTGCCCCAATTGCAGTGATGTGGTGGTCAAGGCCGACGACAACGGCAATGAGCTTTCGTGCCACGGCGTGCCGATGGAGCTGCTCAAGGCCGACGACATGGATGCCGCGCTCGAGAAGCACGTGCCTGCCGTGATGGTGGAGGGGAACCTCGTGAAGGTGGCGGTGGGAAGCGTGATGCACCCCATGACCCCCGAGCACTACATCACGCTCATCGCGCTCGAGTGCGAGAAGACCTACCAGGTGGCGCACCTCACGCCCGAGGACGAGCCCTCGGCCGTATTCGCCGTGGCGCCGGGCGATGCGCCGCTTCGCGTGTACGAGTTCTGCTCGCTCCATGGCCTCTGGAAGTACGAGCTCTAAGCGCGGTGCGCCGCCGCGCGCGAAACTCGTCGCGCGGTTCGTGCGCCGCTTGCCCGCGTTCGCGAGGGAAACCCCGAATTCCTCCACGAATTCGGGGTTTTCGTATGAATACACGTGGAGAATATTGACGCACCGGCACGGCATCGCGAAGATGCGCGGCTGATGAATATTCCTCGCGTGGGGAATCGCTTCCGAACCTCCGCGCGCACACCTCACTACCTCGGGAGAAAGATGAAACGCACCAACCGCAGAACCCGCTATCTCGGCGCCGCGTTCGCAGTGCTCATGGCGCTCGTGTTCGGCTCGTTCGCCTTCGGGGCCACGTCAGCGCGAGGCGAGGAAGGCGCTGACGCCGCTGCGCCTGCGCAGAGCACCGCCGAGACGGTGCCGGGCGAAGTCCTCGTGCTCTTCGACGACCCGGAGGCGGCCGAGCTTTCCGTGGAAGCCGCCGAGGGTGGCGTGCAGGCGCTCTCGCTCGAAGGCGAGGGCGAGCTCAATGACGTGCCCGCCGACGCGCCCGCCGAGGAGGCCGCGCCCGTCGTCGTGGAAGGCTTCGAAGTAGAGGAAGCCGAGGTCATCGCCCCCGACGTGGATGGCCAGACGATCGTCTCGCTCGAGCTCGCCGATGAAGGCGAGACTGATGCGCTCATCGACGCCCTCGATGCGATCAAGGGCGTCTCCGCCCAGCCGAACTACGTGTACCAGCTCATGGACGATGGCGTGAGCGCGCCGCTCACCAACGACGAGTACGCCGACCTCGAGTATTTCCTCGGGCCCCTCGGCGACGGGACCGATAGCTCCGGCTCGAACTTCTACGCCGCATGGCAGGAGTTTCTCTCGGTAGACAGCCCATCGAGCGTGACGGTGGCCGTGATCGACACGGGCATCGATCCCACGCACCCCGATCTCCAGGACAACGTACGCTACGACCTCGCCTATGACGCGGTGAACGATCGCAAGCTCACGGGGGACGCGGGAAGCCATGGCACCGCGGTGGCAGGCGTGATCGCGGCGACGGCGAACAACGAGATCGGCGTCGTGGGCGCGGCGAGCGGCGCCCATGCATCGCTGACGGCGCCGAAGGTGAAGGTGATACCCGTCGGGGTGTTCGACGGACCTTCGGAGACGAGCACCTCCTACATCATCAGGGGCGCGAACTACGTGATCGACCTCGTCAAAGACGGCAAGGTGCGCGACCTTCGCGTGGCGAACTTCAGCCTTGGCATCTTCCCCGAGGATGACGACACGGAATTCGACCCCGCGTTCAAGAGCGTGATCGACGGGCTTATCGAGCAGGGCGTGCTCTGCGTGGCGGCGGGCGGCAACGGCGTCGTGGGCCCCGACGGCACGAATATCGGCACGACGCAGGTGTGCTATCCGAGCGACTACGACCCCGTGCTCTCCGTGACGGCGCTTACGGAAAACGGCGCAAACGCCGGCTATTCCGACTACAACCTGCACAAGGACATCTCGGCGCCGGGTAACGACATCGCCACCACCTCGCCGGAGGGGGGCTACGTGTGGGAGGACGGCACGAGCTTCTCCTCGCCCATCGTGGCAAGCGCGGCGGCGATCCTGTGCTCGGCCAATCCGAACCTCACGCCCGCTGAGCTGAGCGAGATCATCTGCGACACGGCCGCGCCGCTGCCGAGCGACGAGAACTCGCATGCGGGCGAGACCGGCTCCGTAGGCGCGCTCGATGCGCATGCGGCGCTCGTCGAGGCCATCGCGCGCGCTGGCTCGAAGCCCTCTGACGGCACGACGCCCGCGTATCGCCTCTACAACCGCTGGACCGGGGCCCACCTCGTGACCACCTCGAAGGACGAGTCCATGCAGCTTCGCGGGGACAACTACGGCTCGTGGTTGGCCGACGGCATCTGCTTCACGGTGCTCCCCGCCGCCTCGACGGAGGGCAGGCCCATCTACCGCGTGTACAACCCCTATAACGGCGACCACTTCTATACGGAAAGCGACGCCGAGGCGGCGAACCTCGCCTCCCATGGCTGGCGCCGCGAGGGCATTGCGTGGCGTGCGGCGGACGCTGGCGAAGGCGTGCCCGTCTATAGGCTCTACAACCCCTACATGAAGGCGAACGGCGGCTTGGGCAACCACCTCTGGACCATCAGCGCGAGCGAGAACGCCGACCTCTCCTCCCACGGCTGGATCTCAGAATCCGCAGCCTGGCGAGCGGTGAGGTAGATCTCGCACCTTCAAAGCTCGAGCTAAGCAGATGGCCCGGACAGTCCGTTGGACTATCCGGGCCATCTGGCGGAGGAGGAGAGATTCCGCAAAAATCGCTCCGCGATTTTTGCCGGCTTCGCGCGAAGAGCTCGCGCTCAGCCCATGAGGAGCCACAAGGGCTCCTCATGCCCTTCGAGAGTTCGAATCTCTCCTCCTCAAACAGATTGCCCAGGTAGGCCTTCGGCCTACCCAGGCAATCTGGCGGAGGAGGAGAGATTCCGCAAAAATCGCTCCGCGATTTTTGCCGAGCTACGCGGCCTTCGGCACGCTTCGCTCCTTGAGGCGCCACCGGCGCCTCAAGCCCTTCGAGTTCGAATCTCTCCTCCTCCTCAAGCAGTTTGCCCAGGGAGGCCTTCGGCCTACCTGGGCAAACTGGCGGAGGAGGAGAGATTCGAACTCTCGAGACGCTTGCGCGCCCAACGGTTTTCAAGACCGCCGCATTCAACCGCTCTGCCACTCCTCCGTGGTGCCCTATGCTAGCGCAGAGCGCACTGGCGGGCGGCAAGGAGGCGGCGTGAGCGGGGATGCAGCGCGGGAAGCACATGGCGCTGAGCTCGATGGGTTCTTCATGGGGCTCGCGCTCGACGAGGCCAGGCGGGCGGCCGAGGAGGGCGAGGTGCCCATCGGTTCCGTGGTGGTGTGCGATGGCGAGGTAGTGGCACGCGCCCACAATCGGCGCGAAGGCGATGCGGATCCCGCGGCGCACGCCGAGTTTCTCGCGATGGAGGAGGCGGCGCGTGCGCTCGGGCGCTGGCGCCTCATGGGCTGTACGGTCTACGTGACGCTCGAGCCCTGCCTCATGTGCGCCGGCCTCATGGTGAACGCGCGCATCGATCGCTGCGTCTACGGGGCGCACGACCCCAAGGGAGGCGCGCTCGGCACGCTCTACGACGTCTCGCACGATGCGCGTTTGAACCACGAGTTCGAGGTGGAATCCGGCGTGCGTGCCGAGGAGAGCGCGGCGCTCTTGCGAAGCTTCTTCAAGAGCCGCCGCTGAGGGGGCGGGCGGGCCGAAAAGGGCCTTGGACCGTAACGCTCAAGCGCAGGGTGAGAGTTCAAACTCCCAGCTAGACATACCTAAAATCATGGGTACAATCAGAGCCCCGGGCGGGGGTGGCTCAAGGTTTCCTCGAGGGATTTTAGGCTCGAGCGGGGCCATGAAAGCCCGGGTAGTACTCACGAACGCACACGAACGACGCTTACACACACCACGTGTTGCTGTGAGGTAGCCATGAACGCTCGAAAGCACTGGGCTTTCGCCCTCATCGCACTCGCTGTCGTGCTGCTCGCGCTGGGATGGACCATCCCCGCGCGCGCGGACGAGCTGCAGCCTGTGAGCCCCGACGTTGCCGAGGCCCAGGGCGCCTCCGTGTCCGAGGTCTATGAGACGGAGATGGCGCCGTGGGCGTTTTCCTCCTTCGCAAGCGAGGAGCACGCACTCACCGCCTATGACGAGGCCTATCGCGTGAGTTACGAAGCGAGTCAAGTGGCCACGAGCAATGGCAACTGGGGCTCGAACGTCAAAGCCCACATCGCCGACGACACCGATGACTTCTGGGAGCCTGCCGGAAACGGCAATGCGTCGAACATCGCCATCACCGTGACCTTCGACAAGCCGGAGAAGTTCCAGTGGGTGGTGTACGGCTCACGCCTCGACGCAGGCCTCAAAGGCTTCCCCACGCGCTTCGAGCTCGCCATTTCCGCAAGCGAAAGCGGGGAGGGCGACTGGCAGACGGTCACGCGGGGCACCGGCTCGGCCACCTCCTCGCTCTGCGCGTTCGATGCGTGCCCCGAGGGAAGCGAGCTCGAGGCACGGCGCGTGCGCTTCATCTTCAAGGAATCGCTCCAAAGCTATCCGAGCTGCCGTGCGCTGCGCTTCTATCGCGAGGACCCCGCTGAGCATGTGCTCGACAACCTCTGGAAGAACTACAACCACACCGAGCTCGCAGATGACGTGACGTACGAAAGCGTGCAGGCGCGCATTGCCGCGGTGAAGGAAAACCCGAGCTATCCGGCCATTTACGAGCACATCTACAAGAGCGAGCTCGAGCGCGTGAAGGCGGCCTCCGAGGGCCTCCTCGAGGCGAACGCCCGGCTCGAGGTGTCGAACGAGGCCGACGTGGAGGCCGGCGCGCGCTCCACGCGGGCGCTCGTGCGCGCGGGCGACGTGGCGTCCTACGCACGAAACACGTTGAAGTTCTCAAACAACACCACGAACCGGCAGGTGACGGGCGTGTGGTATCCCGCGGGCGAGGTCGCGCGCATCTGGGTGGAGCGGGCGAACCCCGACGATCCGCTCCCCATCGTGCGCTGGGCCCAGCCCTACGGCTATTGGGCGAGCTGGCAGGGCGGCGCCACGCAGCTCGTGGAGGGCCTGAACCTCGTGAAGGTGCCGAACTACAAGACCGTCGACTATAAGACCTACGACATCGTCGCGGGATGCGCCGCCTACCTCGAGAATCCCTACACCGAGGCCGAGCAGCCGGGCCTCGTGAAGGTGTATTTCGAAGGCGGGCGCACCTTCCCCGTCTATCGCCTCGGCGACGACATCGACGCGTATATGGCCGAGCTTCGCGCCCATGCCGACCGCGTGCGCGCCGACCACACGTCCGAGATGGACGTCACCGAGCTCGTGGGCAACCACGTGATGATGACAGTGCAGGCGACGCGCGCCGACGAGATCTACGGCGCCCACGGCCACGACGCCAAGCAGGCGCTCGAATGCTGGAACACCACGCTCACGCGCTGCTACGCGTTCGAGGGCATCGAGCTCACCCCCGGAAAGCCCGGCTACGACCTCAAAAACGAGTACCTGAACGAGAACTATCGCGTGTCGCAGGTGTGGGATCTCGGGTGGATGTTCACCGCGGGCGAGCACATCGGCGTCTACACCGGCGGCGAGGCGCAGGACGTGCTCATCGACCCGCTCGACAGCTACGGGCAGAGCAAGATCGCGTCGAACTGGGGCCTCATCCACGAATGGGGCCACTCGATCGACATCCCCGCGCGCACGCTGCAGGAAACCACGAATAACATGCCGGCGTACTTCGAATCCACCTTCACGCCGGAGTTCACGCGAAACGCCCAGGACATCGAGCGCGCGCACCAGATGGCGCAGCCGGACTACGCCTGGGGCACGAAGTTCAACGAGAACCGCTTCAACTTCATGCCGTTCTGGCTGGTGGAGAGCTATTGGCCCGGCTGGTGGGGCAGGGTGGAGAACCTTTATCGCTACCAGCCGCAGGACGCCACCAACGGCTACGACGCGAGTGGCAAGGACCAGCTGAACAAGACCGAGCGCCTCGTGCTCTACGCGTCGATGGCGGCGGGCTACGACCTCCGCCCCTTCTACGAGCGCTGGGGCCTCAACATGGACTCCGCGAACCCCGTGTTCAAGGCGAGCGAGGCGAGCGCCGCGTTCCGCGCGCTCTTCGAGGCCCGCGTGGCCGATGGCACCATCACGAAGCACGTCGACGGGTTCGAGGGCGAGGTGGATGACCTGCCGATCTGGCTCCTCGACCGCGGCGAGTACGGCGCGGTGACGGGGGCGGGCGAGAACCGCGAGGCGCTCCACATCTACCACGGCATCGACGATGCGCCGGAGATCTCGCACGTGGTGCCCGCCACGAAGACCGTGGCGAACGAAGACGGCTCGACGACCACGAGCGACGTGGTGAACGTGGTGCTGAAGAAGAGTACCGACCCGATGCACCTCTGCTACCTCGTGGAATCCCGCGCGAAGGGGTCTCCGGAGGACGCGGCGTGGACGTACGCCGGCTCCACGCACGGGGGCGTCTTCACCGACGAGCGCGCGGACGCGGCGAACGGTGCGCTCGAGTACCGCGTGAAGGCGGTCGACCGCTCGCTCCACGAATCGGCGTATTCCGAGGTGAAGGTCGCCGAGGAGCCGAAAGTCGTGGCGCGCTATAGCGTGAGCACGCCCGATCTCGAAGCCTACGAGATGAAGACCGAGACGAAGGAGTTCAAGAGCCTCGGCGAGGCGGTGGAGAGCGCCAAGGATGAACCGACGAACGTGACGGTCGAGCTCCTTGCCGACTGCTACGCGGGCGACGTGCAGGTGAAGCAGACGGTGAAGATCGCGGTCGCCGAGGACGTCGAGGGGCCGGTGACGATCTCGCGAAGCGGTTCTGGACCGATCTTCGACCTCGCGAAGGGCGCGAAACTCGTGCTCGAGGGCACCGAGGAGCGCCCGATCGTGCTCGACGGCCTCTTCGCCGACGGGAAGGCCGCGGGCGTGCGGCTCGCCCAGGACGCGGCCAAGCTCGAGGCCACGCACGTGACCTTCCAGAACTTCGTGAACGCGGCCGACGGCGAGGCCGGGCGTGGCGGCGCCATCGGCGGGCTCATCGCGAGCGGCGGCACGACGCTTTCGAACTGCACGTTCCGAAACAACACGGCCACCGAGGGCGGCGCCTTCGCTGCGCGGAGCACTAACGTGCTCACGGGCTGCACTTTCGAGGGCAACACGGCGACGAGCCGTGGCGGCGCGCTTCGCAACTTCTCCGGCGGCGTCCTCACGCTGAAGGCCTGCACCTTCGCGGGCAACGCGAGCGTCTACGGCGGCGCGGTCTCGCTCGAGGGCAACACCGTCGCGCTCGGCTGCACGATCGGCGGCAACACCGCGAAGTTCGGGGGCGGCATCGACGCGAGCCTCGGCGCGCGCTCGCTCGGCCTCGACGATTTCGAGGGCGCGCCCACCACCGTGAGCGGCAACACCGCGCTCGCGGGCGACGCGCTCTACCTCGCGAGCAACGATGCGAGCACGGTCTTCGTAGGCGACGCGACGCTCGAAGGAAGCGCCGAGGAAGGCCATCGCACGGTGCAGATCGCACAGGGCAAGCTCGTGGTGAACGCCCGCACGGCCGACTGCACGGGCGCCATCACCTCGCTCGCGCGCAATCTCGGCGCAGAGGGCGCGAGCACCATCACGGGCACGATTGCCGAGATGGGGAGCTCGAAGGTGGTCGTCTCGGGCAAGTGGGCCGCTTCGCCGCTCGCGCTCGAGGTGGGTGAGATCGGCCGCGCGCAGGCGGTGGCCGAGGTCGCAGGCTTCGACGGCGCAGATTTCGCCGAGCACGTGGCGCTCGCGGGACGCACGGGCACGCTCAGCCTCAGCTGGCGTGGCGAGGACGACGCGAAGACGCCGGGCGTCTACGTAGCGCGTGGTGGCACCGTGACGCTCGAGGCGAACGGCGGCACCATCAACTCGGGAGACGTCGACGGCTACGTGTCGGGCGCCGAGACGTTCCTTCCCACCAACGTGGCGAAGACCGGCTACTCCTTCGTGGGCTGGTTCGACAACGAGAAGCTCGAAGGCGCGTCGGTGAAGTGCGTGCCGGCCAACGCCGTGGGCAACGTGACCTACTGGGCGAAGTGGTCGCAGGGCAATTATTGGATCAACTACCGTCCCAACGGCGGCAAGCTCCCCGCGAGCTACCAGGACCATCGCTCGCTCGAGGAAACCGTCGAGCTCGTTGCGCCCACGCGCGAGGGCTTCGAATTCCTCGGTTGGTATGAGAAGTCGGACTTCACAGGCCAGCCGCTTGCGGAAATCGCCGCGGGGACGCACGAGGGCACCACCACGCTCTACGCGCGCTGGTCGCACGAGCGAAACAAGGGCGAGGTCGTGGAGGAGACGCCAGCCACCTGCACCACCGCCGGGCATCGCCTCGTGGCCTATAAGTGCGTGGACTGCAAGGAGCCCATGGGCGCCGAGCTGCAGGAAATCCCCGCCACGGGCCACAAGTTCGGCGCGTGGAGCGTGGCGAAGGAGATCCCCTGCCAGACGGGAAGCGTGCGCGAACGCGAGTGCACTATCTGCGGGTACGTGGAATACGGGGGCCTCGACAGCGCGGCGACCGCCCACCATTGGGGCGAATGGGCGCAGGTGCCGGGCAAGGAGGCCACGTGCACGGCGGACGGGCTCGAGGAGCGGACGTGCTCCGAGTGCCACGTGCGCGAGGAACGCGTGGTGGGCGCGCTCGGCCACACCTTCGACGACGTGGACGAAGTGGCGCTCGATGCCGTGGCAGATGGCGGCGAAGAGGGCGAGGAGAGCGAACGCGTCGTGCCCGCGACCTGCGAGAGCAATGGCGTGCGCGAGACGCTCGACACCTGCACGCGCTGCGGTACGAAGCAGGTGCGCTCGAGCGAGGTGCTCCCCGCTTTGAACCACTCGTGGGGCGAATGGATCGTGCTCCACGAGGCGGACTGCGCCACGCAGACGGGCGGCCTTCGCCAGCATACGTGCAGCACCTGCGGCGAGACGATCGCCGAGCCCATCCCCTACGAGCATGCCTGGGAGGCGAGCTCGCGCGTGGACGTGCCGCCCACCTGCACTTCGACGGGCACCGCGTCGACGCACTGCGCGAAGTGCGGCGCGACGAAGGACGTGCACACCGTGGAGGTTGCGCCGCACGACTTCGTGGACGGTGTGTGCTCCGTGTGCGGCGCGCTCGAGCCGGGCGTGACGATCGTGGACGAGCCGAGCGCTGACGAGCCCCGTGGAGACGATGTCGCTGCGCCGGACGCCGATGAGGGCGCCATCGACCCCCACACCGACGAGGGCACGGGCAACGCGCCCCAGCCACGCTCGGGCGATGTGCCCGCCGGTGGGAATGGAGAGGGCGATGCGCCGTCGGGTGAGATGCCGGTTACGGGCGACACCCCGATCGTGGATGGCCCCGAGTTCACGGGCGCAAGCCCCACGACTCCGTCAGGGAACGCGAGCGAGGCCCCTCAGGTGCGTGGCCTTCCCAAGACGGGCGACGAGACGCCGATCGCGCTCTACGTCGTGCTTGGCGCAGCGGGTGTGTTCCTCGTCGCGGGCGGCGTCGTGCTTCTCGTGAAGCGGCGCGAGCGCTAAAGCGGCTCGCCGCAGGGGCCAAGTGGCTCTTTGCGGCGAGCGCGAGGGCTACGTGTGCCTGCCGTAGCGGCCGCCCATGGGACCGCGGCCACGACCGCGGGAACGGGAGCCGCTGAACATCGTGCGCTTGGCCTTCACGGCGCTTCGCGTGGCGCTCGGCACGATGCGCCCTGAGGAGTAGGTGAATCCCTCGAGGTCAACCACGGGGATCACCGTCTTCGTGAAGTACTCGATCTCGCGCATCGGGCCGATCTCATCCGGCCCCACGAATGTGAACGCGTGGCCGGGGGCGCCGGCGCGACCGGTGCGCCCGATGCGGTGCACGTAGTCCTCGGGGTCGAGCGGCACGTCGTAGTTCACCACGGCATCGATGCCCGACACGTCGATCCCGCGGCTCATCACGTCGGTGGCCACGAGCACGGCGAGCTTGCCGTCGCGGAAGCGCTCGAGCGCGCGCTCCCTCGCCTTCTGCGGACGATCGGCGTGCATCACCCCGACGGTGAGCCCGCGCTTCCTGAGCGCGTCGGCCACTTGGTCCACCCGGCTCTTCGTGCGGCAGAACACGAGCACGCGCTCGTAGCCCTTGTCGGCGATGAGGGCCTCAAGGAGCGCCGTTTTCTGTCCCGGCACCACCGGCATGAGGGCCTCTTCCACCGTCTCGGCGGTTTCGCCGATCGTGGAGATCTCCACCTGCACCGGGTCGTCGAGCATGGCGTCCACGGTGGGCTTGATGGAGGGCGGGATCGTCGCCGAGAAGAGGAGCGTCTGGCGCTTCTTCGGGCAGGCGCGCACGATCTGCCGCACGCTCGGCCAAAAGCCCATGTCGAGCATGCGATCCGCCTCGTCGAGCACGAGCACGCGCACCCCGGCGAGGTTCACCTGCTTGCGCTGCATGAGGTCGATGAGGCGCCCCGGCGTGGCCACGAGGAGGTCCACGCCCCGCGCGAGGGCGTCGATCTGCGGCTTGAACTTCGCGCCGCCCATGACGATGGCCACCTTCTGGTGCGTCTTCTTGCAGACGACCTTGCACACGTCGTCGATCTGCTGCGCGAGCTCGCGGGTGGGGGTCACCACGAGGGCGTGCGGGCCCTTGCCCTTGAGGTTCGCGATGCGCTGGAGCAGGGGGAGCACGAAGGCGCACGTCTTGCCGGTGCCCGTCTGCGCGCTCGCGATGACGTCATGGCCCGCGAGCACGAGCGGAATGGATTCCGCTTGGACGGGGGTGGGGTCTTTGAAGCCGAGGGCCGCGACACCCTCCACGATGGGATCGGAGAGGCCAAGCGCGGCGAAGGCATGGGGAGCTACGTCAGTCATGGGACTCAGTATAGAGCCCCATGACCGTGAGCTCGGCTCGAGCGCCCACACACGCACCCATGGTGTGGGCGCTCTTCGCCGGAGTCGCCGTGTGCCGTGCTATTCGTCGCGCTTTCCACGCATGATCGCGCGCACCACGCCACTCACCCCGAGCGCCGTGGTGGAGAGCCCACCGCCTCCGAGCAGAAGCCCCATCACCTGCGGCAGGCCGGTTTGGGGAAGCGGCGTCGAATCGCGGGTGACGCTGAACGTGTAGCTCTGGCTTTGCATCTGCGCACCCTGGGCGGAGACGCTCGCGGTGTTCGTGATGCTATCGGCGGCTTCCTCGGTGATAAGCGTGGTGTAGGTGAGGTGGAGCGTGCCCGAGCTCTCGAGTTCCGGCACGGTGGCCGTGAGGGTGCCGTCGTCAAGCTGCACCTGGCTACCCGATGCCGAGCGCCCGAGGCCGTCGGTGGTGACCTCCGGGATCTTCGCGAGCACCATGCCCTTGGGAAGCGGGTTCGAAAGCGTGACCTGCTTGATGGGGTGGGGCGTATCGTTGGTGATCGACACGTCGAAGCTCACGGACGAGCCCACGCTCGCGCTGTCGCTCGAGGGCGCATGCCCCGTCATCGTGAACTGGAAGTGCGGGTTCGTGAGGATCGTCACCTCTGCTGAGCTCGACACCTGAGAGACGCCGGTGGCCGTGGCCGTGGCGGTGGAGCTCAGCGCCTGCTCGCGCACCGCGCTCGGCTGGACGGTCGCCTTGTAGGTGATGGTCACGGTCTTTCCGGCGGGGATGGAGGTGATGGTCACCTGGAGCGAGCTCTCCGTGGCGCTCGTCTCAGGGGATCCATCGGCGCCTTGCACCTGCACGGAGCTCGTGTCGAGGGTGAGCCCCGCAGGCGGCGCATCGTTCACCACCACGTTCGAGGCGGCGAGCACCGACGACGTGTTCTTCAGCGTGAGCGTGAAGTCCACCTTCTCGTTCTCACTCGCGGTCTTCTGCGTGGTGGTCTTCTGGAGGGAGATGCCCGGCGCCACGAGCGTCACGGACTTCTCCGCCGTCTTCTGGCGGTGGCTTCCGTCGGTGAGGGTGGCGGAGTTCTGGAGCGCGGTGCCCTCGGCGCTCGAGGAGGTGACGGTGGCGTCGTAGGTGATGGTGAAGTCGTCAGATTGCTTGAGCAGCGGCACGGTGACCTTCACCTTGCCGCTCGAGCTCGACGAGGGGTCGGTGGTGGAGGTGGTGCCCTCTTCGAGGCCGTTCACCCTGATCGAGCTCCCCACGAGCGAGAGGCCCGTGCCCGGCGTGTCTTCGATCACCACGTTCTTGCCGTCGCCTTCGCCGGTGTTGGCCACGCTCAGCGTGTAGGAGATGGTGTCGCCCTTCTTGGCCTGCTCCTTGTTCGCGTTCTTTGTGAGCGTGTAGGAGGGGTCTCCGGCGAGCGTGACCTTGTTCGGGATGCTGTTCTGCGTGCTCTCGTTCATGGTGACGAAGGCGCTATGGGAGACGGAGTCGCCGGACTTTAGCTTGGGCGAGATCGTGCCGGTGATGCGCAAGTCCAGCGTCTTCGCGTTCGAGCCCTTCGCCTTGAGCGCGGAGAGGCCCGAGCTGTTGAACTTGAAGGAGACCTTGTTCGGGATCGAGCCGGTGGGGTCGGGTTCTGCCTGCGGGTTCGTGAGCGTGCCCCATTCGTTGTGGAGCTCGGTGTCGTTCAAGTAGAGGTTGCCCGTCACGTTGCTCACGGTCTTGGGCAGGGTGTCTTCGAACTCGAGCTTCGTGATGGCGGGAAGGCCGCCGTACTCGAGGTCGTCGACGTGGAGCGTGACGGTCCAGCCGACCGTCTCGCCGGGCGCGATCGTGCCCGGGGTGGTGCATTTGATGGTGGGCCGGTTGAACATCACCGTGGGATCGGAGGCGAGGGCCGGCCTTGCGCCAAAGCCGACGCTCGCGAGGATCGTGAGGGCCATGAGGCCGAGGACGGTGAGGACGCCATGGAGCGGATGTCGACGAGTGCGTGGGATATGCCTATTCGAGATTTGACTCACGAGAACTCCCTTCTCGAAGCGGACAGCGCGGACGAAGCCGCGGGGTCCCCACTATCGAGGGGAGCGGGCGCGAAAACCTTGCAAACCGTGACTGGTTATATCGAAATACTTCGATATCCAACAAATGCACTAAATAGTGACACGCTGCGCGCCGAGGGCACGCTCGCTACTCGGAATCGGGGGAATCGTCGTCGCCCATGCCGAAGAGGTTCTCGAAGAAATTGCCCTCTTCCTCGCCCTCCTGGGGCTCATGGTCGTGGAAGCGCTTGGCCGTGGAGCGCTCGAGCACGAGGGCGACGATGGCACACACCACAAAGCCGCCCACGAAGAGCGCGATCACACCCTCGCGGGTGCCGAACAGCCAATCGAAGAACTCCACAAGGCACCTTTCCCGGCACGACGTTCGATGGGCCCGCGGCGCACACGCGCGAGGGGCGGGCACAAGACGCGAGTATATACTGCTTTGGTTGGCCAAAAGCCGCTGGTCGCAACCGAGGAGACACCATGCTCGACATCAAATTCCTCCGCGAGAACCCCGACGCCGTCGACGCGGCGATGGCATCGCGCAACACCATCTGGGACAAGGCCCGCTTCTTCGAGCTCGACCAGCGCCGGCGGCAGGTGATCTCCGAGGTGGAGGAGCTGCAGGCCACGCGCAACAGCGTGTCGAAGCAGATCGGCCAGCTGATAAGCGAGGGCAAGCGCGACGAGGCCGAGGCCGCGAAGGCGCAGGTGCGCGAGGGCAACGCGCGCATCGAGGCCCTCGAGGCCGAGCGCGGCGAGGTGGAGGCCGCCCTCACGGAGCTCGTGGCGGCGCTTCCGAACCTGCCGAGCCCCTCGACGCCGCTTGGCAAGGACGAGCACGACAATCCCGAGGTGAGGCGCTGGGGCACCCCGCGCGAGTTCGACTTCGAGGCGAAGCCGCACTGGGACCTCGGCCCCGAGCTCGGCATCATCGACTTCGAGCGCGGCGTGAAGCTCGCCGAGGCGCGCTTCTACCTGCTCGGCGGCCTCGGCGCCCGCCTCGAGCGCGCGCTCATCAACTTCTTCATCGACCTCCACACCTCCATCGGCTTCAAGGAGTGGTGGCCGCCCGTCATCACGAACTACGCCACGCTCTTCGGCACGGGCCAGCTGCCGAAGTTCGACGAGGACCTCTACCACGTGCGGCCGAACCTCTACCTCATCCCCACGGCCGAGGTCGTGCTCACGAACATCCACCGCGACGAGATCCTCGACGCGAG
The DNA here is from genome assembly GCA_947626465.1 of uncultured Atopobiaceae bacterium. GTDB lineage: Bacteria > Actinomycetota > Coriobacteriia > Coriobacteriales > Atopobiaceae > CANRLS01. The sequence goes on from CANQSI010000015.1 coordinate 15,900, forward strand.
CGAGCTCCCGCTCTGGTACACGGCCTTCACGCCGTGCTTCCGCGAGGAGGCGGGGAGCGCCGGGCGCGACACGCGCGGCATCATCCGCGTGCACGAGTTCGACAAGGTGGAGATGGTGAAGTTCGCCACGCCGGACGATTCCATGGAGCAGCTCGAATCCATGACTGCGGAGGCGGAGCGCTGCCTCCAAGAACTCGAGCTTCCCTACCGCGTGGTCTCGCTTTGCACCGGCGACCTCGGCTTCGGCGCGTGCAAGACCTACGACGTCGAGGTGTGGCTGCCGAGCTACCAGGCCTATAAGGAGATTTCCTCCTGCTCCAACTGTTGGGATTTCCAGGCCCGCCGCGCCAACATCCGCTATCGCGATCCGGCGAACTTCAAGGGCACGCGCTACGTGCACACGCTGAACGGCTCCGGCCTCGCGGTGGGGCGCACCATGGCGGCGATCATCGAGAACTACCAGAACGCCGACGGCACCGTCACCGTGCCGGAGAAGCTCGTGCCCTACATGGGCGGCGTCACCGTGATCGAGCCTTAAGGCGTAAGGGCGGGCGCGCCCCGATCTGCCAGCTCGCCCTCATCGCCGTGGTCACGGTCGTCTACACCGTGTTCATGAAGGTGGCCGAGGCGGCGAGCACTGGCTCGATGCCGGAGGAAGAAGAGGCCTAAGGCTCGTGTAGCAGAGATTTCGCGCTCTCTCGAAATCTCTCCTATTGCATGCGTAGGCGACGACCCCACGACCGACGCGACCCCGGGAGGGACGGCTGACCAAACACGCGTCGTCCCTCCCTCCTTATGTACACTCGATGCCATGCGTGCACGTGATGCCATAGCTCGGGCGATCTACATCATCACCGAGTATTACGAGAACACCCTCGAGCCGTTCTTCGATGCGGTCGCGGACGACGTGCTGTGGATCGGCCCGGCAGAGGGCCAGCTCATCCAGGGCAAAGACATCCTGCTCTCCACGTTCGCGGCGGAGCGGCACACGCTCACCTTCACGATGGGCGCGATCCAGGCGCACTGCGTGGCGCCCTCGGCGCACGTGAAGGAGAC
>CANQSI010000016.1 GCA_947626465.1 uncultured Atopobiaceae bacterium
ACGTTCACGACCTCGAGCAACGTGTCATCGAGCACGACGACGATGTCGGGGTGCAGGATGTTGTTGTGGATCTCGATAGGGTCGGGCGAGATCCTCGTGTAGGCCTTGAGCGGCGCGCCTTGGCGCTCGGCGCCGTACTCGGGCATGGCCTGCATGTACTGCCCGTCGTCCATCGCCGTCTCAGCTACGAGCCGAGACGCCGTGACGGCACCCTGGCCCGCGCGCGCGTGCCAGCGAATTTCCGTCAGCTGAGCCATTGACTCTCCTCTCCTTTACCGGGCTTCCCGGCCAAGGGAAACCGGGCCATACGGTGGAACCTTTCCATCGCGCTTATTGTACGTACCTAGGGGCAAAAGCAGTTCGAGCTTTTGCGCCTCCACAGCGTATTTCCAAGCCGCTTCCGTCTCACGGCCTTCGATGCGAGCCTTGGCGCGCGAGCAGCTGGGCGTAGGAATCCTCGAGGCGCCTCGAGAGCGGTCCTAAGGCGTTCGATGCGGCCACTATCCCGTGCTCGTCGGACACGAGAAACGCCTCGTCGAAGGGGACTTGCGACGCGTGCGCCACGACCTCGGCCGCGAGGTGGTTCTCTCGCGAGACCACGATCCCGAGCGTGGTGGCGAGATCGCTCACCAGTGTGGCGGCGCCCGAGGCGACGATGCCCTCGTCGAGCCCCGCCACGAGCACCCCGTCGCGCACCACCCAGAGCGTCTCCGGCGCCACGCCGGTGGCCTGCGCCTCCGCCATGGCCCTCTCCGCGCGACGCGCGAGCGCGGAGAGCGCGCGACCGCGGAGCGGCTCATAGGGCCCCACGGTGAGCGCCGCCTTGCCCTGTTCGTCGAGCACGAGCATGAGCACGCCGTTGGGTTCCCTTGCCGAAGCCGCTTCGAGGCCCCATTCCACCTGCTGCTTCACCCACGCGGCAAACTCCGAGGTGATGCGCTCGCCGCGCACGCGGCGCGCCCTCAGCGCGCGGATGTGGCGGTTCGAGAGCGGGAGCTTCGAGCATGCGATGCGCCAGCGGCACACGAGCGCGGGGTTGCCGAGCGTGAAGCCCTCCTGGTCTTGCAGGAGCGCGCCGGAACCATTGGGCAGGGCGGAGGCGCCGAGCAGCGCCTCACCCTCGCCACGCGGGGCGCCAGAAGGGCCGAACTTCGAGGTGGAGGCCATCGCGAGAGCGCGTCAGTGGCGGAAGTGGCGCACGCCGGTGAAGACCATGGCGATACCGTACTTGTCGCAAGCAGCCACGCTCTCGTCGTCGCGCACCGAGCCACCGGGCTGGATGATGCAGGTGACGCCGTGCTCGGCGAGCACGTCGACGTTGTCGGAGAAGGGGAAGAACGCATCCGACGCGGCCACGTAGCCGCCCTTCTCGATCCCGAGGCGCTCACATGCCTCATCGGCGCGCTCGCACGCGAGGAGCGCGGAGTCCACGCGGTTCGGCTGTCCGGGGCCCATGCCGATGCCGGCGTGGTCCTTCGAGACGAGGATGGCGTTCGACTTCACGCCCTTGCAGACCTTCCACGCGAAGATCATCTCGTCGAGCTCCTCGGGCGTGGGTTTGCGCTGCGTGGGCACGGTGAAGGTCTCGGGCTCCTCGTCCACGGCGTCCGTGTTTTGGACGAGCACGCCGCCATCGACCGTCCTGAGCTCCATCTTCGCCGGCTTGCCCGTGCCGCCGGTGGCGAGTACGCGAAGGCTCTGGCGCTTGGAGAGACGCTCGAGGGCCTCCTCGCTGAAGCTCGGCGCGATGATGACCTCCACGAACTGCTTGTTCACGTCCGCGAAGTGTTCCACGAGCGCGAGCGGCACCTCGCCGTTCACGGCGATGATCCCGCCGAAGGCGCTCTTCGGGTCGCATGCGAAGGCGCGGTCGTAGGCCTCGGTGACGTCTGCCGCCACGGCCGAGCCGCAGGGGTTCTGGTGCTTCAAGATGATGCAGGCGGGATCGTCGAACTCGCGCACGAGGTTCCACGCGGCGTCGGCGTCGAGGTAGTTGTTGTAGGAGAGGGGCTTTCCCTGGAGCTGCTTCGCGCCCACGAGCGGGTGCGCGGAGGTGAAGAGCTCGCCCTCCGCGTTCTTGAAGCCGTAGACGCCCGCCGTCTGCTGAGGGTTCTCCCCGTAGCGAAGCTCGTCGAGCTTCTTCAGGTTGAGCGTGAGGGCGTCCGGCGCAGGCGCCGCCTCATCGGCTGCCCGGGAGTCAAGCCAGGCGCTGATGGCCGTGTCGTAGGCGGCGGTGGTGGCGAAGACCTTGCGCTGGAGCTCGAGGCGAAGCTCCTCGGTGGTGGCTCCCTCGTGCCCGCGCATGCAGGCGAGCACGCGCTCGTAGTCTGCGGGGTCGCACACAACCGTCACGCTCTCGGCGTTCTTCGCGGCCGAGCGCAACATGGAGGGGCCGCCGATGTCGATGTGCTCAATGGCGTCCGCGAAGGTCACGGAGGGATCCGCCACTGTCTTCTCGAACTCATAGAGGTTCACGCACACGAGGTCGATCATCGGGATGCCGTTGGCCTTCGCCTCGGCCATGTGGCCTGCGTCGGCGCGCCTGGCGAGGAGGCCGCCGTGCACCTTCGGGTGGAGCGTCTTCACGCGCCCGCCCATCATCTCGGGAAAGCCCGTGTAGTCGTCGATGGCAACCACGTTCACGCCCGCATCTACCAGCGCTTTCGCGGTGCCACCTGTGGAGATCACCTCCACGCCGAACTCGTCTTGAAGCGTCTTCGCAAACTCCTGGACGCCGGTTTTGTCCGTCACGGAGACGAGGGCACGGCGGATGACTGGATTGGCCATGGAGGCTCCTTAGGGTGAGGGCTTCTCTCAGTGCCCACACTCTAGCGCGCTCGCTTTACAAGAATTAGCGCACTCGCCGACCTCCACCGAAATCCCCGTGCGCGCGCCCGGGCGCGAAGCGCGCGTCGAAACGGCGTGCGCGGGCGCGAACTACAGGTGGATGTGGGTGCCGCTCTTGCCGCGCATGATCTCCGGGGCGCGATCGAGGGCGCCGATGATCGCCACGCGTCCGGGCTTCGATTCCGCGAAGCGCACGGCCGCCTCCACCTTGGGCTCCATCGAGCCCTTGCCGAACTGCCCCTCTGCGAGGTAGCGCTTCGCGTCGGCCACGGAGAGGTCGTTGAGGTCGATCTGGTCGGGCTTGCCGAAGTTGATCGACACGTGGTTCACCTGCGTGAGCAGGAAGAGCACGTCGGCGTCGCATTCCTCGGCGAGGATCTCGCCGCCGAGGTCCTTGTCGAGCACCGCGTCCACGCCATGCAAAAGCCCGTGCTCGTCCTCCACCACCGGAATGCCCCCGCCTCCGCACGCGAGCACGATATAGCCGCTATCCAGCAGGTTCATGATAGAGGGCGTCTCGATGATGTGGAGCGGCATGGGGCTCGCGACGGCGCGCCGATACCCGCGCCCCGAATCCTCCATGAAGATGAGCGAGGGATCGAGCAGGCGCGCCATGTCGGCTTGGTCTTTGGTGTAGAACTCGCCGATCGGCTTCACCGGGTTTTGGAACGAGGGGTCGTCCTTATCGACCTCGATCTGCGTGATGACGGTGGCCACGTGCCATGGCTTGCCTTCGCGCCGGATCTCGTTTTCGAGCCCTTGCTGCAGGTAGTAGCCGATGTAGCCCTGCGTGACGGCACCGCAGTCCGGAAGCGGCAGGTCGGGGATCTCGGGATCGGCCATGTGGGCGATGGAGAACGCCTTCTGCATCCAGCCCACCTGCGGGCCGTTGCCGTGGGTGACGATGATCTCGTTGCCGAGGTCGATGAGGCGAAGGAGCGCCGGCGTGGTCTCGGCGATGCAGTGCTGGAGTTCTTCGGGCGTGGAGCCAAGCGCATTGCCCCCAAGGCACACCACCACGCGGTTCGGGCGACCCACCGGCTGAGCCATCTCTAGCCTCCTCATCTGCGACATGCGGAGAAACGCCGAGGGAGTACCTCGGCACACAAGTTCTACCCAAATGCCGAGCGTGGCTCCCGTATCATCGTCACGATTTGAGTGAGAGGAAGAAAACCATGACCCGAAAGACCCACGCGCCCCGCCGAAGAGGCGCGCGCATCGCCGCGCTGTGGATGATCGTGCTCGGCGTTGTCTGCGCCCTCGGGCTCGCGTTCGCGAGCGCGGCCACGGCCGAGGAGACCACCTCCGAGGAGCCCAAGGCGGGCATCCCGATCTATAGGCTCTACAACCGCTGGGACGGCCAGCACCTCTTCACGCCGAGTGCGAGCGAAGTGGCCACGCTCCTTGCCTACGGCTGGAAGGACGAGGGCGTGGCGTTTCGCGCGTACAGCACGAGCGAGAAGCCCGCGGACGTGGACGTGGTGGCCGTGCACCGGCTCTACAACCGCAGCAACAGCGACCACTTCCTGAGCAAGAGCGAGAGCGAAGTCGCCAACCTCGCCTCCCATGGCTGGACCGACGAGGGCACCGTCTTCTACGCGCCCACCTCGGGCACGCCGTACGCGGTCTATCGCACCTTCAACTCCTACATGCGCGCAAACGGCGGCCGCGGAAGCCACATGTGGACCATCAGCAAAGGCGAGTACGACACGAACGTGAAGGCCGGCTGCACGGGCGAGGGCATCCAGTGGTACGCGATCGGTCCGGCGGAGGCGCCCGAACCCACCACGCCCGTGGACATCCACGGCGCCCTCTCCGTACGCGGCACGAACATCGTGGACAAGCACGGCGCGAACTTCCAGCTCCGCGGCATGTCCACGCACGGCATCGCATGGTTCCCGCAGTACGTAACCTACTCCGGCTTCCAGACGCTTCGCGACGACTGGGGCGCGAACTGCGTGCGCCTCGCAATGTACACCGCCGAATACAACGGCTACTGCACCGGCGGCGACCAGAACTGGCTGAAGGGGCTCGTGCGCCAGGGCGTCGACGCCGCCACGGAGCTCGGCATGTACGTGATCGTGGACTGGCACGTGATGAATGCGGACGGCAGTCCCACCACCTACGAGCAGCAAGCCCGCGCGTTCTTCGACGAGATGAGCCGCGAGTTCAAGGATCACTCCAACGTGCTCTACGAGATCTGCAACGAACCCTGCAACGGCACCTCGTGGAGCACGATCAAGGGCTATGCCGAGCGCATCATCCCCGTCATCCGCGCGAACGACCCCGACGCGCTCGTGATCGTGGGCACGCCCGACTGGTCGCAGGGCGTAGACCAAGCCGCAGCGAGGCGCATCACTGGGCCGAGCGGGCAGAACACGCTCTACGCGCTGCACTTTTACGCGGGCACGCACGGCCAGTGGCTGATCGATCGCATGAACGCGGCGCTCGATGCGGGCCTCCCGATCTTCATCAGCGAATTCGGCACCTGCACCGCGGACGGGCAATGGGGGTTCTATCCCAGCGAAGCGCAGCGATGGATCTCTGCGGCCAACAGCCGAAACGTGAGCTGGATGAACTGGAGCCTCTGCAACAAGGCCGAAGCGGCGTCCGCCATCCAAAGCTGGTGCGGCAAGACGAGCGGCTGGCAAATCTGGGAGCTCACCGACTCCGGAAACTGGGTGCGCAACCAGATGCGCACCGCCGCCGGGCTCTAGTCCTCCGCAGGTAACTCCACGCGTGTTCGGTTCGGCCCCTTTCGAGGGGCCGAACCGCTATGGCCAAGCACGCGAGCGCTCTTCGTCCTTTTTGTGGTATCGAGCGCGCACCCTAGGGCCTCGCGCGCACGTTTGCTAAGGTGGGTGCGCCCGGCAGATCCGCCGGGTGTTTTTCACCGCGGGATTCGCTCAGAGGGAAGGTGGGCATGCCCGGTCTCTTTTCCAAGATCCTCTCCATCGGTTCCGACAAGGAACTGAAGGCATTCCAGCAGGTAGCCGACCGCGTGAACGCGCTCGGACCGAAATATCGCGATATGGACGACGCGGCCATCGCCGCAGAAACCGTGCGCTTTAAGGAAGAGCTCGCGAACGGCAAGACGCTCGACGACCTCATGCCCGAGGCCTTCGCCGCAGTGCGCGAGATGAGCGACCGCGTGCTCGGCATGCGCCACTTCGACGTGCAGGTGATCGGCGCCGTCGCGCTCCACGAGGGCATGATCGCCGAGATGAAGACGGGCGAGGGCAAGACGCTCGTCGCCACGCTCGCGGTCTACCTGAACGCCCTCGCAGGCCAGGGCGTGCACGTGGTCACCGTGAACGACTACCTCGCCAAACGCGACTCCGAGTGGATGGGGCGCCTCTACAAGGCCATGGGCCTCTCCGTGGGGCTCCTCCAAAACGGCATGCCGCTCCAGGCGAAGCGCCCGGCCTACGAGGCCGACGTCACCTACGGCACGAACTCCGAGTTCGGCTTCGACTACCTGCGCGACAACATGGTCATGCGCCCGGAGCTTCGCGTGCAGCGCGGACACCACTACGCCATCGTCGACGAGGTGGACTCGATCCTCATCGACGAGGCGAGGACCCCCCTCATCATCAGCGGCGCCGGCACGCGCTCCGCGAGCACCTACCGCGACTTCGCGCGGGCGGTCCGCGGGCTCGTGCGCGACGTGGACTTCGAGATGGACGAGGCCAAGAACACCATCAACACCACGGACAAGGGCCTGAAGCGCGTCGAGCGCGCCCTCGGCATCGACAACATCTACGGCGACATGGCGGGCCAGCTGGTGAACCACCTCCAGCAGGCGCTCAAGGCCGAGTACCTCTTCCACCGCGACCAGCAGTACGTGGTCATCGACGGCGAGGTGAAGATCGTCGACGAGTTCACGGGCCGCATCATGGAGGGCAGGCGCTACTCCGAGGGCCTCCACCAGGCCATCGAGGCCAAGGAAGGCGTCTCCGTGCGCGAGGAGAACCAGACCCTCGCCACCATCACGCTGCAGAACTACTTCCGCCTCTACGAGAAGCTCGCCGGCATGACGGGCACCGCCATGACGGAAGACGCCGAGTTCCGCCAGATCTACAAGCTGCCGGTGCAGGAGATCCCGCCCAACAAGCCGGTGATCCGCGTGGACCACGACGACCAGATCTACCGTACGGTGGACCACAAGTTCGCCGCTGTGGCCGAGGACGTGGCCGAGCGCCACGCCAAGGGCCAGCCCGTGCTCGTGGGCACCGTGTCCATCGAGAGCTCGGAGCGTCTCTCGCGCACGCTCGCGCGCCGCGGCATTCCGCACGACGTACTGAACGCAAAGCACCACGCCCGCGAGGCGCAAATCGTGGCGCAGGCCGGACGCGAGGGCGCCGTGACCATCGCCACGAACATGGCCGGCCGCGGCACCGACATCCTCCTCGGCGGAAACCCCGACGAGCTCGCCGTGCAGCTCCTCGTGGCGCAGGGCATCGACCCCGAAGAGGCCTCCCTCGAGGACAGGACCGCCGCGCTCGACGAGGCGCGCTCCATCTGCGCCGTCGAGCGCGAGCACGTGGTGGCCGCAGGCGGCCTCTGCGTGATCGGCACCGAGCGCCACGAGGCGCGCCGCATCGATAACCAGCTCCGCGGCCGCTCGGGGCGCCAGGGCGACCCCGGCGAGACGCAGTTCTACCTCTCGCTCGAAGACGACCTCATGCGCCTCTTCGGCGCCGACAAGATGGATCGCATCGCGAGCATGATGGAGCGCGTGGACCTTCCCCCCGACGTGCCCATCCAAGCGAAGATGGTGTCGAAGGCCGTGGAGAGCGCGCAGCGCAAGGTGGAGGAGATCAACTTCTCGATGCGCAAGAACGTGCTCGACTACGACGACGTGATGAACCAGCAGCGCCAGGTGATCTACGAGGAGCGCAATCGCGTGCTCGACGGCAAGGACCTCGTGGGCCATCTCGACGAGGTGATGGAGCAGACCGTGAAGGAGGCGGTGGCCGAGCGCTGCCCCGACCACGCCGACCCCTCGGAATGGGATCTCGATGACCTCGCGCTGTGGATGAAGAACCTCACGGGCGCAGACGAGCTGCCCGACCTCTTTGGCCTCGCCACCCAAGGCGAGGTGGAGGAGGCGGTGCTCGCCTTCGTGCGTGAGCGCTACGAGGCGAAGGCCGAGCTCCTCGGCCCGGAGATCATGGACAAGCTCGCCCAGCAGGTGATGCTGCGCGTGATCGACAGCCGGTGGATGACCTACCTCCAGGAGATGGACTACCTGAAGACCGGCATCGGGCTTCGCGGCTTCGGCCAGCGCGACCCGCTCGTCGAGTACAAGACCGAGGCGTTCCACGCGTTCCAGCTGCTCGTTTCGGCTATGTACGAGGACTTCCTGCGCACGATCCTGCGCATCGAGGTGAACATCCAGGTGAATGAGCCCGAGGCCGAGGCGCCGGGCGCGCTCGCGGGCGCGCGCTATTCGGGCCCCGCCGAGGTGGACGGCGACGGCGGACGAGCTCGCGCGATTCCCGCGCAGAGCGCTGCCGCCCCCGTGCCCGCTCCGGTGGGCGCCATGGCGCAGGCAGGCGGCCGTGCGCCGTCCGCCGCCGCCAAACCGCGCACCTATCGCAAGAGCGAATCGGGCGACCCCTACGCAAACGTCGGGCGAAACGACCCCTGCCCCTGCGGCTCGGGCAAGAAGTTCAAGAACTGCCACGGGCGGAGGAGCTAGTGGCCGACACCGCCACAGCGCCGCGCGTGGACGACCTTGAGGCGCGCCTTGCCGAGATCGAGCGCTACCTCCACGCCGATGAGGCGCGGACGCGGGTGGCTGAGCTCGAGGCGGCGAGCTCAGAGGCCTCCTTCTGGGAGGACGGCGATGCCGCGCGCCAGACGATGAGCGAGCTCTCGCGCCTGAAGGCCGACCTCGCGAGCCTCGAGGAGAGCGCCTCGATGCTCGCCGACGCGAAGGCGGCCACCGAGCTCGCCGAGGAAACCGGCGACGAGGACCTCGCTGCGGAAGCCTCCGAGCTCGCCCGCTGCGTTGAGAAGTCGCTCGCCGAACTCGAGCTTTCGAGCTGGTTTTCCGACGACCTCGACCACGGCAACGCCATCGTCACCATCAAGCCCGGCCAAGGGGGCCTCGAGGCGCAGGACTGGACCTCCATGCTCCTTGCCATGTACCTGCGCTATGCCGAGCGCCGCGGCTGGAAGGTGGAGGTGAACGACGCGCCCGAGGGCGAGGTGATCGGCCTCGATCGCGCCACGTTTACCGTGCGCGGCAAGAACGCCTACGGCATGCTTCGCGCCGAGCAGGGGGTGCATCGCCTCGTGCGCATCTCCCCCACCGACGCGAACAAGCGCCGCCAGACTACCTTCGCGGGCGTGGAGGTGCTCCCCGACCTCCCGCAGGAGGTGGAGGTGGAGATCGATCCCTCCGACTTGCGCATCGACGTCTACCATGCCTCCGGCCCGGGCGGCCAGGGCGTGAACACCACCGACTCCGCCGTGCGCATCACGCACCTCCCCACGGGCCTCGTGGTCACGTGCCAAAACGAACGCTCGCAGATCCAGAACAAGGCGAGCGCCATGCGCATCCTGAAAGCGAGGCTCCTCGAGATCGAGCGCGAGAAGCGCGACGCCGAACTCGCCGAGCTCAAGGGCCCCAAACGCGACATCTCCTTCGGAAACCAAGTGCGCAACTACGTGCTCTTCCCCTATCGACTGGTGAAGGACACGCGCACCGGGCACGAGACCGGCAACGTCGATCGCGTGCTCGAGGACGGCGACCTCGACGACTTCGTGGTTGCCTACCACCGATGGGCGACGAGCGGACGCACCCAGGGCGCTGAGTCGCTCGACTAGAATGGACGTAAGCCGTCCGGCGTTTACCGCCGGCCGCGCACCGCGAGGAGGATCTTGCAGCTCTCGAGCCTCATAGACTCCGCATTCGTGCAGCTCGGCGTAGCCGCGAGCGACTGGCGGGGCGCCGTGCGCGCAAGCATCGCCCCCATGGTGCGCGCAGGGGTTTTCGAGCCCTCCTACGTGGACGACATCATCTCCGGCGCCGAGGAGCACGGCCCCTACTTCGTGCTCACGAAGGGCGTGGCCATGCCGCATGGGCTCCCCGAGGCGGGCGTGAGGGAGCCCGCGCTCGGCATCTGCCGGCTCGAGACGCCCGTGGCCTTCGGCAACGCGGCGTGCGACCCCGTGCGTTACGTGCTGCCCTTCGGCTCCACCAGCGCCGAGGCGCATCTCGACGCCCTCACCGCGCTCGTCGACCTCATCGGCGACCCCGCGTTCTTCGAAACCATCGACACCGCGCACACGCCAGAACCGGTGCTCGCCTACGTGCGAGCCGCCGAAGCGAAAAAGGGAGGAAGCGTGACTTACCACGCACTCGTCTGCTGCAGGGCGGGCATGGGAAGCTCCATGATGCTCAAGATCAAGGCAGACCAGGTTATCAAGGAAAACGGCTACCCCATCGAGACGCGCCCCGGCAACCTCAAGGCGCTCCACGCCTTCACCGGGGATCTCGTGATCACCATGGACGACCTCGTGGACGAGGTGCACGACGCGGGCATCTACGCCGTGGGCGTCGACGACATCCTCAACGTGAAGGAGATCAAGGAGGGCCTCGAAACCTTCCTTGCCTCGAAGAAGGACCAAGCGTAAGGCAGAGGTGGATGAGGCGCGCACCTCGCGCGCGAAACACGGCCGCAGGGCCAGAAGGGACACGTCAATGAAGTTCTTCATCGACACCGCGGACATCGACGAGATCAAGAAGGCGCTTTCCTGGGGCTGCCTTGCCGGCGTCACCACAAACCCCAGCCTCTATTCGCGCATCGGCGGCAAGCTCGCCGACTTCGAGGCGCACATGACCAAGATCGCCCAGCTCTGCGAGGGGCTGCCGGTGTCGGCCGAGTCCACCGCCACCACCGCCGAGGGCATGATCGAGGAGGGCAAGCACCTCGCCTCGCTCGCTCCGAACATCGTCGTGAAGCTCCCCATCGGCGAGGCCGCCCTCGAGGCCACACACGCGCTCAAGGCCGAGGGAGTGAACGTGAACATGACGCTCATCTTCTCCGCTCCGCAGGCGCTCCTCGCCGCGGCCGCCGGCGCGCGCTACGTGTCGCCCTTCGTCGGCCGCTTCGACGACATCGGAGACGACGGCATCGCCCAGCTCGGCACCATCGTCTCCGCCGTGAAGAACTACTACTCGCCCGAGCAGTGCGAGATCATCACCGCCTCCGTGCGCACCCCCTACCACGTGACGCAAGCCGCGCTCCTCGGCGCCGACATCGCCACCGTGCCGCTCGGAGCGCTCGAGAAATGCCTCAAGCACCCGCTCACCGAGCAGGGTCTCGCCGCCTTCGAGGCCGACTGGAAGAAGGTCACAGCCGAGGCGTAAGCATCCGTTCGCTTTGGCGCCCGCAGGGGCGCCAAGCTCGTTATTCCCTGCTCTTTTGAGAGGAGCGCCATGCCCGCAACGCCCATTCAGCGGCCTTCGACCAAGGAGCTCATGCTCAGGTCGAACGAGATGCGCCACGACATCATCACGATGCTCGAGGCAGCCGGTTCCGGCCACCCAGGCGGCTCGCTTTCCGCCACCGACATCCTCTGCGCCCTGTGGTTCTCGGGCGTGATGGTCTACGACCCGAAGGATCCGCATTGGGCCGGAAGGGATCGCCTCATCCTCTCGAAGGGCCATGCGGCGCCTGCGCTCTACGCGGCGTTCAAGCAGGTGGGCTGGGTCGCCGAGGAGGAGCTGCCCACGCTTCGCCACCTCGGGAGCCGCCTCGCCGGACACCCGGATTCACACCTCATCCCCGGCGTGGAGGTGTGCTCGGGCTCGCTCGGTCAGGGCCTCGCCATCTCCATCGGCATCGCCATCGGCACGAAGCTCGACCAGAAGAAGCACGGCGGGGATCTCCCCCACGTGTGGTGCATCACTGGCGATGGCGAGATGCAGGAGGGTTCGAACTGGGAATCGCTCATGTTCGGCGCCCACCGCAAGCTCGACCACGTCACCCTCATCGTCGACCTCAACGATCTCCAGATCGACGGGCACGTGAGCGAGGTGAATTCGCTCGGCGACATCGATGCGAAACTCGAGGCGTTCGGCTGGAAGGTGCGCCACATCGACGGCCACGACCTCGACGCGCTCGTGGACGCATTCGCGTGGGCACGGAGCCACACGGGCAGCCCGAGCGCCATCGTGTGCGACACCATCAAGGGCAAGGGCGTTTCCTTCATGGAAGACGCGGTGAACTGGCACGGCGTTGCGCCCAAGAAGGAAGAGGCGGAGCGCGCGCTCGCAGAGCTCGACGCTGCGCGCGAAACCATCGAAAGCGAGGGCTAAGCCATGGCAGATCGAGCGACCCGCGCGGCCTTCGGCCCCACACTCATCGAGCTCGTAAAAGAGGGAATGGACGTCATGGCGGTGGATGCCGATCTCGCCGGCTCCACCACCACCGGCCAGCTTGGCGCCTTCGATCCCGACCGCCTCGTGGACGTCGGCATCGCCGAGCAGGACATGGTGGGCATTGCGGCGGGGCTCGCGCTCACGGGCCGCATCGTCTTCACCGGTTCCTTTGCGGCGTTCGGCACCGGCCGTTGCCTCGACCAGATCCGAAACACCGTATGCGACACGAACCTCAACGTGAAGATCTGTCCCACGCACTCCGGCGTGACGGTGGGCGAGGACGGCGCCACCCACCAGGCCCTCGAGGACATCGCGCTCATGCGCACGCTCCCCAACATGCGCGTGCTCGTACCAGCCGACTACCACGCCGCCGCGGCGGCGGTGCGCCTCGCCGCCACCACCGACGGCCCGCTCTACGTGCGGATGGGACGCTTCCCCGTGCCCGAGATCTACGACGAGGACTTCAAGGGCGGGCTTCCGTTTGCGGGCGTGGTGCGCGAGGGCACCGACCTCACGATCCTCGCCTGCGGCCTCGAGGTGTCCATGGCCATGAAGGCGGCGGATTCTCTCGCCGCGCAGGGCATCTCCGCGGAGGTCGTCGACGTCTTCTCGGTGAAGCCCCTCGACGAGGACGTGATCCTCGGCTCGGCGGCGAAGACTGGGCGCGTGCTCACGTGCGAGGAACACAGCGTCTTGGGCGGCATGGGCTCTGCCGTGGCGGAGCTCCTCGCGGAGAAGCTCCCGACGCCCATGGAGTTCCTCGGCATGCGCGGCTTCGGCACGAGCGCCCCGGGCGATGTACTGCTCAAGCATTACGGTCTCGACGAGGTGGGCGTGGAAGCCGCCGCGAAGAAGCTCCTCGCGCGCTAGCGCCTTTCGCATCGCGAAGTCTCGCGGAGCGGGTGTGGCTGCCAAGCCGCGCACGCTCCGCTTTTTGACGCATGCTCCGCTATCCTTGTGGACTGTTGGCACTGGCGCGGAGCGCGTGAGGGGAGGCGCCATGTCCTCGGCCTTTTTCTTTGACGTAGACGGCACGCTCATCTACCACGACAAAGAGCATCACGGCACGAAGGTGGGCGACGAGATCTCCACCCTTCCCACCGAGCGCGTGCAAGACGCCATCCGCGAGCTCGTGGCCAGGGGCCACCACGCCTTCCTCGCCACGGGGCGCGGCAGGCACTCCATCGAACAGGACATCATCGACCTCGGCTTCGAAGGCGTCATCTCCATGAACGGCGCGAAGGCGCAGATCGGCGACCACGTGCTCCTCGACACGCGCCTCACGCCAACGCAGGTGGAGGATCTCGCCCACGAGGTCGAGCGCCTCGGCATCGCGGCGGCTTTCGAGGGCCCGGACGAATCGGTGCTCTTCCTGCCGCGTACGCTGCCGGAAGATTTCCAGAACCCCTTCTACGAGAGCCCCACCGCGCACGACTTCGAGGAGCTCCGCGCGATCGCGCCCGAGCTCAACTTCACGAAGATCATCACCGTGCACACCCAAAGCGACATCTATCGCCAGAGCCGCTACCTCATGGACAACTACCGGCTCCTCGACAGCGGATTCATGTTCCATGAATTCGTGCTTCCAGGCGTGGACAAGGGCGTGGCGCTGCGCGCGATCGTGGACGCCATTCCCGAGAAGCCCGACACGGTCTACGCGTTCGGCGATTCCGAGAACGACCTCGGGATGATCAAGGCCGCCGACGTGGGCGTGGCGATGGGGAGCTCGCCGGACTACATGCGGAAGGCGGCCGACATCGTCTGCGAGGGCGCCGACGAGGACGGCGTGGCCTGCGAGCTCGAACGCCTCGGCTTCGTGGGCGTTGGCGCGTGCAAGGAGTAGCCCGTGTACGAGCTCGAACAGGTGAGCGAGCACTGCTATTACGTGAGGTGCCCCGCGAAGGTGGGCATCGTGGAGACGGGCGCGGGCGAGGTCTGCCTCATCGACGGGGGAAGCGATAAGGACGCCGGCCGTCGCGTGAGAAAGATCCTCGATGCGCACGGCTGGCGCCTGCGCGCAATCTACAACACCCATTCCCATGCCGACCACATCGGCGGCAACCGCTACCTCCAAGGCCAGACCGGATGCCGCATCTTCGCGCCCGACGTAGAGGCCGCCTTCACGCGCCACCCGCTTCTCGAGCCCGCGCTCGTGTTTGGGGGCTATCCGCCGAAGGACCTCCGCCACAAGTTCCTCCTGGCGGCTTCGAGCGAAGCCGAGGTGCTCACGCCGGGCGACCTGCCGGATGGATGGGAGACCGTTGATCTCTCCGGACACTACCTCTCCATGGTGGGCTTTCGCACGCCGGACGACGTGGTGTACCTCGCAGATTGCCTCTCAAGCGAGCAGACGCTCAAGAAGTACGGCCTCTCCTACCTCTTCGACGTGGCCGCCTACCTCGCCACGCTCGAGAAGGTGCGCGTGATGCACGCCGCGATGTTCGTGCCCGCGCACGCCGACGCCACGCGCGACATCGCGCCCCTCGTAGACGCGAATGTGGCGAAGGTGCGCGAGATCGCGGAACGCATCGTCTGCATCTGCGAGGAGCCGAAGACCACTGACGAGGTGGCGAGCGCGCTCTTCGGCGCCTACGGCCTTCGCATGAGCTTCGAGCAGTACGCGCTCATCTCAAGCACGGCACGCTCCTACCTCGCCTACCTTCGTGATGCAGGCCGCATCGAGCCCCTCATCGAGCCCACGCAGCTGCTCTGGCACGCCTGCGAGTGAGGGGCGAGGCACGTACGCCTGCTCGCCACCGAGAATCGGCATGAAAAAAGCCGGCTCGCGGCCGGCTTCCTTCATCTAAGTGTCTCCGGCGAACCGGCGACGTCCTACTCTCCCACGGCCTGACGCCGCAGTACCATCGGCGCTCGGGGGCTTA
>CANQSI010000017.1 GCA_947626465.1 uncultured Atopobiaceae bacterium
CCCTACCTCGACCTTCCCCTCCAGCATTGCGCTTCTCACCTCCTCGCCTCCATGGGGAGGAAGGGGAGCCGGGAGGAATTCACCGAGCTCGTCGCTACGCTTCGCGAGAGGGTGCCCCACATCACGCTCCGTACGACCGTGATGTGCGGCTACCCGGGGGAGAGCGACGAGGACTTCGACGAGCTTTGCGATTTCCTCGCCGAGATGGCCTTCGATTACGTCGCGGTGTTCCCGTTCTCAGCCGAGGAGGGCACGCGTGCCGCAGGGCTTGCGGATCAAGTGGACGAGGAGACGAAGCTCGAGCGCACGCAGGCAGTGCGCGATCTCACGGAGGCAATTGGCTTCAAGAGGGTCGCGGATCGGGTGGGCAGCGTCGTCTGCGCGATCGTCGATGAGGAGACGCCTCTCGATCCCGATGGGCAATGGGTGGCGCATGCCGAGTTCCAAGCGCCCATCTCCGACGGGGTGATCCACGTGACGGGGCCGGTGGCCGGGGTAGGCTCGAAGGTTAGACTGAGGCTCGTGGACGCATGGTGCTACGACCTCGAAGGAGAGGTGTGCGATGGATGACGCAAGGCGCTCTAGGAAGCCCACGCCCCGTACCTCTCGACCGAGTGCGCCGAGGAGCCCGTATCCCGAAACCTCGATCCCTCGCCCGGACAGGCGCGAGAGGCTCCGCTCCCAGGGCGCCCATGATGCCTATCCGAGGCCGAGGGAGCTCGAGGACGTACCCACGACCATCTGGACCGCGGCGAACTACGTCACCTTCGTGAGGGTCATCGGCACGTTCATCTGGGTGCTCTGCGCCACCTTCATGGCCCCCGATGTGGAGGGCGGCTTCTCGTGGCCGATCTTTCTCCTCGCGATCTTCTTCGCGCTCATCGCCTTCACCGATTCGCTCGATGGCTACCTCGCGCGCTCGAGGGGGGAGGTCACCGACATCGGCAAATTCATGGATCCCATCGCCGACAAGCTCATCTGCATGGCCGCGCTCCTCGTGCTCTTCGGGTGGGGCTATCTCAGCATTTGGGTGCTCGTGATCGTGCTCGCCCGCGAGTTCCTCGTCGCGGGGCTTCGCATGGTCGTGGCCTCGAAGGGCGAGGTGGTGGCCGCATCGACCATAGGCAAGTGGAAGACCGGCTTCACGATGGGCGCCATCATCGGCTACCTCGTGGGAATTGCCCTCGGTGGCGGCGCGATGGCCACGGTGCTCCTCGCGCTCTCCTGGGTGGCGATGGTGGTGGCGGTGGTGCTCACGATTTGGTCCGGCGTCGACTACCTGCTCCTCTGCTGGGGCTACTTCTCGTGAGCGGGGAGACCGAGCGCCTCGCGGAAGAGCTCCTCTGCGTCGCACGACGCAAGGGTTGCACGCTGAGCTTCGCCGAATCGTGCACCGGGGGGCTTGTCGCGGGCGCGCTCACGGCGCTGGCGGGCTCCTCGGAGGTGTTTCTCGGTTCTGCCGTCACCTACGCCCTCTCCGCTAAGGAGGCCCTCCTCGGCGTCTCCCAGGCCGTCCTGGACGGGCCCGGTGCGGTGTCGGGTGAATGCGCCCAAGCCATGGCGGAGGGCTCGAGGCGGGCGTTCTCTTCCGACGTGGCCGTGTCGGTCACCGGCATTGCCGGGCCAGGGGGCGCCGAGCCGGGTAAGCCGGTGGGGACCGTGTGGTTTGGCGTCGCCACGGCCCGCGGGACCACCTCGCTGGTGGAGCACTTCGAGGGGAACCGCTCGAAGGTGCGCGAGGATGCCGTGCGCATGGCCCTCACGCTCGCACGCGAGGCGTGCGAGTAGGGCTTAGGGGCTTTTCTCGGCTCGTCCTGTGGAACCTTTGTGGCGAAGCGGGTTTTCGACACTTTCGACATTGATGTTTTCCGAGCTAGAACGCTTGTTGTTGGGATTTGTCGGTTCGACGTGGGCCCCCGGTCGGCTCACTGCAAGAGTGTCCCGAATTGTTGTCGTGGCGCCCTGCTAGGGTGCGAGTGGGCAGTTGACCGTAGAACAGGTGTTCGGGTAGTATTCGCCACGGACGCCGCGAAAAAAAGGGAGTACACCATGGCCAAATCGCGCGGCAAGCAGCGCCAGATCAACATCCCTCAGAGCGAAGAGGAGCGTGAGAAGGCGATCAAATCCACTACGGATGAGATCTCCAAGCGCTTCGGCGAGGGCGCCATCATGAAGCTCGGCGGGGAGGCGGATCTCGAAGTCGAAGCCATACCCACTGGCTCAATCGCCCTCGATGCCGCCCTCGGAATCGGCGGCGTACCCCGCGGCCGCATCATCGAGATCTACGGGCCCGAGTCGTCGGGCAAGACCACGCTTTCGCTGGAGATCCTCGCCGAGGCGCAGGCGCAAGGGGGCACGGTGGCCTTCATCGATGCCGAGCATGCGCTCGATCCCGGCTATGCCGCACGCATCGGCGTCGATATCGATGACGTGCTCATCTCCCAGCCGGACACCGGCGAGCAAGCGCTCGAGATATGCGACATGCTCGTGCGAAGCGGTGCCATCGACGTCGTGGTGATCGACTCCGTGCCCGCGTTGGTGCCCCGTGCGGAAATCGAGGGTGAGATCGGCGATGTGACGGTGGGCCTGCAAGCCCGCCTCATGAGCCAAGCCCTCCGCAAGCTCGCAGGCTCGCTCTCGAAGTCGAAGACGACGTGCATCTTCATCAACCAGCTCCGCGAGAAGATCGGCGTCATGTTCGGCAATCCCGAGACCACGCCCGGCGGCAAGGCGCTCAAGTTCTACGCGTCGGTGCGCATGGACATCCGCCGGACGGACACCATCAAGGTCAACGGCGAGCAGGTGGGAAACCGCGTTCGCGTGAAGGTCGTGAAGAACAAGATGGCGCCTCCGTTCCGCCAGGCGGAGTTCGACATCATGTACGGCACCGGTATCTCCAAAGAGGGTTCCATTCTCGACATGGGCGTGGAAAAGGGCCTCGTGAAGAAGAGCGGCCCCTGGTACACCTACGGCGAGGAGCGCCTCGGGCAGGGGCGCGAGGCTGCCAAGGAATTCCTTCGCACCAATCCCGGCCTCATGGAGGCCCTCGAGCATTCGCTTCGAGTGGAAGCGGGTCTCGAGTTCGAGGACGAAGATGAAGCGGAAGCCGCCATGGGCGCGCAGGACGATGTCTTCGAAGACGACGATCTCATGGACGGCTACTTCGATGAGAGTAGCGACGCTCGCTAGATGCTAAGGAGCCCCCACGGCGTTCTCTTGGAAGGTCGAGCTACCCGACCATAAGAAGAAATTCTATCCGGCTTCCGGTGGACGTGCCCTCCTCTCATGGGGGGAGGGCAATTCCCGCCCGCTCGCCGCTGCCACGGGGCGCGCGCTCCATAAGGCGCAGCGTGAGGGTTTCATGGCGAAGTCCGCGCGAGAGCTTCAAGAGAAGGTCGAGGCCCTCGACGCAGAGCAGGCATGGACATGGCTCCTCGCCTCATTGAACAGGAGGGATTTCTCGAGGAAGGAGGCGTTGGACCATCTTCGAAGGAAGGGGTTCGGCGCAAGGGCCTCCGAGGCGGCGGTGCTTCGCGCCGAGGAGCTCCGCTTCGTGAACGATGCGCGCTATCTCGACACCTTCACCTCGCAGAAGGTCTCGCAAGGGTGGGGGAGGCGTCGTATAGAGCGCGCCCTCTCGGAGAAGGGCATCGACGTCTCCGAGGTGGAGGGATGGGCGGAGACATACTTCTCTCCTCGCTCGGAGCTGGAAAGGGCGAGGGTGCTTCTCGCGAGGAGGGGCACCCCGGAGAAGAATGCATTCGAGAAATGGGTGCGCTTTCTCGCGGGGCGGGGCTTCGACTTCGGCGTCGCCAAGGAGGCGGCGCGCGATGAGCTCCGGGAACGCGAATCCGGGGAAGCGGATTAGCGTGCGCGCACGCTCCACCGAGCATCCACAAATTCCCTCGAAGTACGGGAATTGCCACCTCACTCATTTGACTTAGACCACGAGCGTCGTAGGATTGAATTGCCTCAAGAGTTTTCTCGGTCATATCGACCGCTGCCATAGACCGTTTCGACTTTTCGTGCTCTGCCATCGATCGTTGCGCCGGGTTGGCTCCTGACGGCGCACCGCTTGCGCCTTAAGGCGTACACGGTGCTTACCCCTGACTATGCCGCTTAAAGGAGCACCCGTGTCCATCGCCATCATCTTTGCGTGCGTGGTGGGCGGCCTCATCGTCGGATTCGTCGTGGCGTGGCTCATTGCCACCCAGGGCGCCAATAGCAAGATGAGCCTCGCCAAGCACGAAGTGGAAGAAGCACAGAGAAACGCCGAGCGCATCACCGCCGACGCTAAGCGCGCCGCGGAGACCAGAACCAAGGAAACCCTCCTCGCAGCCAAGGAAGAGGCGCTCGCCATCCAGCACGCAGCCGAGGAGGAGGAGAAGCAGCGCAAGAGCGACATCTCCCGCAGGGAAAGCCGCGTGGCCATGCGCGAGGACGCCCTCGACGAGCGTGGGGCGGCGCTCGATCGCAAGGAGCACCAACTCTCGAGCTTCCAAGGACAGCTCGATCGCCAGAGGAACGACCTCGCGAAGACGATCGCGCAGCAAACGGCCGAGCTCGAGCGCATTGCGAGCCTCACCTCCGACCAAGCCCACGACGAGCTCCTCGAGAAGGTGCGCGCCGAGAGCGTGCGCGAGGAGGCCGAGATCATTCGCTCGAGCGAGCAGCGTGCGAAGACACAGGCCGCGAAGACCGCTCGCGATATCGTCTCCCAGGCAATCCAGCGTTGCGCCGCGGACGTGGCGGGCGATGTGACGGTCACGACCGTGCGCATCCCCTCCGACGATCTCAAGGGCAGGATCATCGGACGCGAGGGTCGCAACATCCGCACCTTCGAACAGGTCACCGGCGTCTCCATCAACATCGACGACACGCCCGAGGTGGTGAAGCTCTCGAGCTTCGATCCCGTACGCCGCGAAACCGCACGCGTGACCATGGAGAACCTCGTCGCGGATGGCCGCATCCACCCGGTGCGCATCGAGGAGATGTACAAGAAGGCAAAGGAGCTCGTGGAGCAGCGTGTGATGGAGGCCGGCGAGGATGCCGCGTTCGACCTCGGAATCCACGACCTGCATCCCGAGATCGTGAAGACCCTCGGCGCGCTCAAGTACCGCACTTCCTACGGTCAGAACGTCCTCACGCACTCGAAGCAGGTCGCGGAACTCGCCGCCTTGATGGCCTCCGAGATCGGTGCCGATACCGCGAAGGCGAAGCGCGCCGGCCTCCTCCACGACCTCGGCAAGGCGGTCGATCGCGAGATGGAGAGCCCGCATGCGGTGATCGGCGCGGAGCTCGCCCGTCGCTATGGCGAGAAGCCCGAGGTGGTGCATGCAATCGAATCGCACCACGCCGACATCGAGCCCACGACCGTGCTCGACTTCCTCGTACAAGCCGCCGATGCCATCTCCGCATCGAGGCCCGGCGCGCGTCGCGAGACCGCCGAGGAGTACGTGAAGCGCATGGAGAAGCTCGAATCCATCGCAAACGCCCACGAGGGCGTCGACCACACCTACGCCATGCAGGCGGGCCGCGAGGTGCACGTCATGGTGGAGCCCGAGCGTATCAGCGATGCCGAGATGACCGTGCTCGCGCACGACATCACGAAGGAGATCGAGGACGGCCTCGAGTATCCGGGCCAGGTGCGCGTGGTGGTCATCCGCGAGTCGAGGGTCGTGGACGTCGCGAAATGACTTCCAAGGCCGAAGGGAAGCCGGCAGCATCAAACAAGGACCTCATCGCGTTCATCGATGAGGTGGCACCAGGACCGGCGAGCGGCGTTGAGGAACGTCTCGGCGACGGCTTCGTGCGCCTCGAGGTGCGCGAAGCCGAGCGGCGCCAGGCGATGCATGACATCCGCTGGGTCGAAGATGCGCTCATCGAGCTCCTGCGCAATGCACGGGATGCCCACGCGGCCCATATCTTCGTCGCGATGTCGAAGAGCCAAGACGAGCGCACGCTCGTGGTACTCGACGACGCAGTCGGCATTCCGAAGGCCTTCCAGGATCTCGTGTTCGAGGCGCGTGTCACCTCGAAGCTCGAAACGCTCTCCGAAGACGAATGGGGCGTACATGGGCGCGGCATGGCGCTGTACTCGATTCGCGAACGCGCGATGAGGGCTCGGGTGGCCTGGAGCGCTCCCAGCCTCGGCAGTGCCATCACCTGCACCTTCGACGTACACACCATTCCCGAACGAGCGGATCAATCGACCTGGCCCACGGTGCAGGCAACGGAGGGAAGCGTCGATCTCAAAGGGCCGAAGAACCTCATACGCACGTGCGTGGAGTTCGCCCTTGCCGATCCCCATGGCCCGCGGGTCTATGTGGGCAATCCATCCCAGATCGCCGCTACGATGCGCCACGTCGCCAAGGCGAAGGCGAGTGAGGCGGAGCTGCTCTTCGAGAGCGACTACGACCGTTTACCGGTTTGCGACCAACTCCTCGCCGCGCCCGATGCCGCCACGCTCGCCCGACTCTGCGCTCGATTCGGCCTCGACATCTCCGAGCGCAATGCGCATCGCATCCTATCGGGTGCGATCCGCCCTGTGCGAGGTGTCGCCGAAAGGCTCAAGCACAGCTCGAGCCCCGGCGCGAGGGAAGGGGCGGATCTCCTCGCCGAGCCGCGCCGCCTCAGGCTCTCCGAAGCCGATACGCTCGAGCTGAAGTCGAGGCTTTTCGACGCGCTCGATCCGGTTGCCGAGCGCTACTTCCTGCGGATTCTCGAGAGCCCTACGATCCGGCAGAGCCCTGGCGCGCTCCATGTGACCTTCAGGATCAGCCTTGACGACGAAGGGTGAGGCTCGCTGGTATTCCAGGGAAAAACGTGTAGGATTACCTCTGCTTTACGCAAACGAACCTCAAATAGCGCTCCCACGGCCAACCACACACCAAAACGAAAGCACCCACATGGATTTCCTCAAAGTCTCAAGCAAGTCGTCGCCCGCTTCCGTTGCGGGCGCCATCGCCGGCATGGTGAAGGATGGCGTGCCCGTCAACCTCCAAGCAGTGGGTGCCGGAGCGGTGAATCAGGCCATCAAGGCGGTTGCCATCGCGCGCGGATTCCTCATCCCCGTGGGCGTGGATATCTCGATAGCCCCCACGTTCTCCGACGTCCTCATCGACGGATCGCCGAGGACCGCAATCCGCATCGCGGTCTACGTCCATCGCGTGCAGGCGCAGGGGATCTCCCTCGACATGGATTCATATGAGATGGGCTTCCATGAGCCCGAGCTCACCGAGCAGCGCTGATCGGAGCGTCGTAGTTTCGTGATCACTCCCTCGTCTCTCCCAGGCCTCACCTATTGGGTGAAGACCTTCGGGTGCCAGATGAACTTCCATGAGGCGGAGCGGGTCTCGGGCCTCCTCGAGGCCCACGGCCTCATTCCCGTCGCCACGCCGGATGAGGCTGACGTGTGCGTGTTCATGACATGCTGCGTGCGCGAGAAGGCGGACACCCACCTCGCGGGGCAGGTGAGCGCCATGGCGAGTGCGCCCACCCCACCGTCCGGTCGCAGGACCGTGGCCATAGGCGGTTGCATCGCCCAGCGTGATGCCGAGAACGTGAGGAAGAGCATGCCGAGGGCGGATATCGCCTTCGGCACGCAGGCGCTCCCGCGCCTTCCGGAACTCATCATGCGCTCCCGTGCGGCAAGGGCGGGGAGGCTCTTCGTGGACGTCGAGGAGCCCTACGACGCCTTCTCGTCCGATCTTCCGCAGGTGCGCGCGAATGCATGGCGCGCATGGGTGCCCATCATGTACGGGTGCAACAACTTCTGCACGTACTGCGTCGTGCCCTATGTGCGCGGACGCGAGCGCAGCCGAGAAGCCGAGGACATCCTCGCCGAGGTCGAACGCGCGAAGGCCACTGGCGCCCGAGAGATCTACCTGCTCGGCCAGAACGTCAATTCCTATGGGCATGACCTCGAGGGCCAACCGAGCTTCGCCGAGCTCCTTCGCGAGGTGGCGCGGACGGGCGTGGATCGCGTACGCTTCACCTCCTCGCATCCCAAGGACCTCACCACGCACACGCTCGACGCCATGGCCGAGGAGCCGGCGATCATGCCCCATCTGCACCTCGCGGCGCAGTCGGGGTCGGATCGCATCCTCAAGGCCATGGGAAGGCGCTATGGAAAAGCCGACTACCTCGCGCTTGCGAGGGAGGCGCATGAGCGCGTGCCGGGCCTCGCCCTCACCACCGACCTCATCGTGGGCTTTCCCGGCGAGACGGAGGAGGATTTCCAGGCGACGCTCGATCTCGTGGACGAGGCGAACCTCCAAGGCGCCTACACCTTCATCTACTCGAAGCGCGCGGGCACGAAGGCCGCGAACATGCCGAACCAGGTGCCAAGTGAGGTGACCCACGCGCGCCTCGAGAGGCTCGCGGAGGCGGTGCAGCGCGTCTCCGCGCAAGCGCATGAGAAGTTGAAGGGCTCGCTCGTCGAAGTCCTCGTAGAAGGCCCCTCCAAGCGCGCAGCGGGCATTCTCGTGGGCCACTCCCCGGAAAACTTCACCGTTCACTTCCCCCTTCCAGAGGGCGCGGACGCAAAGACCCTCACGGGCACCATCGTGGACGTGGACGTGAAGGATGCCCGTTCGTTCTACGTCCAGGGCGAAATCGCGGGTGATGCGCGTTGACGCACGTACCTGTGGTGGCAATCGTCGGGCCCACGGCAAGCGGGAAATCCGACGTCGCCGATGAGGTGGCGATGACCCTCGGCTCCTGCGTCATCTCCGCCGACGCCATGCAGGTATATCGCGGCATGGACATCGGAACGGCCAAGGTGCCGCCCGATGAGCGTCGCGCACCCCTCTACCTCGTTGATGTCGCCGAGATAGGCCAGGCGTATTCCGCAGCCCTCTACCAGCGCGACGCGCGCGAGGTCATCGATGGGGAGCTCGCCTCGGGAAGGAGCCCCGTGCTCTGCGGCGGCACCGGCCTCTACGTACGCGCTGCGCTCGATGAGATGGACTTTCCAAAGGGAGAGGCCGCATCCCCCGCCAGGCGTTTCTGGGAAGGCAGGGCAGCCGAGCTCGGGGCCGAGGGCCTTTGGCGAGAACTCGAGGCCAGGGATCCCGAATCCGCGGCGCTCATCCATCCCCACAACGTGCGCCGCACCGTCCGGGCCCTCGAGATGGCAGAGGAGGGCATCTCCTATGCCGAGCAGGCGAGGGGCCTGCACGCGCCGACGCCCCATTACGACGTGCTTTTCTGGGGCCTCACCCGTGACCGCGAGGTGCTCTATCGTGCAATCGATGCCCGCGTCGATGCGATGCTCGAGGCGGGATTCCTCGAGGAGGTGCGAGTGCTCAAGGGAGCGGGGCTCGAATCGTCTCCCACCGCGTCCCAGGCGATCGGCTATGCGGAGATGCTCGCCTACCTCCAGGGGACGCTCGACATGGAGGATGCGGTTTCGAAGATGAAGCAGCGAAGCAGGAACTACGCGAAGCGCCAGTACACGTGGTTTCGTCGCGACCCGCGCATCCATTGGCTCGACGTCGGCGCCCGCACCCCCGCGGAGGTGGCGCAGACGATCGTGGCGGACGCCATCGACCATGGCGCACGCGCCCATGGACGGTGAGGGGGGCAGATGAGCCGCCGCTTCACGCCGCAATCAACGGCAATCGTGCCCGAGCGCGCGCTCCTCGTGGGCGTCGACCTCGGAGAGCGCGACGACTGGCCGAAGTATCGCTCGATGGCCGAGCTCGCGCGCCTCGTGGAAACCGATGGCGCGGAAGTGGTGGGCGAGCTCACCCAGCGCCTCGCGAAGCCCGTTCCCAAGACCTTCATCGGTTCCGGCAAGACGGAGGAGCTCGTGGAACGCGTGCGGGCGGAGAAGGTGGACGTGGTGGTCTTCGACGAGGACCTCACGCCCTCCCAGCAGTCGAACCTCGAGCGCGCGGTGGGAAAGGACGTGAAGATCATCGACCGCACCGCGCTCATCCTCGATATCTTCGGACGCCATGCCACCACCGTCGAGGGCAGGCTGCAGGTGGAGCTCGCGCAACTGCGCTACGTGCTCCCCCGTCTTCGTGGCATGTGGAGCCACCTCATGGGCGAGCAAACCCGAGGCGGCATCGGAAGCCGCTTCGGACAGGGCGAGAGCCAGTTGGAAGTCGACCGGCGCATGGTGCGCAACCGCATCGCGCAGGTGCGCCGGGAGCTCGAGCGGGTGGATGCGCGCAGGCAGACGCAATCGAAGGCACGCTGGGAATCGGGCGTCTTCAGGGTGGCCCTCGTGGGCTACACGAACGCAGGCAAGTCGACGCTTATGAATGCGCTCACCGGCGCAGATGTCTACGTGCAAGACGAGCTCTTCGCCACGCTCGATGCCACCACGCGCTCGCTCGCCCTCGAGGAAGGTCGCACCGTCACGCTCACCGACACCGTGGGCTTCATCCAAAAACTCCCCACGACGCTCGTAGAGGCGTTTCGCTCCACGCTCTCAGAGGTCCGCGAGGCGAACCTCATCCTCTGCGTCGCGGATGCCTCCGACGAGGCTTGGGAGGCGGAGGTTCGCTCAGTGGTGGACACGCTCGCGGAGATCGACGCGACGGAGATCCCCCGAGTGCTCTGCCTGAACAAGATCGACCTTCTCGGGGAGGATGCGCGGGAGGCGCTTCGCCTGCGCCATCCGGAGGCGCAGCTCATCTCCGCCCTCGATGAGCGGGGGCTCGCGAACCTTCGCCATCGCATCGCCACCGAAGCGGCGGCGGGGGAGGAGACGCTCACCGCGCTCATCCCGTTTCGCGAGGGCCGCTTCATCAAGCTCCTCCATGAGCGCTGCCAGGTGATTCACGAACGCTACGTGCAAGAGGGGTTGCTCATCACCGTGAAGGCCCCGGAAGCCCTCGCACGCGCGCTCGAGCCCTACGCACGCGACGCGTCGGAATTCGAAGGCGGACTCTAAGAAGGGGCCAGCGAGAACGCGCAGTCCACGCAGCCCTAGACGAAGAGCGGATGGGAGATCGCCGCGCCGACGAGCCAGAGTACGGCGAGAATCGCCACTTGGTGGAAGACGTAGATGGGCAGCGAATGCCTCCCGAGGTATTCAAGCGGACGGCAGCGTGCGTCGAGAAACCACTGCGGTGCATTTTCCGAGCTCACGCAATACCCCCACACGACCCCCACGCCGTAGAGGAGCGTGTAGGGAAGGATCGGGTAATAGTCGCCTGAAGCGAAGCCGCCACCGGGAAACCCGAGCCATGAGAGCCACGGCGTGGCATAGAGCGCATGGGGAAGCTCGACTGAGAGGGCTCCGATGCCGAAGCGACCATGCGGCACCTCCAGGCAAAGGAGGAAGAGCACCCCGAGCACCACTGCGAGCGAGGGATGGGAAAAGCGTGCTCCGAGGCGCTGCGCGAGCGCGAAGATGAGCGTGGATGCACCCATGCAGAAGATGATTCCGAAGCTCACCGGCACATCGATGGCCACGAGGGCGGTGACCGCGAAGATGAGGGCCGCAACGAGGAGATAGCGAGCCGACCTTCGCCAGTTGCTGCTCGAGATCGAGAACATGCGCCCGGCGAGCAGGAGGAACGTCCACGAGATCGAGGCGCGCCAGATATCGCCGGGAACGCCCCAGAACCATGGGGCCTCGAGACCCTCGTAGCTCACGAGGTCGTACATGGTGTGGAAGGCGATCATCGACACGACGGCGGCGCCGCGTGCGATATCGAATCCGTGGATCCTCTGGCGTGCTCCCACGAGCGATGGCGCCTTAGATCCCCGTGCGCAGAAGGCCCGTCACGCGCCCGAGGATACGCGGGTTGTCCGCGTAGATGGGCTCCATCGTGGGGTTTTCGGGTTGCAGGCGCACGCGGCCGTCCTCTTTGTAGAAGGTCTTCACGGTTGCGGAATCATCAATGAGCGCGACCACGATCTCGCCGTTCTCGGCACTCGGCTCCTCGCGCACGAAGATGAGATCGCCATCGAGGATTCCCG
Organism: uncultured Atopobiaceae bacterium; assembly: GCA_947626465.1. GTDB lineage: Bacteria > Actinomycetota > Coriobacteriia > Coriobacteriales > Atopobiaceae > CANRLS01. The sequence goes on from CANQSI010000017.1 coordinate 11,944, forward strand.
CGTCGACCATCGATTCTCCCTGGACTCTCAGGAGGAAGCTCGCACCGTCTCCCACGAGCGACGTGGGGAGCGTGAGCGTCTCCTCGATGTTCTCCTCCGCGAGGATGGGCGAGCCTGCGGCCACCCGACCCACGACCGGCAGCGTGGTGAGCCCGGTTGAGGGATCCTCCACCACGGGGAAGGGGATGACTTCGGCCTCAGCGCGCTTCTTCTCCGCGCCATGTGGCTGGAGGTCGCAGATCTCCAGGGCGCGTGGCTTGTTGGGATCTCGCTTGATGTAGCCGAGCGCCTCGAGCGTGCGCAGGTGCATGTGCACGGTACTCGGCGAACTGAGGTTCACCGCACGACCGATCTCACGCACGGTGGGCGGGTAGTTGTGCTCGGCAGAGTAGGCGCAAATGAAGTCGTAGATGCGCTGGACGCTCTTGGAAAGGGCTCTTCTGGGCATGGCAGCTCCCTTCTTCGGGAACATAATACCAAACATCCGTTCTGAAAACACGTGTTCGGTTTTGGAAATGTTGCGCTATGATGCAAACACGTGTTCGGTCGTAATTATTGTCAGGTTCGGGTGATAGGTTCTCTTCAACCACGCGAGGGGAGGGCATATGGCCACCACACACAGCCAACTACCTGCACATTTTCATGTTCAGGATCCCGAGGGCAGCCGATCGCCCTTCGTCCTGTGGGAGGGGGGCCACGAGCGTGCCCGGACGAACATCGTCTCCGCGCTCGAAGAGCCGGTGCTCACGATCGCCCTTGAGGCGGAGCCGCTTCCCCTCGACTTCTCGCCCGTCCCCTCGCGAAGCGAAGCCCATGATGATCGCGAGGATCATGCAACGGCCCCTCGTAGGGGCATCACGCAGTCGATCCTCTTCTTCGCCCTCTGCCTCGTGACGGTGCTGGGCTTCGTAGCCGGCTCGCTCGCAGAGGGAGCAGAGCTTTCCCGCTATCGCGATTCGCTTTCCTGGGAGCCCCACATCGTCGCGTCGGGGGAGACGCTTCGCTCCATTCTCGACGGGAGGGAGCTTCCCCCCGTCGAAAGCGGAAGGCTCATCTCCTGGGTGGAGGAGATGAACGAGCTTCCCGATGCCACGATCTACGCAGGTCAGAAACTCCTCATGCCCGAATGGCATGCAGGGCCATCGAATTAGATATATCCACCTGGAATCCAAGATCGATCCACTATACGAGCTGTGGGGTCTCGGCCATGCTACATGCTCAATATGTGGTAGGGTTCTCGGCGTACTGCCGGCCGACGAAGGGGGCCCATGCGCTGTCCCGTCTGCGGATGCGTCGAATCCAAGGTGATCGATTCTCGGCCTTCCGAGAACGACAACGCCATACGGAGGCGCCGGCAATGCGAAGCCTGTGGCTATCGCTTCACCACCTATGAACGCCGCGAGGAACAGCCCCTCGTGGTCATCAAACGCAACGGTGCGAAAGAGCCATTCGACCGCGAGAAGCTCATGCGCGGCCTCATGCGCGCCACCGTCAAGCGCGGGGTCGATGTGTCCACGCTCGACCGCCTCATCGATGGCGTGGAGAACCGCGTGCGCGATTCCGGCACGAGCGAGGTGCGCGCGTCGGACATCGGTGACATGATCCTTCACGACCTTCTCGACATCGACAAGGTCGCCTACGTGCGCTTCGCCTCGGTCTACCGCCATTTCGACAGCGTCGAGGAGTTTTCCCGGGAGTTGCAGCGCCTGGCAAACGAGAGAGAAGAGGATGCACTGTGAGCGGTATCGAGCTGGAGGTCCAGCGTTTAGACCCGGAAGTCGACTTGCCGTCGTACGCCTATAAGGGCGACGCAGGCCTCGACCTTCGCTCATCCGAGGACGTGACGCTGAAGCCGCTCGAGCGGCGTCTCGTCTCCACCGGCATCGCCGTGGCCATCCCCGAGGGCTATGCCGGCTTCGTGCAGCCCCGCAGCGGTCTCGCGCTCAAAGAAGGCCTTTCCATGGCCAATACGCCGGGCCTCGTCGATTCGCAGTACCGCGGCGAGCTCAAGGTGTGCGCCATCAACCTCGACCCCGAGCGCGACCTTTTCATCTCACGCGGTGAGCGTGTGGCCCAGCTCGTCATCCAAGAAGTCCCGCAGGTCTCCATCAAGGAGGTCAGCACGCTCTCCGAGACCGATCGCGGTACGGGCGGCTTCGGTTCAAGCGGGACGCTCTAGGCATTCACCGGGCGCGCAAGACGTCGCCCGGTTGCCCTTCGTTCGATACGCCACGAGATCTATTCGAACCCGAAAGAGAGAGGATTTGAGCTCATGGAGAGCTTCTTCCACCTTCGTGAGCGTGGCTCGTCGGTTGGCCAGGAGATGCGCGCTGGCCTCACGACCTTCCTCGCGATGGCCTACATCATCGCCGTGAACCCGGGGCTCCTCGAGGCCGCGGGCATTCCGTTCGCCGCGGGCGTCACCGCCACCTGCGTGGGTGCCGCCATCTGCACGTTCCTCATGGGCATCTTCTCCAACCGACCGATCGCCTGCGCGGCCGGCATGGGCATCAACGCCGTGGTCGCCTTCACCCTCTCCGCGCTCGATGGGTGCGACTGGCGCACCGCCATGGCCGTCGTCTTCGTTGAGGGCATCGTGATCCTCATCCTCGTGGTCTGCGGCCTGCGCGAGGCCATCATGGACGCGATCCCCGCGCCGCTTCGCCATGCGATCGCCGCGGGCCTCGGCCTC
>CANQSI010000018.1 GCA_947626465.1 uncultured Atopobiaceae bacterium
GAGCGGGTGCAAGCGGCGAAGGAGCGCATTCCCCACGTGGCGGTGGTTGCGGATTTCATGTGCGGATTTCCCGGCGAGAGCCCCGGGCAATGGCGCGAATCGCTTGATTTCGCGAGCGGGCTCGGCCTCGCGAAGCTCCACGTCTTCCGCTTCTCGCCAAGGCCGGGCACCGTGGCGGCGGGGCTTGGGCGGCGCGTTTCGGAACATGAGGTGAAGGCGCGTGCAAATGAGGCCCTTGAGCTCACGAAACACCTCCAAGAGGCCTACGCGGCGTCCCTCGTGGGCACGCCACAGCATCTTCTCGTGGAGGAACGTGGGAGGGCCACCACGGGAGGGCTCGTGCGCGCGCTGGTGGATGCCGATCTCTCTCGCCAAGCGTTCTTCGAAGCCACACCGCACAGCTTGGCCAGCCCCACGACGCTCGACTGTCGCGCGCGCGACGAGTGCGTATGATGGACGGTGGCCATACGCCACCACCTCGGAGGAGCATGGAAGCTAGCCAGATTCGCCTCACCATTCCCGATTCGATCGACATCACGCGGCTCATGGGCCCTGCGGATTCCCTTCTGAGGAGGATCGAGTCGAATACGCCTGCGTCCATCACCGTGCGTGGACAGTCCATCACCATCACCGGCGACGTGGATGAGGCCAACCGCGTCGCCCGCGCATTCGGCGTCCTCATGGGGCTTGTACAAGAGGGAAGGGTGCCAAACGCGCAGGACGTGGATAGCCTCCTCCTTGGCGCCGCCGCCTCAGGAAACGACCTCGACGAGGCACGGGTGCTCACGGTGCGGGGCAGGGCGGTGGGTGCTCGCACGGAGGGGCAGCTCGCCTACGTGCGCGCCATGCGCTCCTCGACCATCACCTTCGCCCTCGGGCCCGCGGGCACCGGGAAGACCTACCTCGCCATGGCCATGGCGCTCGCCGCGCTTTCCCGCGGTTCCGTAGGGCGCATCGTGCTCACGCGCCCCGTCGTGGAGGCGGGGGAGTCGCTCGGCTTTCTCCCTGGCACGCTCGACGAGAAGCTCGACCCCTACGTGCGGCCGCTCTACGACGCGCTCTTCGACCTCTGCGAGCGCGATCGCGCAAACGACTACATCGTCTCGGGCGCGATCGAGATCGCGCCTTTGGCCTTCATGCGCGGCCGCACGCTCAACGACGCGTTCGTGATCCTCGACGAGGCCCAAAACACCACGCCCGACCAGATGAAGATGTTCCTCACGCGCCTCGGATTCCGCTCCACGTTCGTGGTGTGCGGCGACAACACGCAGCGTGACCTCCTCGGCAGAAACGGCATCGACAGCGCCTGCTCGGTGCTTGCGAACGTGAAGGGCATCTCCTTCGTTGAGCTTGGGCGCGCCGACATCGTGCGCCACGACCTCGTGGGGAGCATCGTCTCCGCCTACGAGGCGGCGGCGAGGAGGGCCGGGGGGAAGTGAGCGTGGGGCTCGTGCATCGCGAGGCGAACCTGGTGCCGCTCGCCATCGGGCTCGACGAGGTCGCGCGGCTCGCCGATGCCGTGCTCGCCGCGGAAGGCGTGGAGCGCGCGTGCGAAGTCTCCCTCTCCGTGGTGGATGACGATGAGATGGCCGCGATGAACGAGGAGCTCCGCGGCATCGCCGCTCCCACCGACGTGCTCTCCGTGGAGCTCGAGCGCCCCGATGAGGCGCCCGGGGACGCGGATGAACCATGCCTTCTCGGCGATCTCGTGCTCGATCCCGCCTACATCGAACGCCAGGCGAGGGAATTCGCCACCTCGCCCGAGGATGAGACTCGCCTCCTCGTCATCCACGGGATGCTCCATCTTCTCGGCTACGACCATGAAACGCCCGAGGATCGCATGCGCATGGAGGCGGTGCAGGAGCGTCTCGTGAGGGATGCGACGGAAGGACGCGTGGCTCCCTTCGAGCTCGCATCGCATGGAGAGGAACCTTAGGCGATGATCCCCGGTTCCTCGAGAGACCATCCCAGCCTCAAGCAGAGCTTTGGCTTTGCCATCCAGGGCTTTCGCATCGCCTGGAAGGGCGAGCGCAACCTCAAGATCATGGTGGGATTTGCGATCTTCGCCCTCGTCTGCGCCGCTATCCTGCAGCTGAGCACCACGCAATGGGCTCTCATCATCTTAGGGATCGGCGTCGTGCTCGCCGCGGAGCTCTTGAACACCTCCATCGAGACGATCGTCGACCTCGTGTCGCCCGAATACCATCCGCTCGCGGGCAAGGCGAAGGACGTGGCCGCAGCGGCGGTGTGGGTGCTCTCGTGCCTCGTGGCGGTGATGGGGCTCGTGATCTTCGTGAGCCGCATCGTGGCGCTCCTCGGCTTTGGGAGCTAAGCGCCCTCGATATTGGGTATGCCTGCTACCAGTGAAACCCACGTAAAGGAGCAGCCATGCCAGCCAAGGATGAGCGCTACGATCTGAACGACGTCACCCGTAACGCGCCGCTTGACGAAGCCGAGACGGAAGAGGGGGACGTCGAGCTTGACGAGTACGCGGACCAGCTGACCGACGACCTCGACCTCGAAAAGGACGACTTCGCTGATGAGACCTTCCATGAAGAGACGCTTCCCGACGAGCCCTAGGCCCACGTCCCGCACGCAAGGGGCGCGCGCATGAGCGCGCCCACGGCCTTTAGGAGCGGATTCGTCGCCCTCGTCGGACGTCCCAACGCGGGAAAGTCGACGCTCGTGAACGCATGCGTGGGGACGCACGTGGCGATTACGAGCCCCGTCTCGCAAACGACGCGAAAGCGGCTGCGTGCGGTGATCGAGCGCCCGGAGGCGGAGATCATCCTCGTCGATACGCCGGGGCTCCACAAGCCAAAGGATTCGCTCGGCAATGCCCTCAATCGCCAGGCGCTCGCCGAGCTCTCCGACGTGGACGTGATCGCCCATATGATCGACGCTACCCGCCCCGTGGGAAGGGGAGACGCGTGGGTAGCCTCGCACGTCGCGCGCGCCGAGGCGCCGAAGCTCCTCATCATCTCGAAGGCCGACATCGCCTCGCCTGAGGTGGTGGGCGCGCAGGTGGAGGCCGCGTCGGCGCTTGCCACCTATGACGACGTGCTCGTGCTCTCGGCCAAGGAGGGCTTCAACGTCGACGCCTTCATCGACCTCGTGGAGACGTTCCTGCCCGAAGGGCCGAAGTGGTTCGGCGATGTGCCGTGGGACGCCACCGACGAGGAGCTCGTGGCCGAGTTCGTGCGTGAGCAGGTGCTCCTCGCCTGCAAGGACGAAGTGCCCCACGCAACGGGCGTGCGCTGCGATTCGCTTTCCTGGGCGAAGGACGGGCATGCGTCCGCGAAGGCCACCATCTTGGTGGAGCGCGATTCCCAGAAGGCCATCCTCATCGGCGCGGGGGGAAGGATGGTCAAGGCCATCGGCACGAAGGCCCGACGCGCCCTCGAGGCCTTCCTCGGGGCGAAGGTCTACCTCGAGCTCAACGTGGCGGTATCGAGGCGCTGGCGCGATGACGACAACGTCATTCGCGCGCTCGGCTACGACATCGAGGAGTAGTCGTGGCGAGGGGCCCCGCGAAGCGCACCGAAGCCGTCGTGCTCGACACCACGAAGCTCGCTGAACGCGATCTCATCGTCACCCTGCTCGCAGAGGATGGGGTGCTCGAACGCGCGGTGGCGAAGGGAGCGCGCAAAGGCGGCTCGCGCTTCGGTGCCGCGTGCGAGCTCTATCGCACGTCCGACGTGCTCCTCGCTCCGGGACGCAGCCTCTCGATCATGACGGATGCGCGCCTCGTCGAAGGGGCCCCGATCCTTCGCCAGGACTTCGAGGTGCTCGCGGCTGCCGCCGCGATCGCGGATTGCGTGAAGGCCGTAAGCCTAGAGGGGGAGGGCGAGGCAATCGCCTACGCCTTGGTGAGGCGCGCCTACGAGATGCTCGCCGAACCGCTCGACCTCGCGCATCTCCAGCTCATCGTGGCCGCCTTCGCCTTCAAGCTCTTGGCGCTCCTCGGCTGGCGCGTCGAGCTGGACGCGTGCGTGGGGTGCGGTTCGGAGGACGTGCGCTGGTTCGATTCGCTTTCCGGGGGCGCGCTCTGCTCCGATTGCGCCGCAAGGGTAGAGTCCGCCGAGCTCCTCGGCGAGCACCGGAGAAGCTGGCTGAGGGCGCTTCTCCTCTGCCCCTTCCAAGAGCTCGCCACATCCCCCGTGGCCCCGGAGGACGCCGCCTGGATGGCGCGCCTTTCGCTCGATTGGTCCCGCGCCCAGCTCGACATGGGCCTGAAGTCGTTCGCGTTCTTCTCCAACCTTTGAGCCCTGGGGCGTGTCCACGCGACGTTTTCGTGAAGGCTCGCAGGGCATGGCATGGATTTTCTCCATGTGCTAGATTTCAGCGGTTGGCTACCCTGAGCTTGGTCGCATGTCCTCCACCTGACGGCGCACGCAGCTCAAGGCGAATGGGATACGTCCCGAAGGAAAGGTGAAGCATGACCATCTCGAAGGAACGCAAGGCCGAGCTCATCAAGGAGTTCGGCAAGGACGAGCACGACAGCGGCTCGGCAGAGGTGCAGGTCGCCATCCTCACCGACCGCATCCGCGAGCTCACCGAGCACATGAAGGTCCACAAGAAGGACTACCACACGCGTCGCGGCCTTCTCATGCTCGTCGGTAGGCGTAGGCGCCTTCTCGTCTACATCAAGAAGCGTAGCGTGGAGGACTACCGCGCGCTCATCGCGAAGCTCGGGCTGCGCGACAACGTCTAACCCATCTTCAGAAGCAACGGGGGAGCGCCGAAGAGGCGCTCCTTCGCTAAAGAGCCCCTAAGGGGGCAGGCATGGGGCATGCCCTGTGCCGTCGAGGTTGCCGAGCGGAAGGGCCGCTCGGTGGAGGAAAGGGAAATATGCATAAGGTTACGCACGAATTCGAGCTCTACGGCAAGCACTACGCACTCGAAGCTGGCGAGCTCGCCAAGCAGGCCACGGGTGCCTGCATCGTCAAGCAGGGTGATTCCGAGGTCATCGTCACCGCGGTCGTCTCCAAGGAGCGTAAGGACTTCGATTTCTTCCCGCTCACAGTCGACTTCATCGAGCGCATGTACGCGGTGGGCCGCATACCCGGCGGCTACCTGAAGCGCGAATCGCGTCCCTCCGAGAAGGCGACGCTCACGGCGCGCATGATCGACCGTCCGCTTCGTCCGTCCTTCCCGCAGGGCTTCCGCAACGAAGTGCAGGTGGTGGCCATGCCGCTCGTGGCCGACCAGGTGAACCCCGTGGACACCATCTGCGTGATGGCGGCCTCCTCGGCGCTCACGATCGGCGGCGTGCCCTTCGAGGGCCCGCTCGCCTGCGTGCGCATCGGGCGCGACCGCGAGAGCGGAGAGTGGCTCGTGAACCCCACCTACGAGGAGCGCGACAACTCCGACCTCGACCTCGAGCTCGCGGGCACCGCGGACTTCATCTCCATGGTGGAGGCGTCGGCCGAGGAGGTGTCCGAGGACGAGATCCTCGCCGCAATGACCTTCGGGCAGGAGGCCATCGCCGCCTTCTGCCGCGAGGAGGAGCGCTTCTTCGAGAAGTGGGCCGAGGCGAACGGCCCCATCGTGGAGAAGGTCTACGAGCTCGACGAGCCCGTACCCGAGGTGCAGGAGCGCGTCTTCGCCCACGAGGCGGAGATGTCCGCGGCCCTCGCCGACCCCGACAAGCTTTCGCGCCAGGACAAGGTGGCCGCCCTCAAGGAATCCATCCTCGAGAGCTTCAGCGACGAGGAACGCGAGGAATGGCACCGCGCCCTCAACGTGGAACTGAAGTCCCTCGAGAAGCACGCCATGCGCGCCATGGTGGTGAACACCGGCGAGCGCGTGGACGGGCGCAGCGCCACGGAGATCCGCCCGCTCATGGTGAAGGGCGACTACCTTCCCCTCGTGCACGGCTCCGGTCTCTTCCAGCGCGGCCAGACGCAGGTGCTCTCGGTGTGCACGCTCGGCATGCTCAACGAATGGCAGCGCCTCGACACCATCGAGCCCGTCGATGGCAAGCGCTACATCCACCACTACAACTTCCCGCCCTTCTGCACCGGCGAGACCGGGCGCATGGGTGCGCCGAAGCGTCGCGAGATCGGCCACGGCAACCTCGCGGAGCGCGCGCTGCTCCCGGTGATCCCCTCCGAGGAGGACTTCCCCTATGCCATCCGAGTGGTGTCCGAGGTGATGGAATCGAACGGCTCCTCTTCGATGGCCTCCACCTGCGGCTCGACCCTCGCGCTCATGGACGCCGGCGTGCCCATCATGCGCCCCGTCTCCGGCATCGCCATGGGCCTCATCCAAGAAGGCGACGCGTGCGTCGTGCTCTCCGACATCCAGGGCCTCGAGGACTTCCTCGGCGACATGGACTTCAAGGTCTGCGGCACCGAGCGCGGCATCACGGCGCTCCAGATGGACAACAAGGCCACGGGCCTCACGCAAGAGATCCTCGCTCGCGCCCTCGCGCAGGCGAAGGAAGGCCGCGCGTTCATCCTGAAGACGATGCTCGAGGCCGTGCCCGCGCCGCGCGAGCACACGAAGGAGACGGCGCCGGAGATCGTCTCCATCACCATCCCCGAGGACAAGATCCGCGACGTCATCGGCTCGGGTGGCAAGGTCATCCGCGGCATCCAAGACGACACGAACACCACCATCGACATCCAAGAGGACGGCACCGTCTTCGTGGCGGGAGTGGGCACGGCGTCCACCGAGGCGATCGAGCGCATCAAGGCGATCGTCAAAGTTCCCGAGGTGGGCGAGGAGTACGTGGGCCACGTCGTGAACATCCAACCCTTCGGCGCCTTCGTGGAGCTGCTTCCCGGAAAGGACGGCCTGCTCCACATCTCGCGCGTCGCGCAAGGGCGCGTGGACAAGGTGGAGGACGTCCTTTCCATCGGCGACGAGGTGCGCGTGAAGGTCATCGAGGTGGACGAGAAGGGCAAGGTTTCGCTCGATCGCCTCGATAAGCCCGAGGCGAGGGGCGCATCTGAAGGCCATAGCGGTAGCCCGAAGCGCAGGAACCCCGGAGGCGGCACCACGCGCACCCGCCGGCCCGGGGATAAGGGCCAGGGCGCCCAAGGCCAGGGGCGGGGTAATCGTCCGCGCCGCCGCCACGAATCCTAAGAGCTGCTCGTGAGGTAGCGAGGTGCGCTCCCGGGAGCCCTTGGGCTTCCGGGAGCGTCTTCTTCGCGCATCGTCGCCTCGCGAAAACCCGTCCATCGGGCAGGCCACGCGGATCGGTCTTTTCGCAGCTCGGGCTGCGCGAGGGGCCGCTAGCTGCTACCATTGGGCCTGCCTTAAACGAAGCAAAAACGAAGGGAGCCTTTGCCTCCCATGGCAAAACGCAAACCTCCTCTGCGCATAATCCCCCTCGGCGGCCTCGACGGAATCGGCAAGAACATGACGGCCGTCGAATACGGAAACGACATGATCGTCGTCGACGCGGGGCTCATGTTTCCCGATGACGCACAACCCGGGATCGACCTCGTCCTCCCGGACTACACCTACCTTCTCGAAAACGAATCGAAGCTCAAGGCCATCGTCATCACCCATGGCCACGAAGACCACACCGGCGCGGTGCCCTATGTGCTCATGGACCTGAAGGACAACGTGCCCATCCTCGGCTCCAAGCTCACGCTCGGCCTCATCAAGGGCAAGCTCTCGGAATTTCCGCTCGACGACGTGGACTTGCGGGAGGTCCACGCGGGCGAGCGCTTCAAGGCCGGTGCGTTCGACGTGAACTTCTTCTCGATGACGCACTCCATCCCCGGCGCGATGGGGGTGTTCATCCGCACCCCCCAAGGGACCGTGCTCTTCACCGGCGACTTCAAACTCGACCAAACCCCCATCGATGGCGTGCTTCCCGATTACTCCTCGCTGGCGGCGTTTGGCGCGGAAGGCGTCGACCTCCTGCTCTCCGATTCCACGAATGCGACCGTCCCCGGCTTCACGCCCTCCGAGGCGACGGTGGGCGATTCGCTTCGCCACATCATCAAGAACGCCGAGGGTCGCGTGTTCGTGGCGTGCTTCGCGAGCCATATCCACCGCCTCCAGCAGGTGTGCGATTGCGCGGTGTCGGTGGGGCGTAAGGTGGTGGTCACGGGACGTTCGATGATCACGAACACGAAGATCGCCCGAGAACTCGGCTATCTCGCCATCTCGGAAGGCGACATCATCGACGCCTACGACGCCGAGGACCTTCCCGACGACCAAGTGGTGGTCCTCTGCACCGGTTCGCAGGGAGAGCCGCTCTCCGCGCTCGCGCGCATGGCGGCGGGGGAGCACAAGACGCTCTCGATAAAGCCCGAGGACACGGTCATCATCTCCGCCACTCCCGTGCCCGGAAACGAGAAGAGCGTGCAGACCGTCGTGAATTCGCTCTCGAAGATCGGCTGCACGATCTACGATCGAAACCTCGCAAACGTGCACGTGTCGGGGCATGGCTCGCAGGAGGAGCTCAAGCTCGTGCTGGCGATGTGCCATCCGCGCTACTTCGCCCCCGTGCACGGCGAGGCGGTTCATCTGCGCGCCCACGCCAAGCTTGCGCGAGACCTCGGAATCCCGAAGGACCACATCTTCGTGCTCACCAACGGCGAGACGCTCGTGATGGAGAACCACAAGGTGAGCGTAGGCGAAACCGTGGAGTGCGGCGTGGTGTACGTCGACGGGCTCTCCGTGGGCGATGCGGATCCGCTCGTGCTCCGCGACCGCCAGAAGCTCTCGAGCGATGGCATCGTCACCTGCGTGGCGACGCTCGCCGCGAAGGACCATCAGGTGCGCGAGATCTCCATCACCGGCAGGGGAGTGAGCTTCCTTTCCGACGAGACGCTTCTCGACGAGGCGGAGGACGTGGTGAGGAATGCCATCAACAAGGCGAGCGTCCAGGCGGGCCGCAACGCCGAGACCACGAACAAAGCCGTGAGAAAGCAGCTCTCGAACTTCCTCTGGGCCCAAACCCGGACCCGACCGATGATCATCCCCGTGGTGATGGAGGTCTAAGGTGCCCAAAAATCGCAGCTCAAACACACCACAACGCGCTCAAAAGAAGGCCCCTCAGCAAGCACTCATCACGCAATCCGCCATCCAGGACATCGCGGGGGTGGTGCTCGCGGTGATCGCGCTTGCGATGGGGCTCGCCATCCTCATCCCCCAGACGGCGCCGGTGACGGCAGCCTGCGCAAGGGGACTCTCCATCTGCTTCGGCGCAGGGGCGATCCTCGTGCCCATCGCGCTCCTCGGACTCGCCGTCACCTTCTTCATCCCCACGTCGGCTCCGCTCACCACGCGCGTGGCCTTGGGGCTGCTCGGGATCGTGGTCGCCATCTTGGCGATGCTCTCGCTCGCCTATCCCGGCGCGCCCGATAACCCCGACGTCGTGCTCGGCGCCGAGGCTGCGAGCGCCTCCGGTGGATGGGTGGGGGGTGCCATCGCCTGGGCGCTCCTCTCGAGCGTCGGGCAGGTCGTGGGCTACGTGGTCCTCTCGGGAGTGATCGTCGCGGGACTCATCGTCTGCGGGGTCTCGATCTCGAGCATCATCGCGAAGGCGCGCAACGCCATGTACTCGGCGCACGAGCGCCATGTCGAGCGCATCGCCGCCCGCGAAAAGGACACGCTTCGTCGAGGCGAGCGCAAGGGAGAAGAGGCGCTCAAGAAGACGCGCCTCGGGAGCCCCCAGGCGAAGGTGGCCACCTCCTTCATCGGCGCGCGGAAGACGTCGGTCCTCAAGCGCGCCCGCAAGGACGAGCCGTCGTACTGGGAGGCGGACGATGCGCCCTATGCATCCTCGCCGCTTGCGACGGGGGGCTATGCGAGCTTTCCCGCCGCGGCCTTCGATGGCACCGCGGCGCTCGACGTCATGTCGAATCCCGAGGCGAATGTCGAGCTTGGCGTACCCGATTTCATCACCGCCGCCGCCCATCCCGAGACCTTGCGCGCAGCCGAGAGGCATCCGCGCACCACGCCGCTGCGCCGCGCCAAGGCTGAGGCGAAGCCCACGCGTGCAGGGGCCACGCAAAAGGGCGGGGACATCGAGGCGAAGGGCGCGCGTGCCTACGGGCTCCCGCCGATGCGCATGATCTCCTCCACGCCCAAGAGCGCGCTTCGCGCGACGGACGAGCGCGAACTCAAGCAAACCGCGGCGCGCCTCCAAGCCACCCTCGCCGAATTCGGCCTCAAGAGCCGCGTGGTGGGGTGGATCTCGGGGCCGCTCGTCACCACGTTCAAGATCGCCATGGGCGAGGGGGAACGTGTGAGCCGCATCGTCAATCTCGAGGACGACATCGCGCTCTCGCTTGCCTCCGAATCCGTGCGCATCTACGCGCCCATCGCCGGTACCTCGCTCGTGGGCATCGAAATCCCCAATTCCGAGCGCCAGGAGGTGCTCCTCGGAGACGTGCTCCCGGAGGCGAAGGGCGGCCCCCTCGAGTTCGCCATCGGGCGCGACGTATCGGGGCGGCCGGTGGTCGAGGACCTTGCCTCCATGCCCCACCTGCTCATCGCCGGCGCCACGGGGGCGGGAAAGTCGGTGATGATCAACTCCATCATCATGTCCATCCTCATGCGCGCCACCCCGGAAGAGGTGCGCCTCATCATGGTGGACCCCAAGCGAGTCGAGCTCAGCGGCTATAACGAGCTTCCCCACCTCTACGTACCGGTGGTGACGGAACCGAAGAAGGCCGCGGGGGCGCTCGCCTGGGCCGTGGGTGAGATGGATCGCAGGAACCGGGCCCTCGAGGCGCTCGGCGTGAAGAACATCAAGAGCTTCAACGCGCGCGTCGCCAAGGAACGCGCCGCGGGCAAGGAGGACGTGCCAAGCCCCCTGCCTTACTTCGTGATCATCATCGACGAGCTCGCGGACCTCATGATGGTCGCGGGCAAGGACGTGGAAGCTTCCATCGTGCGCATCGCCCAGCTCGGGCGCGCAGCGGGCGTGCACCTCATCGTCGCCACGCAGCGCCCGTCCGTGGACGTGGTCACCGGCCTCATCAAGGCCAACATCGAAAGCCGCATCGCCTTCTCGGTGGCCTCGAGCACCGATAGCCGCGTGATCATCGACCAGAAGGGCGCGGAGCGCCTCCTCGGACGCGGCGACATGCTCTTCCGCCCAGGCGGTCGCGGCCTTCGGCGCGTGCTCGGCGCCTACGTCTCGGAAGAGGAAATCGAGCGCGTCGTCGCCTACATCAAGGAACGCTCCGCAGTGGACTACCACGAGGAGGTGCTCTCCACCTCACCGGGCTCCAATGGCCCCGCAGCACCCGAGGAGGAGGACTCGGACGATCCGCTCGTGTGGGAGGCCGCCACGCTCGTGGTGGAGAACAAGATGGGCTCCACCTCCATGCTGCAGCGCCATCTCAAGGTGGGCTACGCTCGTGCGGGGCGCATCATGGATATGCTCGAGACGAAGGGGATCGTCGGCCCGGCTTCGGGCTCGAAGCCCAGGGACGTGCTCATGGACCTCGATCAGCTCGGCGAGCTCATGGGCGCACGCGCGCAGGAGTAGGCGGTGGATCGGCCTCAGTTCAGCCAGACGCTCGTAGCGAGGAGGCGCGACCTCGGTCTTTCGATCGAGCAGGCCGCGTCGGTGCTCCGCATGAAGGAGCATGTCCTGCGCGCCTTCGAGTCCGGCGATTGGCAGGCCATCCCCCGTGCGGGCTATGCGCAGGGAATGCTCTCCTCCTACGCTCGCTACCTCGGACTTAACCCACGAGATGTGGTGGATGAGTTCAAGCAGGACCTCTACGCCTACACCCATTCGGCGAGGCAGGACACGGGTGTGCGCGATATCGACGAGCGCCGGGGCCGCGGCTACGCAGAGCGCTACCGCGGACAGGCGATTCGCAAGAATTCCACCGACGACATCGACCTCTATGGCTCGGCAGGCCCCGCTGGCTCCGTGTATTCAGGCGGCACCTTCGATGACGAGCTCAAGCACCGGCTCGCGAGGGAGCGCGGAGGCCATCGCGGGGCTGGCTACTCGGAGCGCTACCTGAAAGAGCAGACGAGTACGGGCCCGCAGAAGGCGAATGCCAAGGAACGCCGAGGTGGAAGGCGCTACACCGCACAGGTTCCAGAACGTTCCCAGGCCAAGAGGACGCGCCAAACCCGAGGCACCGCGCGCTCGAGCCGCGCGAGGGCCGAGGCGGAAAGGACCCGGCGCCAGACCGTGCGGGAGCGCACGATCGAGGTGGGGGAGTATGAGGACGACCTTCGCTATGACGAAGCGCGGCCCTATGAAGCCGCGTCGAGCGAGCGTGGGCGTCGCGCGTCGCGAAACATCGCATCAACCGAGCGTCCCAACGTGGGCAGGAGGCGTCCTCCGAGGCAGCGATCCTCGAGGAACGCCAAACCTCCCACCCTCTCCGAGCAGCTCTTCACGAGCGGAAAGCTCGTGTGGATCGTCATCGCCGTGGTGTTCGCGGTGGTGATGCTCGCCGTGATCTTCACCGTGCAGAGCTGTGTCTCGCATGTGACGAGTACGGAGAAGCCCCAGGTGCCCGTGCAGACCACGCCCGTGACCCAAGACGAGGACAGCGCCGAAGACAACGAGGGCGCGAACGAGGGGGAGGGCTCGACAGGCCAAGATGTCCCCCTCGTGAATACGGGAACCTCGAACCAAGCGCCCAACCTCGTCACCATCTCCGTTGCCGATGGCGAGGTGAGTTGGATCGAGATCGTGATGGGGGATGTGAGCCTCGTCGCGCAAACCGTAACCGGGCCCTGGGAGAAGACGTTCACGCCCACCGCTTCCATGGAGATCCAGGCTTCCAATGCCGAGGCGGTGAGCGTGCTCGCGGACGGCAAGCCGCTCACCTTCGATTCCAAGGCCTCAGGCGTGGGCGTGATCACCATAGCCGCGCCGAATGCCGGCTCCGAGACGCCTAAGGAAGACGATGGTTCCCAAGACGAGACGCCTGGCGAGGATGAGGGCGGCGAGCTTGAGGGCTACTAGGCGATAATCGCCTTTGCAGGTTTCAGCAATGCGAAGAGAAAGGCCGTGAGAGCCATGGCAAAGGATTCTTCCTTCGACGTGGTGTCCACTGTCGATCTTCAGGAAGTGGACAACGCCTACCAGCAGACCGCGCGTGAGCTCACGCAGCGCTACGACCTCAAGCAGTCGCACGCGACGATCGACTTCGACAAGCAGGCGAAGGCCCTCACGATCCTCGCCCCATCGGATTTCGTCGCGAAGCAAGTGCAGGACGTGCTCGGGAGCCGTCTCATCAAGCGCGGCATCGACCTCAAGGCGGTGAGCTGGGGAAACCCCGAATCCGCATCAGGGGGCAACCTTCGAATCCGCGGCACGATCGTCATGGGCATCGACAAGGATCTCGCGAGGAAGATCTCGAAGGACATCCGAGACCTCAAGCTCAAGTGCAAGGTGCAGATCGAAGATGACAAGCTGCGCGTGCAAAGCGCGTCGAAGGACACCCTCCAGCAGGTGATCGCCTTCCTGCGCGAGAAGGACTACGGGATCCCCCTCCAATATGTCAACTACCGCTGACGAAACACTGGCCCCGTCGGGCGTCGCTCCCGCTTTCTGCTTGCTCACGCTCGGTTGCGAGAAGAATGGGGTGGATAGCGACCGCATGCGAGCGCTCCTGCTCGATGCGGGCTATCGCGAGGTGGACGAGGCGGCTGCGGCCTCCGTGTGCATCGTCAACACCTGCGGTTTCCTCTCGGAGGCGACTGCGGAATCCATCGAGGCCGTCCTCTTCGTCGCCGAGGAGGATGTGGCGCTCGTCATGTGCGGATGCGTCCCCTCACGCTACGGAGAGGATCTCGAGCGGGAGCTCGTCGAGGTGGATGCGTTCCTCGGCGTAGACGAAGAGGATCGGATCGTCGAGGTCGTGGAGAAGCTCGTGGGGCCCGC
>CANQSI010000019.1 GCA_947626465.1 uncultured Atopobiaceae bacterium
GCGGCCATCGGCGGCCTCGTGGGCTCGTCCTCCATCACCACCTACGTCGAGAGCGCCTCGGGCGCGGCTGACGGCGGCAGGAGCGGCCTCGCCTCCATCACGACGGCCGTGCTCTTCTTCGTCGCGGCCTTCTTCGTACCGCTCATCTCCATCGTGAGCATGCCGTCCACCACCGGCGCCCTCGTGCTCGTGGGCTACCTGATGATGGACCAGGTGAGCGACATCGACTGGCAAGACAAGCTCGTGGGCATCTCGTCCTTCATGATCGTCGCGGGCATCCCGCTGACCTACTCCATCTCCACGGGTATCGGTCTCGGCTTCATCACCTACGTGGTCGTCTCGCTCTGCACCGGCCAGTACGCGAAGGTGAAGCCCCTCATGTGGGTGGCCGCTGCGGCCTTCCTCATCAGCTTCATCATCTCCTGAGGCCACACACGACACTTGCTCGCTCGCAAAGGCGGGTGCGCTGGATCGCAAGTTCCGGCGCATCCGCTTTTCCTTGCTCGATCGGGGGTATCTTCTGCTCGTAGATGCCTTTCGACCACGAACCTGCCAAGGAGCACGCGATGAAGACGAGTGACCTTCTCATTCTCGGCGCAGGACCCGCGGGGCTCGCCGCTGCCATCTACGCAGACCGAGCGGCGCTCGACTGCGTGACCATCGAACAGGGAACCTTCGGGGGCCAGCTCGGGCTCACCGATCTCATCGACAACTACCCCGGCCTCGAGAACATCTCCGGTTTCGAGCTCGCCGAGAAGATGCACGCCCACGCCGAGCACCTCGGCGCGCGCTTTGAGCTCGACACGGTGGAATCCGTCGCATGGGATGCGGAGTCGCGCCGCTTCACCACCTACGGCCTCGCGGAGACCTACACCTCCAAGGCCGTGATCGTGGCCTCGGGCGGCACGCCGCGCCCCGCGGGGTTCCTCGGAGAGGACACCTTCCGCGGCCATGGCGTTTCCTATTGCGCCACCTGCGATGGCATGTTCTACCGAGACAAGCTCTGCTACGTGGTGGGCGGAGGCAACACCGCCTGCGAGGAAGCGGAATTCCTCACGCGCTTCGCCTCGAAGGTTGTCCTCGTGGTGCGCAAGGACCACCTGCGCGCCCAGCCCACGCTCATCGCCAACGTGACGGAGAACCCGAAGATCGAGCTTCGCCTGAACACGCGCATCGCGGCGCTCGAGGGTGGCATGCTCCCGGAGCGCGTGATCCTCGAGGACACGCGCACGGGCGAGCAGCACACCGAGGAATACGAGCCGGGCTCCTTCGGCGTCTTCGTCTTCATCGGCAACATCCCCGCCTCGGAGGCGGTTCGCGGTCTCGTGGACGTGAACGAGTTCGGCGAGATCCGCACGAACGAGGCGATGGAGACCGCGACGCCGGGGCTCTTCGCCGCAGGCGATGTGCGCGAGAAGCCATTGCGGCAGATCGTCACGGCCGTGGCCGACGGCGCCATCGCCGCCACAAGCGCCGCCCTCTACCTCGGTGCCATCGTCATCTAAGGCATCTCTACCACCTTCTCTTCCACGAACCACCTCGGGTCCTCGAAGAAGAGGTGCGTCACGTTCTGGCCGATGCGCACGGTGTAGCGGAGGCCGTCGCCGCCGGTCTTGAGCGAGGCGGCCCGACGGCACGCGCGCACCTCGTCGATCTCGAAGCGGCGCCCGTCCTCCCACGTGATGGTGCGGGGATTGAGCTGCCCGTCCTCCGAGAATTCAGCCGTCACGGCCACATAGCGTTTCTTGCGTCCTGCGATCCCCTTCATTCGCCTCACCCGCCGAAGTAGCCGACGGGGTGGATGATGTTGTCGCGCTTGATGTCGAGCGGCGCCATTTGCTCGTCTGCGAGCTCGGAGAGACGTCGCACGCATTGGTTCCCGAAGCGCGCCCGTAACGCGTCCTGGGCGGCCTCCAAGCGTTCCAAGGCGCGTTCGCGCTCGCTCACCCCGAAGAGATCGTCTTGGGCCGGCTCGCGCGCATCCACGAGATTCGTGGCGCGCACGTGGAGCGCGCGGATGGGATGGCGCGCATCGAGCGGCTCGGAGGCGCGCAGGAGCTCCCACGCGGCTGCCGCCACCCGCGAGGTGAGGCACGTGGGGAGGGGGAGGGCCACCTGGCGGCTGTAGCCCTTGAGGTTCTTGTCGCGCACGCCCACGCTCACGGTTCGCGCCCGCCAATGGCCCTCGCGAAGCCGCTGCGCCACGGATTCCGAGAGGAGGTAGACGAGCGCCTTCACCTCGCGCTCGCCCACGAGGTCGTGGGGCGCGGTGAGGCCGTTTCCGATGCCCTTCACCTCACGCTCCACGTCCCAGGTTTCGGGACGAAGCTCCTTCACCGGGCTCGTGTCCTCTCCGCGTGCGAACGCCTGGAGCCATCCGCCCACCACGCCGAAGCGTTCGCGAATGAGCTCGTCTTTCGCCCGCGCAAGCGCGCCGATGGTGAGGATGCCCATGGCGGCGAGCTTTCGCTTGGTGGCCGGCCCCACGTAGAGGAGGTCTCCCGCAGGCCGAGGCCACACCCAGCTGCGGTAGTTCTCGCGCGTCACCACCTGCACCCCGTCGCCGGAATCGGTATCGCTCCCGAGCTTGGCGAAGACCTTGTTCCACGAGAGCCCCACGGAGACCGTGAGCCCGAGCTCATCCTTCACGCGCTCGGAGATGTCGCGCGCGATCGTCTCGGGATCATCTCCCAGAAGGACGAGCGACCCCGTGAGGTCGAGCCAGCACTCATCGAGGCCGAAGGGCTCCACCTGGTTCGTATAGGAGTAGTAGAGCTTCCTCGAAAGCTTGGAATACCGCAGGTAGACGGGGTAGCTTGGCGGCACGACCACAAGCTCGGGACACTTCTGCCTCGCCTCCCAGATGGCCTCTCCGGTGGAGACCCCACAGGCCTTGGCCTCACGCGACTTCGCGAGGATGATGCCGTGGCGATTCTTCGGATCTCCGGCCACCGCCATGGCGAGGCCGCGAAGCTCGGGATGGCGATGCTGCTCGACGCTTGCGTAGAAGGCGTTCATGTCCACGTGGGCGATCACGCGGTCATCGGAGCGGGCTCCCGGCAAGGAGGGCACCGGCGTGTACGCGGGAATGTGAAGTTCCATGGCACCTCCTCAACCGAACGGGTGTTCGATTATACCGAACAGGCCGATGGGGTCCCGCGACGAGGCCACGGGAGCTCGATGGGCACTTCGCAACGTCCGAGGTCACGGGCGCGTGCCGAAAAATGGGGCGAGGAAATGCGAGGTATCGTGCGCGTGATGACTTTGTGACGGCGATCCGCGAACGGTCAAGCGATCGCCATGGCAAGGCGGAGGCGACGCGCACATGGCCATGCCGCGCCATGACGCAATCGGGGCGTCCGACACTGAGGCGCTCGAGATCCAACGCGTGCAGAGGCGCTCGAACCGCCGCATCGCACATCTCCTCGATCCGCCTCGATTCGCAAAAGTGCGATAATATATCTTATGTAAAGTAGAAGAATCACGAGGTAACCACCTCAATCCCCCGTGTCTCGGTTATGTAAAGTAGAAGAATCACGAGGTAAATGCTTCAGTCCCCCGTGTCTCGGTTATGCAAAATCGCGAGACGGCAAGGTAAAGGGCTCGGTACACCTGCACCGAGCCCTTCTCCTCAAATCTTTGCGAAGCGCTAGAAGATGGAGCCACCGCCCTGGAGCGGGCCGCTCCAGTCGGGATGGTAGTAATAGAAGATCTCGCGATAGACCACGCCGGTGTTGGTGTTTCCCGCGTCGATCATCATGTAGCGTCCGCTCTCGGGGTCTTTGCCCGCGAAGATGCCCACGTGGTTGCTGTAGTTCATCACGAGGACGTCGCCGGGCTTCATCTCCTCGATATCGGTCGTCCAGGCGCTCTTTTCCTTGAGGTACTCCTCGAGGCCGTAGGTCGTCCTCGGCAGATCGTAGCCAAAGTGCTTGTAGACGTACTGCACGAGCCCCGAACAATCGAAGCCGCCCTCCTCGGGGCTCTCGCCCGCATACACGTAAGGCCAGCCGATGAAGCTCTTGGCGTACTCGACGACGGCAAGGCGCTTCTCGAGATCCGAATCCACGACCTCGCCGCCCTCCTCGGGGGCCTCCGGTTCATTGGGCTCCTCGGGCACCTCAGGCGCGGGAGGTTCGACGAGCTCGCCGGCAAGCGCGGCCGCGTAGATCTTCACCGACGGCTCGTCCACTTCCCAGCCTGAGGCCCTGAGGTTCGCCACCTCGTCCTCGCTCACGCTCAGCAGGTGCGCATCAGCAGAGCCTGAACCGGCATAGGGGTTGTACAGGCGATTGATGAGATGCCCGCTCGCATCGCTCGAGTAGAACGCAACCCCCTCCTCGAGAATCCATCCGGAGGCCTTGAGCGCGTCCATCTCGCTGGCATCTGACGAGAGCAGGTGTTCGCCCGTCCACTGGTTGTAGAGGCGTCGAATGGGCGTATCCGAGCTCGTCGGGGCATACCACGCAAGCCCCTCCCCTATCCAGCCGCCTTCCTGCAGGCCCTCATATTCCTCGATGCTCGAGGTGTAGAGGTGTTGGGGCTGGTACGGATTGTAGAGGCGATACACCTCCACCGTGTTTTCATGGGTATAGGGCGCGGCGAGCGCCTCGCCGGCAACGCCCACGCCGCCGAGCGCAACGATCGCAGCCACCGCGCAGGCGGCGAGGCGATGGCGAGGGGTGGTGTGGTTGGGCAACGTTTCTCCTTGGGTGGGTTGTTTCGCGAAAACCAGCGGAATGCCTCACAAAGTCGCAGCTTACCAGACGGATCCGCCGCCATAGAACCCATACAGGGCACGGTACTGGACCGTCATCCCGGGCTTCGGTGCGTCGATGAACATGCCGTCTCCCGCGTAGATGCCCACGTGCCCTGAGTGCGGGAACACGATATCGCCGGGGTTGAGCTCGGAGATATCGGTCTTCCATGCGCCCTTGTCCTGCAGGTAGCTGATCTGCCCGTAGGTAGTGCGCGGAAGCGACAGTCCGAGCTGCCGGAACACGTAGCACACCATGCCGGAGCAGTCGAAGCCCTCCTCGGGGCTGTTTCCGCCGTAGACGTAGGGCACCCTGCCCACGAACTGCATGGCGATGGAGATGGGGTCGCCGCTCGAGTAGTCATACGAGGGACGCGAGGGAGCGGGCGTTGACGGCTGAGCGGGCTCTGAGGGAGCCGAGGGCGAAGAGGGCGCGGGATTTGCCGCTTGGCCTTCGCCACCGTTCGCGCCCGTTGCCGCCTGAACCGCATTCGAGAGCCCGTTCGTGTTCGTGCCGTTCTCATTCACCTGCGCTTGGGCCGCAGCCTCAGCCGCGAGGCGCGCCTTTTCCTCTGCGCTCAGCTGGTCATAGAGCGCCTGGGCTTCCTGAACCTTGCTTGTGTGCTCTTGCACCGAGGCCTCAACCTCGGAGAGCCTCGCCTCCTGGGCGGTGCGCGTCTCGACAAGCTCGGCTTGCTTCGCCTCGAGCTCCTGCTCGAGCCCGCGCACGGTTTGCACCGCGTCGGCCTGCGCCTCTTGGATGGCGTCCGCGTAGTAGATGCGCGAGACGAGGTCCTCGAAGCTCGTCGCGTTCACGATGATGTCGAGGAGCCCGAACGACCCGAGCTTATACGTGCTGCGAGTGCTCTCAGCGAGCACCCCCTGCGCGTCCGTGAGCTCGCCGCGCTTCACCTCGATGGCATCCTCGGTGTCGATGATCTGCGCCTTGGTGGCCTCGAGGTCGCTCGAGGCCACGCTGAGCTCATCCTCGAGCTGGGCAAGCTCGATACCGAGGGTTTCCAGCTGGGCCTTCGCCTCGTCAAGCGTGATGGCGTGCGCCGGGCGCGCAAAGAGCACGACCGCCATCGCGCACGCTGCAAGGGCCGCCAGAAGACGGCGGGCGCCCGTAGGAGAACGGAAAAGCATGGGTATGGGGCCCTCCCTTCCTCGCGAACCCTAGCGCTTTTCAGCGCGTGGGGGAACTAGTTCACCTTAACCAACGAATAAAAATCACGATCGAAGCCGGCCTTGGCGAGCGTCTCACGCGGATGCAGGAAATCGAGCTCGAGGATGCAGCCGAAGCCGAGCACCTCCGCGCCCGCCTTCTCGGCGAGCTGCGCGCACGCGATCGCGGTGCCGCCCGTGGCCATGAGGTCGTCGACGATGATCACCTTGTCGTCTGCGGTGAGGGCGTCCACGTGGATCTGGAGCTCGTCCTCGCCATACTCCAGCGCGTAGGCCTGGCTGTAGACCTCGCGGGGCAGCTTGCCGGGCTTGCGGGCGGCCACGAAGCCCGCAGAGAGGCGATACGCCACGGCCGAGCCGAGGAGGAAGCCGCGCGCCTCGGCGCTCACGACCTTCGTCACGCCAAGGCCCACGTAGTGGTCCACCAGGTCGTCGATCACGTTGGCGAAGCCCTGTGAATCACCCAAGAGCGGCATGATGTCCTTGAAGATGACGCCAGGCTCGGGATAGTCGGGGATGTCGACGATGAGGCTCTCGTAGTCAAATGACGCCATGGGTGCGTTCCCTCTCTTTCGCGTCGCGGATCATTGCCAAACCGTGCCTCGCCTAGGACACGTCCACGCCCTTCGGTGGCGTGAGGGTCTTTGCGAGATTTCTCCTGACGAGTGCGGCGCGCACGTTGCCGGTGAGCGAGATGATCTGCTCGAATGCGCGCTCCTTCGCCTCCCATTGCTCCTTCGGGTCGCCGTTTCGGCGCGCGCCGATGAAGGAGAGCACTTGGTCGATGAGCGGGCTCTCGCGGTTCGCCGACATCACGTAGGGCTTCAGGTTCCTCGGCTCGATGCCGAAGTGGCGAAGCGCCTCGGCGCTGCGGATGAGCGCGAAGTCGCGCCCATCCACGAGATCGCTCTGCCTCGGGGAGCTCTTGAGCTCGATGAGCTGGCACTGCGCGAGCTGTCGTACGAACGCCACGGAGACGCCGAGCTTCTCGGGGATGCTGTCGATGGGATGGAGGCGATCGGTGACGTCCTTCGTGTCGACGATGGCCTGCGGGAAGGCATCCACGCCACCCACCGGCGTGGAGGAATTGCCGTCGAGCTCCTCCTTGATCACGGAGAGCGGCAGAAAGCGCGTCTTCTGCAGGTAGAGGATGGTCTCGAGGCGTTTGATGTCCTGTGGCGTGAAGAGACGGTAGCCCCCGCTCGAGCGCTCGAGGTGGAGCAGCCCCTCATCCTCGAGGTAACGCACCTTCGACACGGTGAGGTCGGGGTAGGACTGCTGGAGCCGCTTCACGACCTTTCCGATGGTGACGTAGGTGGTCCGAGCCATGGCTGCCTGCCCGCTACTCGCCGTTCGATACGGGAATTCGATTCGTGGATTGCGTCGTGTGGTAGACCATCCGGAACGTGCCGATCTGGATCGTGGAGCCGTCCTCGAGCGTGGCGCGGTTCATGATGGCGCCGTCGACCCACGTGCCGTTCAAGGATCCGAGGTCCTCGAGCTGGGCGCCCTTCTCCGTGAGCTCGAGCCGAGCGTGGTGGCGCGACACCGTCATGTCGTTCAAGAAGACGTTGTTCGAGGGGTCGCGCCCGATCGTGATGAGCGGCATGTCGAGCACGAACGTGGTTCCCGTATGCGGGCCCTTCACGATGGAGAGTGTGGGATTGGGAAGCCGATCGTGGGCCGCGAGATCGGGAACGGTCTCATCGGCGGAGGGCATACGGAAGATCGTGGTGGGGTTCTGGTTGGCCTTTGCGCCGTCACTCATACCTTATGCAGCCTCTCTTCAGAGTTTCCGCAGTTGTCGACAAGTGTAAACCAATATGGAGGGCCGAGTGTAGGCCTCGAGGCGAACGTGAACGTGAGAGTTGCGCATGAGGGTCTGAAAGGCTCAAGTTCCGAGCGTCAGCGGCACGCGATAGCCTCGATCTGCACCGGAGCGTCGAGGGGGAGCGCACTCACGCCGATCACGCTTCGCGCGGGATAGGGCCTCGCGATCCGCTCCGCGAGCACTTCGTCCACGATCGAGAGGTCCGCGAGGTCCGTGAGCCACACATGGAGCAGGCACACATCCTCGAGGGTGAGATCGACGTCCCTGAGCACTGCCTCCACATTCGCGATGCAGCGAGCCACCTGCGCGCCGAGCGACGCCTCGATGAGCTCGCCGGTCGAGGGGTCGATAGGCAGCTGGGAGGAAACGAACACGTAGCGCGCGGCCGAGGTGCCCTGCGAATACGAGCCCGTGGGCTTCGGCGCATTCTCCGCGTGGATGGTGTACATCGCAGCCCCCCTACGCCCTCAACTCGTCAAGCGCCTCATCGAAGCGCACGAGCGCGCGCTCGATGATGGGCGTTGGGCATGCGAGGTTCCAGCGCTCGAACCCCTCCCCCTGCACGCCGAACATCCTGCCCTCATCGAAGTAGAGGTCGTGGGCGTGCATCACGCGTTCGATGGTCTTGGCCTCGGCCCCCGAGGCGCGAAGGTCGATCCAGGCGAGGTAGGTGCCCTCGAGCTCGCTCACCACCGCCCACGGATGCGTTTTCTGGAGATGGCTTCGAAGGAGCTCGTAGTTTCGCCAGATGATGGTGATGAGATCCTCGAGCCAACCCTCGCACTCGTCGTAGGCCACCTGGCATGCGCGCCATGCGAGCGCGTTCAGGCCCGAGATGCCGGTTTTGGCCATCTGGTTCTTGAACGTCGCCCGCATACGCGCGTTCTCGATGAAGATGTTCGAGCATTGGAGCCCCGCGATGTTGAAGGTCTTCGAGGGCGCCGTGGCCACCATGCAGTACTCGAACTGCCCCGGCTTCATGGCCTTCATGAGCGTGGTGTGCGCGTTTCCCGGCATGATGAGGTCGTTGTGGATCTCGTCGGAGACGATGAACACGTCATTGGCCACGCAGAGCGATACGAGGGTGTTGAGCTCGTCTTTCGTCCACACGCGCCCCACCGGGTTATGCGGCGAGCAGAGGATGAGCAGGCGGTTCGAGGGAACCTTCACGAGCTCGGCGAGCGCTTCGAAGTCCATGCGCCAATGGTCGTTCTCATAGACGAGCGGGTTTTCGATCACGCGGCGCCCGTTTTCCGCGACGGCGCGGAAAAATGGATAGTACACGGGCGGTTGGATGATGACACCATCCCCCACCTGCGTGAACGCCTGTACCGCCGTGCAGATGGCCGGCACCACGCCCGGGGTGCACACGAGCCAGTCGAGGCTCGGCGTCCAGGAATGGCGTCGAAACTGCCAGCCCAGAACCGAATCGAGGTAGTCGTCCGTCGCGACGGTGTAGCCCAAGGTGGAGATGGCGGCGGTTTCCTGGATGGCGCGCACGATCTCCGGCGCCGTCCGGAATTCCATGTCGGCCACGGAAAACGGCACGACCCCGGGCTTCACGTCCGCGTTGTCCTCATACATGAGGTTCCACTTCGCGGAGCCCTCGAGCGAGCGGTCGAGCGGCGTCTCGAAGTCGTAGGCCGAGCGTGTGGCGAAGACATTGCTCGAGGTGAACGGGGTGGTTTGAGGCATCGCTACTCCCTTGTGCGCGATGGTCAGACGGCATTCGCGAGGCCGGGGAGGCCGTGGAGCGTGAGCGTCTCGTAGAGGGGATCGTGGCTCGGCGCGCTCACGCGCACAAGCCCCCTCGCCTCGTAGCCACAGGCATCGAGCGTGAGGCCGTCTTGGCTCCACGCGCCCGCGCCTACGCGCTCGCCTCCGAGAAACGTGCTTGTCCCAGGCGCGATCTTCGCCTCCGCGACCATCGGGGCGAGGCTCGGCCACGCGAGCACCTCCACCTCCTCGGGCGAGCTCGCCGCGATGTCCCACCCGAAGAGGAGCGGATAGCGATAGGAGGCGGCGCGGATCGCAGGCGATGCCACCGTCACGCGCTCATAGGCCCCATACGCCCAGTCCCAAAGCGTCCGCGTATCGCTGAAGCGCCCTTCCGGCGTGTCGCAGCCAAGCACGCAGGAGTAGAGGGTCGTGTTGCTTTGGCGCACCGCGCCGAGGAACGTCACTCCCAGCTCCACCTGCCCGGTCTTGATCCCCATCGCCCCTGGGTAGGTGCCGAGGAGCGCATCGGTGCTGTTGAAGGTGTAGTCCTCGTCCTGCACCTTCACCGTCACGCTCGGAAGATCCACCGTCTTCGCGATGAAGGGGTAGTTGAGGAGCGCATAGCGGCCGAGCTCCGCTTGGTCTCGCGCGCTCGTGAGGTGGCCGTCGGCCTCGAGGCCGTGGGTGTTCGCGTAGTGGGTTTCGGATAGCCCGAGGGCCTCGGCCTTCGCATTCATCACATCCACGAATGCCGCCTCGCTGCCCGAAACGGCCTCCCCCACCATCACCGCGCAATCGTTCGCGGAGTACACGAGCATCACCCGAAGGAGGTCGCCGAAGGAGATCGTGGCGCCCTCGGGGAGATCCGCCTTCTGGGCTGCGGGCTCATCGGGGAAGTCGACCTTGGTGATCGTGATCTGCTGGTCGAGCGGGATTCCCGAATCGAGCGCGCAGACGGCGGTCATGAGCTTGGTGATCGACGCCGGCACGAATTGCTCGTCCGCGTTCCTCTCATAAAGCGTATGGCCCGCGGCATCGAGCACGATCGCCGCGTCTGCCTCGACGAGCGCGGGCTCCCCCACCTCCGCCATCGCAGGCTCGGCAGCTGCGAGGGCACACGCTACGAGCACGCAGCACGCGATGCCGAGGCGGGAGAAGATGCGTCCGATTGCCCTCATTGCGCCTTTCCTCGTGCCCGTTTCGCCTCCGCGCCCTTCTTGTCGCCGAAGTCAGATGGCTCGTCGGCGAGCAGTCCGCGATCGCGATCCTCTTTGAGCTGGAGGCCCTCGATCGTGTACATCACCGCCGTGATGATGCTGGTCACGCAGCCCGCGTAGACGAAGAGGAGCCCGAGCGAGCCGCCCTCCGCGTTCAGAACCGGAAGCCAGCCCACGTCCACGAGCCCGAGGCCGCTCACATACGGCCAATCCAGAAGGCAGAGCGTGAAGCCGAAGAGCAAAAGCGCCGTCGTCACCTTCCCGATGAAAAGGACGTCGAGCGGCCGCTTGCGCACGCCGAAGAGGAGCGTCATGCCGAAGGCCAGGTAGATGTCGCGCCCAATCACGAGGATGGCCACCCAGAGCGGGAGATCCCCCACCCACACGAGCGCGACCACGCCGCAGAAGAGGAGGAGCCTGTCGACGGCGGGGTCGAGCAGCTTCCCCAGCCAGGACACGGTGTTGGTCCTTCGCGCCACCTGGCCGTCGAGGAAGTCCGTCGAGGCCGCCACGCCATAGAGCACGAAGCAGGCGATGCGGTTGAACCCGTTCACGAAGAGGCAGAAGAACGTGATCGCGAGGGCGATGCGGCAAAACGTGATGACGTTCGCGATGGTGAAGATCTTCATCGAGGGGTTGTTCGAGGTGCCGACGGGAGCCGTGGGGTCGGCCGAGTTGATCTTGTCCTCAAAGTAGCGAAACCTCACCGTGTACTCCCCGGCAGTCCTCGATTAAGCCCCGTAATGCCGCGCCCTGCGCAGTGCACAGAGAGCATCTTAGCGCGAGCGCCCCGGCCTCGCGATCGCGTGCCCCTTGAGAGGACGGCTAGAATTGCCCCTCGAAGGGAGCGGCTATGAACGGATACCAGCGCATCCTCAAGCTCTTCTCGATCTTCGCCATCGTCCTCGGCACGATCGTCCTCATAGGGGGCCTCATCATCGCGATCTCGGTGTTCTCCGTGACGTCGAACCCGGAGAGCCTCGAGGCCATCACCGAGAGCCTCGCGGCAGAGGGCATGGAGGACGTGGATGCCGACGACCTCGTGCAGACGGTCGGGCAATCGGGCGGCGTCGTGCTGCTCATCGGCGGCTTCGTGCTCGCGACGGGCATCCTCGGCGTCATCGGCGCAAACGACCCCAAGAAGTCGATGCCGGTCTACATCTTCTCGATCATCGGGCTCGTGGCGGCGTGCGTCACGCTTGCCTCCGGCATACTCGCCATCTTCTTCGGAGCACCCCTCACAAGCCCGAACGGCGCCATCACCTCGGTGCTTTCCGTGTGCCTCATGGCCATCTTCTTCTGGCTCGCGCGAAGGGTGAAGAAGATCGCCTACCTCTAGCGACGTCGCAGGACTGCGCCAATACGAAAGAAGGCCGAGGGCTTTTGGCCCCCGGCCTTTCATTTCCTGGTCGGGACGACTGGATTCGAACCAGCGACCCCTTGACCCCCAGTCAAGTGCGCTACCAAACTGCGCCACGTCCCGTTTCGCCCGCTTGGGCGGATACGTATGCTATCACAAGCCAAGGGCCTCTCGGAGCTGGCCCACGCTCACGAGTTTCGTGCCGAAGCAGCGCTCCATGTGCTCGAAGGCGCCTTCCTGCGTGCCGACGAGGAAGGTCATGGTCGCCTCCTTCACCACGACGGACGCGTAGTTGCGGAAATACGCGTCGGCGAGCGTGTGGAGGACGCAGATGTTCGTGTCGGAGCCGATGGCGATGACGGTCTTCACGCCGAGCTCGCGAAGGGTGAGGTCGAGGTCGGTCTCGAAGAAGCCGGAGTAGCGGCGCTTCTCGATGATGAAGTCGCGCGGCGAGGATCCCAGGAGCTTCGCGGGCTTGGAGGCCTCGGCGCCCGCCATGCCATGCGGCCCCCAGAGGTCGAGCTCGCGGTCGAGCCCCTCGATGTGCGCATCGCAGCACATCACCACGGGAAGCCCCGCCTCGCGGCAAAGCTCCGCCACTTCGGCGCAAGCCTCGCCGAACGCACGGTTCTCTGCGGTCTGGTCGGAATCGAGGAAGCCGCCCTCGAGGACGTCGATCACGAGGAGCGCGGTGGTTTCCGGGTCGATGGAGAGCATCGCGTCATGGAGTTCTTCAGCCATGGTTCACCTTTCATTGGCCGGTACGCGTGCGGCCTATGATAGAGCGAGCCAGCATGCGCAACCTTCACTCGGGAGTGGTTATGGGAGCATTCAACGAGAAGCCACCCCTCGCGGAGCGCGTCTACGAGGTGGTTCGATCGATCCCCTGCGGCTGCGTGGCCACCTACGGGCAAGTAGCGCGCCTTGCGGGCTCGCCGCGCGCGGCTCGCTTCGTGGGGCAGGCGCTCCACCATAACCCGCATCCCATCGAGACTCCCTGCCATCGCGTGGTCTTTTCCGACGGCAAGCTCGCCGAGCATTTCGGCTTCGGCGGAGCGTCGGTGCAGCGCGAGCTCCTCGAAGAAGAGCATGTGCCCTTCATCGACGATATGCACGTCGACCTTGCGCGATGCCGCTGGAGCGCATAGGCGCGCTCAGTCCACGTCCTCGCCGATCTCAAGCGCCACCGCGAGCCATCCATCCTCAAGCTCGGCGAGCTGGGCCGTGGCCTCGTTAAGCGCCGTTTGGAGCTCCTGGAGCGCCACGTAATCCGTGGGATCGGCATCCGCGAGGCGCTCCTTGAGATCAGCCACCTCTTCGCGGGTGCGCTTCACGCGGCGCCCCGCCACATCGAAGGCGTGGCGCGCCGCCCTGCGCTCGGCGTTCTGGCGACGTCTTCGCTCGCGTTCGTCCCCAGCGGAGCTCGCGGCGTCTGGGGAAACGAGAGCCTTTTCCCCGCCGAGGCTCCTCTCCGAGCGCGCTTCCACGAGATCGAGGAACTCGTCCACGCCTCCCGGGAGATGCCGGATGCGGCCATCCACGAGCGCCCACACGTCATCGGTCGCGCG
>CANQSI010000020.1 GCA_947626465.1 uncultured Atopobiaceae bacterium
TCCGCGGGGCGATCATTCGCCAAGAACTCTACCCATCCTGCGGCGCGAGGTGAAGAGGGTATCGAACAACCTCGATGGACCGCACGCCAGCGGTAGGTTCTCCCCCGCCCAAAGGTAAAAAGACATACCAAATAGAAGCCATGCGTGCGAAAGCAGCGCTCCACGACGTTCGTCGTATGGTCACTTCTTCGATACGGCAGCGCACCGTAAAACGTGGTCATACGGCGAAACCGCACTGGCAGTTATGCGGCGCAAGGGGTTTGAACCTAGAATCCCAAGCAACACGTCGTGCGAGCTCGGGAGGAGGTGGCGCAGAGTGCCGTGGGTTCCCTACGTGACGCTCTTCCTCGTGGCGCTCTTTGCCACCATCGCGCTCACGCCGCTCGTGCGCCATCTCGCCATTCGCCTCGGCTCGGTGGACTACCCCGGCGGACGCCGCGTGAACACCGTGCCCGTGCCGCGCATGGGCGGCCTCGCCGTCGTCGCCGCGCTGGCCCTCGCCGCAGGTACGCAGTGGATCGGCACCACCTACTTCGGCTGGCCCGTGGTCGTGTTGCCGGCGCCGGGCCTCAGCGTGAACTACTGGGTGCTCGCCGTCTCCGTGCTCATCATCTTCCTCACCGGCTTTATCGACGACCTCATCTCCTTAAAGCCCCTCCCCAAGCTCATCGGGCAGCTGGCGGCAAGCTCGGTGGCGGCCGCCTCGGGCCTCATCGTGGGCGACATCGTGAACCCCTTCGCGGGCGGCACCGTCTCCATTGGCTGGCTCGCCTACCCCGTGACCGTCATCTACCTCGTGGCGTTCGCGAACGCGATCAACCTCGTGGACGGGCTCGACGGCCTCGCCTCGGGCCTCACCGCGATCGTGGGCCTCTCGATGTTCATCATCGCCACGAACGAGGGGCGCCTCGACGCGGCCGCGCTCGCCATCGCGCTCACGGGCGCGTGCATCGGCTTCCTTCGCTACAACTTCAGCCCCGCGATCATCTTCCTCGGCGATTCCGGGGCCCTCACGCTGGGCTTCGTACTCGGCTGCGTGTCGCTCCTCTCCGTGACGCGCGTGGCGGGCGTGACGATGCTCCTCTTGCCGATCATGCTCGCGGGCATCCCCATCCTCGACACGTTCTCCGCCATCGTGCGCCGCCGGCGCGCGCACGTGAGCGTGGGGCAGGCCGACACCGGCCACATCCACCACCGCCTCGTGCGCGAGGGCTACGACCCGCGCCAGGCGGTGATCCTCATCTACCTCTGGACGGCCGTGCTCTGCGTGGGCGCCATCGTGATGACGCGCATCGATTCGTGGTTCGACACCACCCTCGAGCGCACCCTGCTCAAGGTGGGCATCTTCCTGTTCCTGCTCGCGTTCTCGCTCGTCTTCGCCGTGCGCCTCAAGCTCTTCACGCCGGTGCTCCTGCACCACTGGGACTCACGCCGCGAGCGAGACGTGCTCATCACCCCCGACGACCCGCGCTTCGCCGAGGAAGCCGAGCGCCAAAACCTCCCCGACGCCGAGTAATGGTGTCCTGGCGCCTCAAGGTGCGCACAACTCATTGATCATATCTGTAGTTGTGCGCTCTCAACAGTCCACTGGACTGTTGAGCCTCGCGGGTTGGGGCAATGCGAACGGATGTCGTTGCGGGCGGAGATGAAGGGATTCGACGCAGAATTGCTTCGCAATTCTGCTGGGCTTCGCGGCCTTCGGCACGCTCCGCCCCTTGAGGCGCCACCGGCGCCTCAAGCCCTACGGGTTCGAATCCCTTCATCTCCACCATGCGAAAAAACAAAAAGCCGGCCTATGGCCGGCTGTTTGTTTTTTGGTGGAGATGAAGGGATTCGAACCCTCGGCCTCTGCCATGCGACGGCAGCGCTCTCCCAGCTGAGCTACATCCCCGTGTGTGGTGCAGGTATTGTCCGACGAAGGCGGAAAGGTGTCAAACCCCGAAGCGGGCTACACAAGCTCGTCGGAAATGCGGTCGGCGTCCGTGAGTTTGCGCGCGACGCGACAGGGCGTGCCGTACGCGATGACTCCTGCGGGGACGCTGCGCGTCACGACGGAGCCCGCGCCGATGACGGAGCCCGCGCCGATGGTGACGCCGGGCATGACGGTCACGTCGCCGCCGATCCACACGTCGTCCTCGATGACGATGGGGGAGGCCTTCTCGAGCCCCGTCGCGCGCTCCTCGGCGTTCAGGGGGTGCTGCGCGGTGTAGGCGCCGAGGTTCGGGCCGATCTGGCAGCGCTTGCCGATGGTGATGCCGCCGCCGTCCATGAGGTAGGCGCCGTGGTTCACGAACGTGCCCTCGCCGATGGCGATGCGCGAGCCGTAGTCCACGTAGACCGGTGCGAGCACCACCGCACCGTCGCCGAACGTGCCGAAGAGCTTGGCGAGGAGTTCGCGGCCGCGCTCGAGCTCTGCGGGGGAGAGCTGGTTGAACTCCCAGGCGATGGCGTTGCCCTCGGTGCGGAGCCGCTCAAGCTCGGGGTCGCCGGCGTCGTACCACTGCCCCGCGTCCATCTTCTCGAGTTCGCCCATGTGGAGTTCCCTTCGTGTAGCCGTGCGCGGATTATGACGACCCCATGGTAGCGGGCGCCGCCCTGCATATGCCACGCAGGACTTTCAGCCGCCTTTTTATCCGCGTAGGATTCTCGGCCGCCCCGTCTATTTGCCTCATAGCGCCCTCAGCCGCCTCAAAACGTCCTCTCCGCATCCAAAGAGTGTCGCGTGGCCCTCTCCGCCGCCTTTTGCGGGCGGCCGTGAGGGCTCCATGCCAAACGGACGGGCGGCGGAGGGGGCTACACGGATAAAAAGGCGGCCGAGGAGACTACGCGACAGGAGAGAGCGAGAGAGGGAGCGGTAGTGGGCGGCCGAGAGGGCTGCGCGACAGGAGAGAGGCGAGTTGCTCTACGCAAGGCGGGAGGCGCGAAGACGGGGCTGGGCCAGTGGCATTCATGGCAAAGTAGAATCACTGGCATGGCAAACCGAGATACAGAGAATCTCCTCTCGCCCGCGGCGTATGGGCGCTGCGAGCTTTGCCCTCGGCGTTGCGGGGTGGATCGCGCGGCGGGGGAGCGGGGCGTGTGCGGGGAGACGGCCACGATGCGCGCGGCCCGCGCGGCGCTCCACCTCTGGGAGGAGCCTCCCATCTCGGGAAACGCCGCGGACGATGCGCTCCCCGCGGTCGAGCGCGATGCGGGCTCGGGCACGATCTTCTTCTCCGGCTGCCCGCTTCGCTGCATCTATTGCCAAAACGCGGAGGTGAGCGCGCGTGGCGCCGGCTGGCCGCTCACGCCCTCTGAGCTCGCCCAGGCGATGCTCGATCTCCAAGCGCAAGGAGCCCTCAACGTGAACCTCGTGACGGCGCTCCACTTCGCGCCGGCGGTGGCAGAGGCGGTGCGCGAGGCCAGGGAGCTCGGCCTTTCCATCCCCATCGTGGCGAACACCTCGGGCTACGAGCGCGCCGAGCTCGTACGAGAGCTTGCGGACGTGGTGGACATCTGGCTCACGGACTTCAAGTACGCGAGCCCCGAGCTCGCGGCGCGCCTCTCCCACGCGCGGGACTACCCCGAGGTCGCGTCGAAGGCGCTTGCCGCGATGGTGGAGACGACGCAGGCGAAGGGCGGGCGCGCGGAGGACGCCCACGGCCACCTCACCCGCGGCATCATCGTGCGGCACCTCACGCTCCCCGGCGAGGCGTCCGACAGCTTCGCCGTGCTCGATCACGTGGCGGCGCTCGCGCTCGGCCATTGCGATCTCTCGCTCATGAACCAATACACGCCCAACGAGGCCTGTCGGCGCGAGGGCGGCGCGCTCGCGGGGAGCGTGGAGGCAGAGGACTACGAGGCGCTCATCGCCTACGCCTACGAGCTCGGATTCGAGCGCGTGTGGTGGCAGGAGGCGGGCACCGTCTCCGAGAGCTTCGTCCCCGCCTTCGACGGCACCGGCCTGCCCCTGCGCCGCTTCTCCGCGCTCCCGGGGCGTGGCGAACGGGTATAGAGCCCTCGAGAGGCACCACCGCGCGTGAGCGCGCACCGCAAAGACTGAGGAGGCCCCCATGGCGGTCTATGATCCCGAGCCCCTGCCCGTAGGCGAGAAGGAAAGGCTCCAGCGCGAGGAAGCGCTCAAGGAAGAGGCGAAGTCCGAGGCGGCCGAGGCCAGCCGCGAGGAGGCGAAGACCGAGAAGGAGCGCCTGCTCGACAAATGGGAGGCCAAGGAGAAGCAGCGCGCCCTCGAGAAGAAGATCGAGTCCGAAGAGGCGTAGCATCGAGCCCGGCACACATCCTGGCGGTGGGGGAGCTATGGCAGATCAACTGAGCGATTCCGAGCGCGCAGAGCTCGAACAGCTGCGAGCCGAGAAGGCCGCTCGCGAGGAGGCCGCGGCTGCCGCGCGCGAGCGTGCCGAGCTCGAGCAGCTTCGCCAGGAGCAGGAGCAGGCCGATCACGACGCCGCGGTCGATGCGCGCATCGAGGCCGCCCGCCAGCGCATGGAGCCCGACGACGACCTCAAGATGCCCATGGCGCAGAAGATCATCCTGCTCATCTGCATCGTCATCTTCATCGTCGTGCTCTGCTACTTCGTGTTCTGATCCTATTTCGATCCCACTACGAGAGGCCGTTTACGGTGCGTCCCCGGCGCGCGGTACGCGGTCTCGCTCTGGCGAGGGGAGTGGCGCCGTACGCGGATCCGCGCGAAGAAATGCGGCACGGTACACTATCCGAGATCGAGTTTCCCTGCGTCGAAGGATCGCCATGTCGCTCACCGATCGCACCGTCCCCACCGACGTCGCCCTCAACACCGACCTCTACGAGCTCACGATGGCCCAGGCGTTCTTCGAGAGCGGGCGCGGCCAGGACGAGGCCGTGTTCACGGTCTTCTTCCGCGAGAACCCCTTCGACGGCGGCTACGCGGTGGCATGCGGCACCGGGCAGATCGCGGACATGATCGAGAACTTCCGCTACACGCCGGAATCGATCGACTACCTCGCCTCCCTCGAGGCGCCGGGCGGCGGGGCGATGTTCAAGCCGGCCTTCCTGGAGTGGCTCGCTGCCTTCGAGCCGAACGTGACCATCCACGCCGTGCGCGAGGGCGACCTCGTGTTCCCGCGCGAGCCGCTCGTGCGCGTGCAGGGAAACGTCGTGGCCTGCCAGCTCATCGAGACGGCGCTCCTCAACCTCGTGAACTTCCAGACGCTCGTGGCCACGAAGGCCGCGCGCGTGGTGCAGGCGGCCGAGGGCCATGCGGTGAGCGACTTCGGCCTTCGCCGCGCCCAGGGCCCTGACGGTGGCCTTGCGGTGGCGCGCGCGAGTTACGTGGGCGGCGCGAGCTCCACCTCGAACGTGCTCGCCGGCAAGATCTACGACATCCCGGTCTTCGGTACGCACGCGCACAGCTGGGTGATGGCGTTCCCGAAGGAGATCGAGGCCTTCCGCGCCTTCGCCGCCTCCATGCCGAACAACTGCACGCTCCTCGTGGACACCTACGACGCCGAGAACGGCATCGAGAACGCGATCGTGGTGGCGAAGGAGATGGAGGCGCGCGGCGAGCGCCTGAGGGCGGTGCGCCTCGACTCCGGCGACCTCGCCAAGCTCGCGAAATACGCGCGTCGGCGCTTCGACGAGGAGGGGCTTCCCTACGTGGGCGTCTCGGCGTCGAACGACCTCGACGAATACACGATCCAGTCGCTCTTCGCGCAGGGCGCGCCCATCGACAGCTTCGGCGTGGGCACGAAGCTCGCCACCTGCGACCCGCAGCCCTCGCTCGGCGGCGTCTACAAGCTCACGGCCTTCCGCACGCCCGGCGAGCGCGCCTGGACGCCCACGATGAAGCTCTCCGAGCAGGCCTTCAAGCGCACGATCCCCGGCGTGCAGCACGTGCTTCGCTATAAGAGCGAGAACGAGGTGCCGATGGGCGACGTCATCGTCTTCGACGACGTGGCGAGCGACCTCTCCGGCCTCGCGCGCGACGTGCTCGACGGCGACACGATGTACGACTTCACCTCCGGCACGCCCGAGGAGGTGCTCGCGCCCATGGTGGAGGCCGGCCACGCCGTCAGCGCGCCCGAGCCGCTCTCCGTGGCGCGCGAGCGCTGCAAGAACGCGCTCATGCACCTCGACCCCGCCATCCGCCGCTTCCTGAACCCGCAGTTCTACCCGGTGGGCCTCGAGCCGGGGCTTGCGGAGCTGAGGAGCCGCCTCACGCAGCTCGAATGGGAAGCGGCCCACGCGCGCTCGACGGACGAGAGCTAGCGCGCCTTGCCCTCGCTCCCACGCCCCTCACCGCAATCGATGCGAAAGACGAGACACCATGGCCTCTAGCCCCGTGAAAGACACCCTTGCCGCCCTCCTCGTGGAGGGCGTCCGCGCCGCGCAAGACGCGGGCGCGCTTCCCGCCTTCGAGGTGGAGGACGCCTCCCTCGAGCGTCCGGCCGACGCGAGCCACGGCGAGTGGTCCTCCACGCTCGCGATGCGCGCCGCGAAGGCCGCGCACAAGCCACCGCGCGCGATCGCCGAGGCTGTTCTGGCCGCGCTTCCCGAAAGCGACGCGGTGGAAAGCGTCGAGGTGGCGGGCCCCGGCTTCATTAACTTCCGCCTTTCGCCGGCCGCGCGTGCGCGCGTGGTGGCCGAGGCGCGCGAGAAGGGCGCGGACTTCGGGCGCTCCGACGTGGGGCATGGCCAGAGCGTGCAGGTGGAGTTCATCTCGGCGAACCCGGTGGGGCCGATGCACCTCGGCCACGGGCGCTGGGCAGCCTTGGGCGACTCGCTCTGCCGCGTCTTCCGCCACACGAACTATGCCGTTGAGCCCGAGTTTTACGTGAACGACCACGGAAGCCAGCTCGACGTCTTCGGCGCCTCCATCGGCGAGCGCTACCTCCAGCTCGCGGCCCTCATGGCCGAGGAAGGGCTCAGCGCAGGCGCCGCGCGCGAGCGCCTGCTCGCCGACCGCGAGGCGTTCGTGGCCGACGAGGACGACGCGCACCCCGAGACCCATCCTCTCATGGACGCCTTCAACGAGCACCTCGGCGGAAACGCCTACGGCGGCGACTACGTGGTGGACATCGCGGCGCACTTCCTCGAGACCGACGGCGCGCAGTGGGTGGACCAGCCGGCCGAGGAGCGCAACCTCTCCTTCCGCGAGCGCGGGTACCAGATGATGCTCGACGAGATGGAGAAGACCTGCGCCGACGTGCGCTGCCACTTCGACGTGTGGTTCTCCGAGCGCTCGCTCTACGCGAAGGACGCGGACGGCACCTCGCAGGTGAGCCGCGCCTTCGACACGCTGCGCGAGATGGGCTACCTCTACGAGGCCGAGGGGGCGCTGTGGTTCCGCTCGACGGCGCTCGGCGACGACAAGGATCGCGTGCTCGTGAAGGCGAACGGCGAGTACACGTACTTCGCCTCCGACGTGGCCTACCACTGGAACAAGTTCCAGCGCGTGGACCACGTGATCGACATCTGGGGCGCCGACCACCACGGCTACATCGCCCGCGTGCGCGCGGCGTGCGACGCGCTCGGCTACGAGGGGCGCTTCGAGGTGCTCCTCGGGCAGTTCGTGAACCTGCTTCGCGACGGGGTGCCGGTGCGCATGTCGAAGCGCAAGGGGACGATGATCACCTTCCGCGAGCTCATCGACGAGGTGGGCGCAGACGCCACGCGCTTCACGCTCATGAGCCGCTCCTCGAACCAGACGATCGACTTCGACATCGAGAAGGTGAAGCAGAAGAGCGCGGACAACCCCGTGTACTACGTGCAGTACGCCCACGCGAGGATCTGCTCCGTGCTCAGGCGCGCCGCCGCGCAGAAGGGCGCGGACGATGCCGAGCGCCTT
Source organism: uncultured Atopobiaceae bacterium (assembly GCA_947626465.1). Taxonomy (GTDB): domain Bacteria; phylum Actinomycetota; class Coriobacteriia; order Coriobacteriales; family Atopobiaceae; genus CANRLS01. The sequence goes on from CANQSI010000020.1 coordinate 7,824, forward strand.
GGCGCCGACGCGGCCGCCGCGAAGGCCATCGGCGAGGGCGTGGACCTCTCGCTTCTCGCGAGCGAGGAAGAGGCGGCGCTTTGCCGCAAGCTCGACGAGTTCGCCGAGCTCATCGCCGGCTGCGCACGCGATCGCGCGCCCTTCCGCATCACGCACTACCTGCAGGAACTCGCCGCCGCCTACCACGGTTTCTACACCGCCTGCCCCATCCTTCCCCGCGAGGGGCGGCCTATTTCCGAGGCGCTCTCGCAGGCGAGGCTCGCCATGTGCGATGCCGTGCGCATCACGCTCGAGGTGGGCCTCTCGCTCATCGGCGTCTCCGCCCCGGAGACGATGTAGGGGGTCATCCACTGCGTATCCGGACGTTCGGTGCGATGTTGCATCGAAAAACCGGTCATACGGCGAAAAGCGGTTGGCCGAGGTGGCATTCGCCCAGCTCGGCTGTGCTACACTGCGCTTCGAGCTTCCGAGCTCGTTATCTATGCCGCCGCCAGCCACGATTTGGCGGTACTTCTCCCGTAGATCCTTTTTCCTCGCCACTTGTTCAAGGTTCGACTGTTGGAGGGAACCCCATGCCCAGAAAGAGCGCCGCGAAGACGCCAGACGCCGAAGGCGCGAGCCCCGAGACCTCAGTGGAGGCCATGACGCGCCGCACGCGCGAAGCCACGAAGGCCCAGGCCACGCCGGGCCCCGCCCCCGCGCAGACCCTTGCCGAGGCAGATCATCCGCGCCGCACCCGCCGCACGCGCAAGGGCGCCACGGCTGAAGCGGCCGCCGAGGCAGCGCCCGAGAGCGCGGCAAAGCCCGCCGAGGGTGCGAAGGCGTCGAGCTCAGAGGAAGCGCCGAAGCCCAAGCGCACGCGTCGCAAGAAGGCGAGCGAGGGCGAGGCCGCCGCAGCGGAGGCGCCGCAGGCTGAGGCTCCCAAGCCGCACGCGGAGGAGCCGAAGGCGCCCGCACAGGCCCAGCCACAGGCTCAGCCGCAGAGCCAGGGCCAGCAGGGCCAGGCCCAGCCGCAGGGCCAGGGTCGCAACGCCAACCACAACAACTACAACAACTACAACAACCAGCAGCAACAGGGCCATAACGCGCGCCGGAGCCGCAACAAGTTTCGCCGCGACCAAACACCCGCGGAGCCGAGCCTCACGCGCGAGGAGCTCCAGGGGATGAAGGTCACCGAGCTCCGCGAGCGCGCGCGCGACCTCGGCCTCGACTACTTCGGCGTGCGCAAGGCCGACCTCGTGGAATCCATCTACGCCAAGGCGGCCGCGCTCGAGGGCTTCCGCGACGTCACCGGCATCCTCGACATCGTGCCCGAGGGCTACGGGTTCCTGCGCACCGGCAACTACATGCCCGGCGACAACGACGCCTTCGTGCCGCAGGCGATGATCCGCCAGCAGGGCCTTCGTCGCGGCGACCTCGTCTCCGGCTCCGTGCGTCCGAGCCGCCCGAACGACCGCTATCCCGCGCTTTCGAAGATCGCCTCCGTGAACGGCATCGCGCCCGAGCTCGCGGGCATGCGCCCGCGCTTCCGCGACCTCACGCCGATCTTCCCCGACGAGCGCCTCAGGATGGAGACCACGAAGGAGGCCGTCACCGGCCGCGCGATCGACATCGTGGCGCCTATCGGCAAAGGCCAGCGCGGCCTCATCGTGAGCCCGCCGAAGGCAGGCAAGACCACCATCCTGAAGCGCATCTGCCAGGCCATCTCGGCAAACAACCCCGAGGTACACCTCATTTGCCTCCTCGTGGACGAACGTCCCGAGGAGGTGACGGACATGGAGCGCTCCATCAAGGGCGACGTGGTGGCCTCGACCTTCGACATGCCGGCCGACAACCACACGCAGGTGGCCGAGCTCGTGATCGAGCGGGCCAAGCGCCTCGTGGAGCAGGGCGAGGACGTCGTGGTGGTGCTCGATTCCATCACGCGCCTCGCACGCGCCTACAACCTCGCCGCGCCCCCCTCGGGCCGCATCCTCTCCGGCGGCGTGGATTCCGCGGCCCTCTACCCGCCGAAACGCTTCCTCGGCGCGGCGCGCAACATCGAGGGCGGCGGCTCGCTCACGATCATCGCCTCCGCGCTCATCGACACCGGCTCGAAGATGGACGAGGTGATCTTCGAGGAGTTCAAGGGCACCGGCAACATGGAGCTCAAGCTCGATCGCGGCATGGCCGACAAGCGCATCTTCCCCGCGATCGACCCCGTGGCCTCCGGCACGCGCAACGAGGATCGCCTCATCGACCCCACGCTCGCGCCGCTCGTCTGGGGCCTTCGCCGCGTGCTCGCCAACATGAACAACGTCGAGCGCGCCGAGGCCTCCCTCATCAAGGGCCTCCAGTCCACCCCGAACAACCAGGACTTCCTCGTGAGGTCCGCAAGGAAGGCGGCAAGGACGGACTACAGCGACTAGCTCGCATTTCTCTTCGTCGCGTAACCACTTCGCTTTTGTCGCTTTTTTCGCCGCGTGACCACTTTTTCGGTGCGATACCGCACCGAAAAAGTGGTCACGCGACGTAAGCCTTTGGGGCCTTTGGGGACGCCTTGCTCGCCCCGCGCGGCGCAAGTCTTTGGGGCCTTTGGGGTGTCTACCTCGCGTTTCTTTGCGTGTACCATTCGCCGAGCTTGGCTTCGAGGGCCATGGCGAGGTCGGTGGGGACGACTTTGCACACGGCGTTCATCACGCGCACGTCCGGCGAAGTGATGGCCACGCGCTTGCCGCGAAGGGCGCAGCGAAGCGATTCGCGGACGCAGGTGCGCGGGTCTTCGAAGCCGATCCACAGCACGCGGTCGAGCGCGCCGTGGTCGCCCGGCTTGTCGAGGAACTTCGTGTGCATGAACTTCGGGCAGACGGCCGTGACGTGGATCCCCACGGGGCCGAGCTCCACGTCGAGCGCGCGCGAGAAGTCGAGCACGAAGCGCTTCGTGGCGCCGTAGGTGGAGAGGCCGGGCTGGGGAAGGAGCGCGGCGGCGCTCGCGATGTTCACGATGCGGCTCCCGGCGTGCATGTAGAGAAGCGCCTGGTAGCAGGCCTCGACGACCGCGAGGCAGTTGAGCTTCACCATCGAGGCGTTCGCCTCGCCCACCTCTTCGAACGTGCCGAACTTGCCGAAGCCGGCGCAGTTCACGAGCCACTGGACGTTCAGCCCGTCCGCGGCGGCGGCGAGCTCGGATGCGAGCGTCTTGAAGGCGTCATCGCTCGTGAGATCGAGCGCGAGCACCTTCACCGGGGTGTGGCACTGGGCCTTCACCTCGTTCAGCGCCTCCTCGTTACGGGCGATCGCCCAAATCTCGTCGAGCGGGCCACCGGCTCCGAGGTCGAGCTGGCGAACGAATTCGCGGCCGAGGCCGCTTGAGGCGCCGGAGACAATGGCGATATCGCGCATGGGGATCCTTTCGGAGGAGAAGTTCAATCAATGCTTGCAGATATTGGAGCGATCCTTTGCGATATGTAGGCGGGCGGCTGCGTGCGCTCGGCCGCGCGCCGGGGCATCCACTCGGGGTGTGTATCGGGGAAAGTTCTTGCAGGGAAGCGGCATTGTTTCCTATATTTATGGGAAATCGCGACGGTACACGAAGCTAAAACGACCCCACGCCGTCTTTTGGAGGCCCGCCCCCGCGGGCACACCCCGAAGACACTCCCGCTCGGAGCCGCCGTTTCATGGCGGAGCTCTCGGGCTCTCGCACGTGCCTCGTGTTATCGCTTGCGCGCGAACGTGCCGGCGAAAGGCAGACCATGAGCAAGGCTTCTCGGACAAGTGCCTGGGTGGCAGCGGCAGGCGCGGCCACGCCCGTCGTGCTCGCGCCGTCGGTGGCGTGGGCGGCGAGCGACACCGCCGTGATCGCGGCCTCCGCGATCTCAGGGGTGGTGGGCGCCGCGGTGGGGGCCGGGGTGGCCACGGGGCTTGGCTACCGCGCCATTCGTCGGGAGCGCGAGGCCTATAAGGAGCTCCTCTACGGCCAAGGCGTGGCGGGCAAGCCCGCGCGCGCTGCCTCCGCCTCGCATGCGGCCCATGGCCCAGCGGTGGCGCCGGGGCACGAGGCGCTGAGCGCTGCCTCCGACGCGCCACAGGCTTCGCAGCCGGCTCATTACGTATCCGCGCACAACCCCTATCTCGAACCGCTCTCCGATACGCGCGACCTCGACCAAGTGGCCGTGGACTACGTGGCGCGAAAGGGCCTGAAAAAGCGCATGAGCCAGAAGGCGAAGGGCGTGCGGCAGGTGCTCTCGGAGCGCATGGGCAAGAACATGCTCGACGACATGCCGGTGATCATGCGCGCGGACGGCTCCGTGGGCGACGTGGGCACGTCGTGGTGGGATCCCGCAGTGTCGAGCGCCTTCGGCGTGCAGGCGATCGAGGCGCGCGAGATCTCGAACCGGGTGTCCTCGCAGCCGGCCAACATCCCGGCGTCGGTGACGCAGATTCCGGCGATCCCGCAGGTTCCGCAGGTGCCGCAGGTGGCGCAGGTGCCGCAGGTGGCGCCCGTTCCCGCGACCACGCCGGTGGCCGCGCAGGTGCCGGCTCCACAATCGCCCCAGCTCACGGTGGCGCAGATCATCTCCTCGCGCGTGGCGCCGGTGGTGGAGGAGGCCTATCCCGAGGTGGAGCGTGCGTGGAACGCGCGCGACGACCATTGGGAGCGCGCCCTCGCCGCGCTCGACGAGCGCGTGGAGGACAACCTCATGGGCGAGCGCCTCGATCGGGCCTATCGCACGCCCGAGGGCACGCATGCGGCCATGCCCGCTGCGGCCTTCAGCGACGGCATCGGCACGATCGAGACCATCGACGAGCCCGACGGCCTCGAGCGCGACACCGCGTTCCTCAGCTTCAAGGCACCGGGCAACCATCCCGAGGTGCAGGACACCACGAGCTACATCAACTACCTCATCGGCGATGAGTTCCGCCGCAACCCCTCGCGCCAGGCGAGAACCAAGGCGCGCAGCTTCCTCAAGCTCCACGAGGGCGGCACCCACGCCGAACCCCAAGTCCAAGCGATGT
>CANQSI010000021.1 GCA_947626465.1 uncultured Atopobiaceae bacterium
CGCAAGACCTACGTGAAGGAGCGCGCGCTCGAGTGGCTCTTCTTCGCCTGCGCGTTCGTGGCGGTGGTGGCGGTCTTGCTCATCTTCGCCTTCACCATCTACCGCGCCGCTCCCGTGCTCACCGACATCGGCTTCGGCGAGTTCTTCGGGCTCGAGTGGGCGCCCTCGGAGGGCTCCTTTGGCATCATTGCCCTGCTCTTAGGTTCGCTCCTCGTCACCGCCGGCTCGCTCGCGCTCGGCGTGCCGCTCGCGATCGGCTGCGCCGTCTATCTCGTGGAGATCGCCTCGAAGCGCGTCTCGCAGGTGGTGTCGACGGCGGTCGACCTCCTCGCGGGCGTACCGAGCGTGATCTTCGGCTTCTTCGGCCTCGTGATGCTGCGCCCGCTCATCGCCGACCTCACCGGCGGCATGGGCTTCGGCGCGCTCACTGCCTGGCTCGTGCTCGCCATCATGATCGTGCCCACCATCACCACGCTCACGATGGACGCGCTGCGCTCCATCCCCATGGGCGTGCGCGAGGCGTCCTATTCCATGGGCGCCACCAAGTGGCAGACCATCTACAAGGTGGTGCTTCCCGCCGCGAAGCTCGGCATCGTGAACGCCGTGGTGCTCGGCATGGGCCGCGCGATCGGCGAGACGATGGCCGTGCTCATGGTGGTGGGGAATGCCCCCGTGGTGCCCGAATCCATCACGAGCCCCGTCTCCACGCTCACGAGCCAGATCGCCCTCGACATGGGCTACTCCTCGGGGCTCCACCGCGCGGCGCTCTTCGGCATGGGCGTGGTGCTCTTCGTGATCTCCGCGTCGCTCGTCGGCGTCGTGCGCTTCGTGTCGCGCGAACGCGAGGAGCGCGTGGACAGCCGCGAGGCCGAACGTGAGCGCGAGAAGCGCGAGCGCCTCGCAAAGGCGACTCCTGTGGAGCTCGCCACGCAAGGGCCGGATCTCTCGCCCTCCCAACTTGCGCGTGAGGTCGAGATCCAGGAGAACTCCCGCAAGCGCATCAAGCGCCACCTGCAAAACGGCACGAGCGCGAAGGTGAGCAAGAACGTCACCAACGCCACGATGATCACCATCTTCAAGGTGGCGGGCTGGTTCGCGACGGTGGTCCTCGCGCTCATCATCGCCTTCGTGGCCTGGAACGGCCTGCCGGTGATGTCGCTCGACTTCATCTTCGGCTGGCCGGAGGGGGTGAATGCCGAGGGGGGCATCTTCCCCACGATCGTGAGCTCGCTCTACGTGACGGTGCTCGCCATGCTCATCTGCGCTCCCGTGGCCATCCTCGCTGCCGTCTACCTCGCGGAATATGCGAAGCAGGGGCGGCGCGTGGCGTTCATCCGCTATGCCGCGGACACGCTCTCCTCCGTGCCCTCCATCGTGATGGGGCTCTTCGGCTTCGCGCTCTTCGTGGAGGCCTTCGGCTTCGGGCTCTCCATGCTCTCCGCCGCCCTCGCGCTCGCGCTCATGATGCTTCCCATCGTGATGCGCACCACCGAGGAGGCCATACGCGCGGTGCCCCGCTACATCCGCTGGGGCGCCTATGGGCTCGGCGCCACGAAGTGGCAGGTGGTGTCGCGCGTGGTGCTTCCCACGGCCTTCCCGAGGATCGCCACCGGCATCGTGCTCGCCATCGGGCGCGCGGTGGGGGAGACGGCCGTCGTGCTCTACACCATGGGCCAGGCCATCAACCTGCCCGTGACCCCGCTCGATTCCGGACGCCCGATGACGATCCACCTCTACCTGCTCGCCAACGACGGCATCAACATGCAGGCCGCCTACGGGACGGCGCTTTTGCTCATGCTCATGATCCTCGCGTTCAACCTCTTCGCCCGCTACCTCTCCCACAAGAGCGCGCAGAAAGCCGGGGGGAAGTGATCCCATGACCGCCTATAGGGACGCACCGCAAAACGAGCCCAAGCAGGGCATCCACGTGAAGGACTTCGACTTCTGGTACGGCGAGTTCCATGCGCTCACCGGCGTGACGCTCGACCTCGCCCAGAACAAGATCACGTCCTTCATCGGGCCCTCCGGCTGCGGCAAGTCGACGTTCCTTCGCTGCATCAACCGCATGAACGACCTCATCGACGGCACGCGCAACGCCGGCCTCATGGAGCTCGATGGCAACGACATCTACGCCGAGGGCGTGGACCCCGTGGACCTCAGGCGTCGCGTGGGCATGATCTTCCAGCAGCCGAACCCCTTCCCGAAGTCCATCTACGAGAACGTGGCCTTCGGGCCGCGCCTCCAAGGCGTCACCGCCAAGAGCGACCTCGACGCCATCGTGGAGGAGTCGCTCAAGCGCGCGAACCTCTGGAAGGAAGTCTCGAACCAGCTGAACAAGAACGGCCTTGCGCTCTCCGGCGGCCAGCAGCAGCGCCTCTGCATCGCGCGCGTGCTCGCCGTGCAGCCGGACGTGCTCCTGATGGACGAGCCGTGTTCGGCGATCGATCCCACCTCCGTGCAGAAGGTGGAGGACCTCATGGCCGAGCTCGCGCCGGAGATGACGATCATCATCGTCACCCACAACATGCAGCAGGCGGCGCGCATCTCCGACTACATGGCGTTCTTCCTGCAGGAACACGCGGGTGAGCCGGCGACGCTCATCGAGTACGGCGTCACGAGCGAGATCTTCTCCGCGCCGCAGGACCAACGTACCGAGGACTACATCACGGGCCGTTTCGGCTAGGCCGAACGCCCGGGAAGACGTGCCGCATACGGCAAAGGGAGGCGCATGCCATGCGCGAACAGTTTGACAAGGAGCTTGCGGCGCTCAGGCAGGATCTCGTGAAGATCTACGCCGAGCTCGACCTCCAGCTCCACGAGGCCGTGGAGACGCTCATCCACGAGGACAAGGAAAAGGCCAAGAAGGTGCGCCGCGCCACGCACAAGATCGACCAGGAGTCGATGAAGCTCGAGGAGCGCGCCTACAACCTCATCGTCCTCCAGAACCCCTATGCCTCCGACCTGCGCCTCCTGCAGTTCATCATCTACGTGAACTTCAACATCCAGCGCATGTCGAACCACGTGCGCAACATCGCGAAGACCACCGAGCGCGCCGCGGGACACAAGGTGCCGGGCGGCATGCTCGAGCTCCTCGCGAGCCTCGCGCACCTCGTCTATCGCGTACTCGGCGAGACGGTGCGCGCCATCGTGGAGAACGACCTCAACACGGCCACGAACCTCCCCGAGCTCGACGAGCCGGTGGACGAGCTCTACCGCACGTTCTTCAAGACGTTCTCGAAGCTCAAGACCGAAGACGACATCGAGGCCGCGAGCCGCGTGATGATGGCCGCGCGAATGCTCGAGCGCATCTCCGACAACTCGGTGGAGGTGGGGGATCGCCTCGTCTTCCTGCTCACCGGGCGCCGCGCCACCCTCGACGACCTCCAGGAGCTCGAGCCCGAGGAGCTCGACGACATGCAGGCGGCCCAGGGCCTCGCGCTCTCCATGGGCCAAAAGGAGGTCGTGCGCGCGGCGAACCAGATCCCCGAGGTCGAGCTCGCCCCTCCCGCCTCCACGCCCCAAGCCCCCGCGGCGAGCGCGCCCACAGACGACGAAGATGATGACGATGACGACTACGACGACTAGCGGCCAAGACAGGGAGGAGCTCGTGCGCTTGCTCTCGATGAGGCGCGAGGAGATCCTCGAGCGCGTGCGCAACGCCTGTGCGCGGGTGGGCCGCGAGGCCTCGGGCATCGAGGTCGTCTGCGTGTCGAAGGGCCAGCCCGCCGAGGTGGTGGCATGCGCGATGGAGGCCGGCTGGACGGTCTTCGCGGAAAACCGCGTGCCGGAGCTCCTCCAGAAGAAGGCCGAGCTCGAGGGCCTCGGCATCGCGGCGCTCCCGCCGTTCGACATGATCGGCAACCTCCAGACAAACAAGCTGAAGGCGCTCGTGGGCGAGGTGCGCACGGTGCAGTCACTCTCCTCGCTCCATCTCGCTCGCGCCCTTTCCTCCCGTGCGAGCGCGGCAGGCGTGGTGCAGCGCGCGTTGCTCGAGGTCAACGTCTCGGGAGAGGCCACGAAGCAGGGCTTTTCCCAAGACGAGCTGCTCGGGTGCGCCGAGGAGCTCGCCGCGCTTCCCGCGCTCTCGATCGAGGGCCTCATGACCATGGCGCCTGCGGGCGACCCCGCGAGGGCGCGCGAGACGTTTCGCGCCGCTCGGGCCCTCAAGGAGAGCCTCGAGCGGGAGAGCCCGCTTGCGCTCGGCACGCTCTCAGCGGGCATGAGCGACGACTTCGAGCTGGCCATCGAGGAAGGCTCGACGATGGTGCGGCTCGGGAGGGTCGCCCTCGACAGAAACTACGAACCTTTTAAGGCACGCTAGCGTACACTTTGCGAAGGCGCGCGTCTCGGGCGTAAGACGTCGCCCTCGCCGGATTTCGAAGGGAATGACCATGGGTTTCAGGGACACCATCGAAGGCCTCAAGGATCGCTTCCTGCGCGGAAACGATGACGAGTACTACGACGAGTTCGAGGAAGGGTATTTCGACGAGGACTTCGACGAGGAGGGCGATTTCGAGCCCACTCCCGAGAACCCGCGGCTGAAGCCCATCGCGCTCACCGAGCCGCGCGGCTCCGGCGTCCTCGGCAACTCCTCGCGTCCCGAGGCCGAATCGGTATCCGTGCGCACCCGCTCGGGCGATCCCGTGATGAGCTCGCCCTCGCCTTCCGTGGGCGGCTACACCTCGCCCACGAGCTTCGCGGGCGATTCCTACCGCGACACCGCGCCGGCCTCCGGCGCCCCCATGCGCGCGCCCGGCGCCCCCTCGATGCTTCCGCCGACCGTGATGAAGCCCGCCGCCTACAACGACATCCAGCCCATCATCCGCCGCATCCGCACGAACCAGCCCGTGGTGCTCGACCTTCGCCACACGCCGGTGCCCGAGGCAAAGCGCATCCTCGACTTCTGCTTCGGCATGGCGCTCGGCATGGAGGGCGCGATGGAGGAGCTCGACGACCGCGTGTTCGTGCTGCTCCCCACCGAGGAGGGCCTCTCGCGGTCGGATCGCGATCGCCTCGTGCGCGACGGGATCATCCGCCCATAGCACGGCGTCGCTCCACATCGTTCACGTCACACAGTAGCTGGGGTAGACATGGCTTCTGAGTTGTCTGTCGCCATCATCGGCTGCGGCGCCATGGGAGGCGCCATCGCACGCGGCCTCGTGGCCACGGAAAACGTCGCGCCTGGCGCGCTCACGCTCATCGATGCGAATGCCGAGAAGGCCGACGCGCTCGCGAGGGAGCTCGGCGCGCATGCGGCCGAGGCCAGGGACGTGCTTGCCCTCGCCGACGTCGAGCTCGTGGTGCTCGCGGTGAAGCCGCACGTGCTTCCCGACGTGGCCAAGGAGCTCGCGCCCGCGCTCGCGGGAAAGCTCGTGGTGTCCATCGCCGCGGGCGTCACCCTCGCGACGCTCCAAAAGCTCATGCCCGATGCGCGCGTCGTGCGCGTGATGCCCAACCTCGCGCTCACGGCGGGAAGCTCGGGAACCGCGCTCGCGGGCGCGAAGGGGACGAGTGCCGAGGACCTCGAGCTCGCGGTGAGGCTCTTCCGCGCCTTCGGGCCGGCTGAGGCGATGGGCGAGGCGCAACTCGACGCCATGGGCGCCATCTCCGGATGCGAGCCCGCCTTCGTGGCGCTCTTCGTGGATGCGCTCACGCGCGCCGCCATCGAGCAGGGCCTTCCCGCAGGCATGGCGCGCGAATTCATCCTCGCCACGCTCATCGGCTCCGCGAAGATCCTCCAGGGGGGCGAGCATCCGCGCGCCTTCATGGAGAAGGTTATGTCGCCCGGCGGCACCACCGTGCGCGCCGTGGCGGCGATGGATCCCGCCTACATGGAAGCCACCGCCAAGGGCATTCGCGCCGCAGTGGCCAGGACGCGCGAGCTCGCCGAGGAAGGGGCGTAAGTGCTCGCCTACTCCCTCGCAAACGTCGTCTCCGCACTCTTCAACCTCTACGAGATCATCATCATCGTGTGGTGCATCATGAGCTGGATTCCGCGGCGTCCGGGCTCCGTCTTCGCCGACGTGGGCGCGGTGCTCGACAAGCTCGTGGTGCCCTACGTCAACGTCTTCCGCCGCTTCATCCCCCCTCTCGGCGGCATCGACTTCTCTCCGGTCTTCGCGGTGCTCGCGCTCTCCATCCTCGAGATGCTCGCCATCCGGCTCATCGCGCTGCTCCTTTAGCGGGCGAAACGCGGGCATTTCGCTGGTATTTGTGCTTCTGATGGGGCACAATGCGAAAAGGGTATTCCTACACCGCAGCTTCAACACACCAGAAGGGATGCATCATGCCCATCACGCCCCAAGACATCGAACAACTCGCCTTCTCTCCCTCCAAGCACGGCTACGACACGGAGGAAGTCGATCAGTTCCTCGAGCAGCTCGCCGTCGAGGTTGATGCCATGCTCCAGAAGATCGCCGATCTCAAGGGTCGTCTCACGGCATCCGACCAGGCGCTTGAGGCTGCGCGCGCCCAGGTGGCCACGCTCCAAAACGAGGTCGCCCAGAGCCAGCAGCAGGTAGTGCCGGTTTCCGCTGCGGCCGCCAGCACCTCCGGCGCCACGGAGCAGCAGATCTCCAAGGCCCTCATCGTCGCCCAGCAGTCTGCCGACCGCATCGTGGCCGATGCCCGCGAGAGCGCGGACAAGATCCGCACCGAAGCCGATCAAAAGGCCCGCGAGGTCATCCGCCAAGCCCTCGCCGAAAAGCAGAACGAGCTCGACGAAATCGATCGCCTGAAGGCCTCCCGCGAGGAGTTCCGCGCCGAGTACAAGCAGCTCCTCCAGCACTTCATGGACGACGCCGACACGGCGTTCCCCGCTTCCGCCTCCTCCGTCTTCCCGGCGCAGGCGGCCACCTACGAGGTGCCGAGTGCGCCGGCCGCGCATGAGGTCGACGTGAACGCGACCGTCTACGTGCCCGCCTCCGACGCCGCCGGCTTCGCAGGCCTCGACGACCTCGACTAGCCCTTCGCGCCATCCACCGCTTCGAAGGACGCTTCCGGGAAAGCCGGGAGCGTCTTTTTCATGATTTGCGCCGCCGCGAGCTCGCCGACACCGGCGGCGAGCGCCCCGGCGGCTACGGCGCTCTCCCAGGCCTGCGCCGCGAAGCCGTCGTCAATCGTGGGGTCGAGCTCGATGAGGCCGTCGGCGATGCGCTTGGGCATGAACTGCGCCCGGAGGTCGTAGCCACGCTCATGGCGCCCGCGGCCGGGAAGGGCGAGGGCGTCGTAGAAGCGCTTCCAGAGGGCGCGTACCGAGCGCTCCACGTCGGAGAGCTCGTGCGGGCGCGAGAGCTCCGCCACCTCCTCGGGCGAGAGCGGGCCCACGATGATGCGCCCCTCGGAGAAGAGCACCGCCACTTTGTGCTTCGGGTCGGCGAGAAGGAAGCGTTCGCCCTCCATGCGCCGCGCGAAATGGCCCGCCACCAGCGGCAAGACGTTCGCCTTCGGCGTGTAGAGGGAAAAGAACGCCCCCGTCGAAAGCTCTGAGAAGCGCACGAACTGCCGCGCCTTCTCGCTCTCGTTCACGGCGAGGGTGTGGAAGGCCTCGGCTTTGGCGATGCGCGCGTCCCGCGCGGCGAGGGAGCGCACGCCGCGGCCGTGATCGAACCCGAGGACGAGGTAGGCGTGGAGCGCCTCCGGCATGTCCTCGTCGTCGGAGGACGCGATGGTGTAGACGCGGCGCACGCAGCTCGAGGAGCAGCCGGGAGCGCATCGGCCGCACTCCGCCCTCGGGCACCCTTCGCGAATGCGCGCGGCAAAGCCACGGTAGACGCGATGCGCGAGCGCCTCGAGCGTGGGGGCCTCGAAGAATGCCTCGCCGAGCGCGGGCTGGGCCACGTCGCGCCTCACGAAGCGCAAGGGTGCGTGCGCGCAATGGGCGAGGTAGGTGAGCCCCGTGGCAGAGAGCACGCCCTCGGCCTTGGGCTCCACGGCCACGCAAACGGAGGGGGCGCTTCGCGCGAGCTCGCCAAGCCGTGCGGCGAGCAGGCGTTCCCGCTCGGCCGCGTCGCCCGCGCCGACCTCAGAAGAGCGTGAGCTGGCGAGGGTTTTTTCGCTGGGCGCGGTTATAGGCGCTGGACGCGGCATCGCTCACCACCTTCTCGCGGATCTCTTCGGGCGAGGCGACGAAGCGCGGGCTCCGCTCCCCGGAGCAGGTGATGAAGAAGCCCGCGCGCTTCACGGAGATCTTCAGGCGGTCGAGGTCGTCGAAGGTGAGGCGATGCGCGCGCCGCGCCCGGCAGATCTTTCGCACCGACGCCGGCCCGAACCCCGGTACGCGAAGGAGCGCCTCCTTGCTCGCGGAATTCACCTCCACCGGAAAGCGCTCGGGCACCGTGAGCGCCCACGCGAGCTTCGGGTCGACGTCGAGGTCGAGGAAGGGCGCGTCGTGTGCCACGAGCTCCGCAGCCTCGAAGCCATAGAAGCGCATGAGCCAGTCCGCCTGGTAGAGCCGGTGCTCGCGGCGAAGCGGTACGGGAGTCTCGGGGTGGGGGAGGCGCGGGTCGTCTGCGATGGGCATGTACGCCGAGAAGAACACGCGCTTTAAGCCGAATCGCTGGTAGAGGTCCGTGGAGAGCGTGAGGATGTCGTAGTCGTTCTCCGGCGTGGCGCCGATGATGAGCTGGGTGGATTGCCCCGCGGGGCAAAACGCCTCGCCTCGCGGGCCCCCTCGCGTAGCTCCACTTCTCCGCGCGAGCCCCGAGGAAGGAAGCGCCGCCGCGCGTGCCTCGGGTTTCACGGTTGAGTAGGCGTTGCCGGCCCCTGGGGAGGTGCCATGCGATATCGAACCCGCGCCCAAGAGCCGCCCGGAGTGCATCGACGCCTGGATCTGCGCCATCGGCGCGATCACGTCTTCCGCGTGCTTCTCCGGGCAGAGCCTCTCGAGCGAGGCGGCGCTCGGGAGCTCCACGTTCACGGAAAGGCGATCGGCGAGGCGCCCGAGCCTCTCGACGAGCGCGGGATCCGTTCCGGGGATCACCTTCGCATGCACGTAGCCGGAGAAGCGATACGGCCCGCGCAGGAGCTCCAAGCACGCGATCATGCGCTCGGACGTGGCGTCGGGGCTCCCCAGCACGCCGGAGGAGAGGAAGAGCCCCTCGATGTAGTTGCGCTTGTAGAAGTCGATGGTGAGCTCAGCGAGCTCGGCGGACTCGAACGTGGCGCGCGGCACGTGGTTCGACACGCGGTTTACGCAGTAGGCGCAGTCGTGCGTGCAGGCGTTCGAGAGGAGCACCTTCAAGAGCGTGACGCAGCGCCCGTCGGCCGTGAACGAGTGGCAGCACCCGGCGTTCGACGCGACGCCTATCGCGCCCTTCTTCGGCCCGCGCTCCACGCCGGAGGAGGTGCACGCGGCGTCGTATTTCGCCGCGTCGGCCAAGATCTCGAGCTTCGCGAGCGTATCCATCGCACCTCCCCGCGCCATGCCGAACAGGTGTTTGGAATACTACACCGAACCCTTGACAAGAATTACGCACGCAAACGCGTGTTCGGAAGCGGGGAGGGTGCGAGGGGGCAATGACGCTCGCACCAGATTGTGCCCCGGATGCAAGTTCATGGAAGCGCATGATCGCGCGTCCGAACCGCCGTCATTCGAGAGAGTAAAAAAGCAGCTCAAGGCTTAGGCCTTGAGCTGCCGCACATGCGTCTTCCGCCCTCGCGGTACGCGATGGTGGATTAGCTCATGAGCTTGTCGGCCGTACCGCCGACGATCCCGCACGTGCCGTCGCCGACCTTCCCCTCGGTCTCCGTCGTTGAGAGGCCTTTGCTTTCGCCGTAGAAGAAGCAGAAGCAGCCCTTTACCGCTCCGACGGCGACGCACCCGCATTTCGCGCCGCCCGCCACGGCCTCGAGCTCCGCATCGGAGATCTCGCCTTCGGCGGCCTCCGCATCGTTCGCGAGGATGTCCTCGGCGGTGAGCTCGAGGTCGTGAGCAGCCGCGAATGCGGCGACGGCCTCGGCTACCGTGGCACGGGCCTCCTCCTCGGAGACGCCCTCGACCTCCACGCCCTCCGTCACGGTGACGAGCTCGGCCTGGAGCGCGTCATCGGCGGAGACGATCTCGTAGAACTTCTGGACTTTCTCGTTCATTGGTCTTCCTTTCATTCGACCGAACGTACTGATTGCATTATGGGCACCGCGAGGCTCGTGTATCCCCCAGAGCCTCTCGCGCAATCCGCGATCATGCATTCGTGCCATCCTACGCCACATTCGTGCGCTCCCACCACCATTCGCGCGTGTGCGCAATTGCGGAGTATTCGCACGATCGTCCTCTTCGGGTTGAAGGCGCGAGGTGATCATCATCCAAAGAACGTTCGCATCGTGAGCCCTCAAGATCGCGCGAAGATGGGGTGCACCAGCGCCAGCAGCAACCGGCAGGCCCAATCGGAAGGTAGAAACGGAGCGAGAGGCGCTGGGGTGCCCCAGATTCGTGGGATCTTGAGGGCGCAACAACCCAGTGGGTTGTTGCGAATGCAACGACTTGCATGTGTAGCTAGCGCAAGCACCCCTCCCAAGACAAGCTTGAAAGGGTAGCGTACTTAGGTACGTGAGCCCTCAAGATCGCGCGAAGATGGGGTGCACCAGCGCCTCGCAGCGTCAATCCCGAAGCGGAGTGGGCCTATAAGCCGGGTTCTGTCGAGGACGACCATCTATCTTGGGCGCGGCGTCACCGCCGGCCTCTTCGCGGGCTACCCGAGCGCGAGCCGGGCCAGCTCGTTGCGCTCCTATTCGCCCTTGCTCCGGATGGGGTTTACCAAGCCGCCCCGTTGCCGGGACGCTGGTGGTCTCTTACGCCACCGTTTCAGCTTTTCCGTTTGCCCGGCGTGGCCGGGCCACTGGGAGTCTTCTTTTCTGCGGCACTTTCCGTCGGATCGCTCCGCCCAGCCGTTAGCTGGCATCCTGCCCTATGGAGCCCGGACTTTCCTCACACGAGGCGCGAGGCCTCGAGCGCGGTCGTCTGGCCCACTTCGCGAAGGGGAGTGTAGCAGAGAGGGCCTGACCAGCGTCATCGTAGCGAGACGGCCATCGTCCATTCTTGTGGGTACGAATGCTATATTCATGCAAAGCGCATGCAACGATGGAAGGGGCGCCATGCCAGCCCTGCAGGTGAGGGACTTTCCCGAGGACGTGTACCAGCAGCTGAAGGAGCGGGCCAAGCTCGATAGGCGGAGCCTCTCGCAGGAGGTCATCTACTTCATCATGAAGGGGCTCAACGCGAAGGATGAGACGTATGTGAAGGTGGGCGATCGGGTCTTCCACGAGACGAGGGCATCATGGCTGAGAGAGCTCGATCAGGATCCAGAGGAACGGGCGCGCCGCGCGAAAAAGCGCGCGGAACTCTTTGCGCGTATCGAAGCCAGGGAACCCATAGTCTCCGAAGGTAATCCCATCGATTCGGCGCAGCTCGTGAGGGAGGGGCGAGCCGAACGGGATCGGCAGATCATAGAAAGCCTTCCGTCGCTTACGCCGGAGCAGAAACAGGAGATCTTCGCTGATCTCGATGCGTACGTCAGGGGTGAGTGACCATGATTGTCCTGGATACGAGCGCGGCGGTCGAGATCGTTAAAAACTCAATCGATGGGCGATCGCTCCAAGGTCTTATGGCTCCGGAAGAGTCGTGCATTGCCCCGTCATTCTTTCGCATCGAGATGGCGAATGCCGTTCGCAATCAGGTCATCCGCAGGGAAATCGACTCGAGGGACGCCGCTGATTCCTACAACAATGGCCTGGCGCTCATGGATATGCTTTGGCCAACCGAGGACTTGCTTCCTGAAGCCCTTACGGAGGCGCTGAGGCTCAATCATCCTGTCTACGATATTGCCTATCTCGTTCTCGCGAGAAGATTGAACGCAACCGTGTTTTCCTTCGATAAGCGCCTGAACGAGCTGTGCGACGAGTGTGGCGTCATGCGGATTCACGACTTGGAGTTCTGATATGCCCGAGGGCGAGCGCTCCTATCTCACCATCGCCGCGGGCGCGGAGCCGGAGGCGGAGCTTGAGGTGAAGCGGAGCCGCTTCATCGCGCGGCTCGGGCATGTGTCGAGCGAGCGGGATGCCAAGGCATTCGTCGAGACGGTGCGCGAGGCGCATCGTGACGCCCGGCATCACGTGGTGGCGTGGGTGCTCGCGGACAATCGGCGCTGGTCGAGCGACGATGGGGAGCCGCAGGGGACGGGAGGGCATCCGGTGCTTGACGTCCTCGAAGGCGAGGGCTTGAAGGATGCGATCTGCGTCGTCACGCGCTACTTCGGAGGAACGCTCCTCGGGGCGGGCGGATTGGTGCGCGCCTACGGCGGGGCCGCCCGCGAGGCGGTGGCCAATGCTCGGGAGCTCGGGGCGATCGTCGAGGTGAAGCTGGGCGTACCGGTCTTCGTGGACGTGCCCTATGCGCTCCACGACCGCTGCGTGCGCCTCGCCGAGGACTGCGGGGGAGAGGTGGTCGAGCGGCTCTTCGCCGAGGACGTGACGCTCTCGCTGCGCTTTCCGGCGGGAAGGGAAGCGCCGTTTCTCACAGCCATGCGCGAGCTTGCCAACGGCGAGGAGCTCTGCCGGGTGGGAGAGCCTGGGTATATGCAGTTCTCCTAGGCTGCCTTCTTGGATGGAAAGCTGGTATGGTTGCAACAAAGAGGAAACAATTGAGCTGCGCACAGCCGCGGGTGCACTGTGCGGATTCGAGGAGAGGGCAGAGGGCATGGAAGAGAGACTTGCTCAGGCCGGCGCCGTTACCACGCAGGATCTCGAGGAAGTGGCGAAGCGCCTGAAGAGCGA
>CANQSI010000022.1 GCA_947626465.1 uncultured Atopobiaceae bacterium
TCGATGTACTTCGCGGACGCGGAACCCTGGTTGGGGTCGGTGAAGCACATCTGGAAGACGTTGCCCTTGCGCTGGATCGTGACGTTGCCGTCGGCATCGGCCTGGCCGCCGATGACGTCGGTGGAAGAGGCGGACGGGGTAAGCATGAAGATGTTGTCCTTGTTGGCCTCTTCGGAGACGGCGATCGCGGGGGCGGTGGTGGTGGTGCCGACGAGCACCTGCATGCCCCAGTCCTTGAGCGTGTTGAACGCGTTTACGGACTGCGTGGCGTCGTGCGCGTCGTCCTCGAACTGCTGCTCGAAGGTCGCGCCCTCGCCCGCGGCGTTGATCTCGTCGACGGCGAGCTTGATGGCGTTCTCGCAGGCGGTGCCGTAAATGGCGGCCGGACCGGTCGTCGGCCCGATTCCGCCAAGCTTGTATGCAGCTGCGGTTCCCTCGGTGGTGGAACCCTCAGCGCTGGTCTCACTGGCGGGATTCTGGCCACAGCCGGCAAGCGCGAGAGCCCCGGCGGCACCAGAGAGGCCCATGGCCTTGAGGAAGCCCCGACGGGACACAGACGAATACCTCATGACGTTCCTCCCTGTTCTTCAGCCTTCCTCGCATACTCAGCGCGTTTTGCGGAAGGCTTTATGAATAAGTTCCGGTCATGGTAGTGGTTTGTGGAGCGCATGTGAACGCAAAACCACCACATTTCTCTCATGAAACAAGTTGTTTACCGAGAATATCGACCCAATTGTGGCATTAGGTCGACCATTCGCCGCGATGGTTATTGACATCCGAAATATTGGATATCACACATGCCGCACTCGATTGAGCAATCCCGATATGAAGGACGCCTCGGGCACCTTCGCGAGAAGTGCGAGGCCGAAGGTGCCCACGAGCGCCGGCACCCCCGCCACCACGCAGTAGGCCGCAGCTTGGAGAAGGCTCGCCGCCGGCCCGAGGACCGACGTGAGCACGAAGAGGATGCCCCAGCCAAGCGCCGCGCCCACCCCGCCGAGGGCGAGGCTCCGAAGCCCGCTCTTCAGGATGGCGGACATGCCGATTGGCCCGAGGCCCCTGCGAAGCTGCAGGTAGGTGACCCCGTCCACGAGGATGAAGAAGATCACCGACGACACCGGCACCGTAGGCAGGCCGAAGACGGGCGTTCCCCAGAGGCAGATCACGAGCTGCACCACGCTCGCCACCACGTTCGCCGCGGCGAAGAGCAGCATGTGGCGCCACGCACTGCAGATCTTCTGCAGGTAGGTGGCGAGGCCATAGAACGGAAGCGCGAGCGAGAGCCAGCGGAGGAACTCGACGTTCATCGCGCTCTCCTCGGCCGTGAACGAACCCGAGCCGAGAAGCGCCACCAAGCAGGGCGCGAACACCACGAGGTAGAGCATGAAGGGCACGAGGAAGAAGAGGATGCGAGAGGAGCCCTGCCAGATGCCGCGCACGAAGAGCGGCAGGTTGTTCGCGCTCATCGCATCCGAGAGCTCGGTGAACATCGCCGTGGTCACGGGGATCGCAAGCACGGCGTAGGGCAGCGTGTACCAGAGGCGCGAGTAGTAGTTGATGGCCGCACCCGAAGCCGTCACCGAGAGCGCCGAGCTCTGCATCACCGACACGGTGACGAAGCTCGTGAAGGTGACGATGAGCGAGGGGAGCCCGATGGAAAGCGTCTCCTTGATGGCGGGATCGTGCACGTTGAAATACGGGCGGAAGCGAATGCCGTGGCGCTTCAAGCTCGGCACCTGGAGGATCACCTGCGTGAGGATGCCGAGCGGGTTGCCGAGCGCGAGCACGAGGAGCGCGGCTTGCGGGTTATGGGGCGCGATGATGCCGTAGGCGAAAAATACGAGGCAGATGATGATGTTGTTCGCGATCGGCGCCGCGGTGGACCAGAAGTAGTCGCGCTCCGCGTTGAGCACGCCGGAAAACACCGACGAGAGGCCGTAGAGCACGATCGAGATCGTGAAGAAGCGGAAGAACCACGTCGCGAGGTCGTGGTCGAAGTCCGCCGTGGCGCCGAAGGACTGCGTCCACACCACCTGCGCGGCGAAGATGAAGCCGAGTATGGCGAGCGCGCCCATGGCAAGCACTACGAGCGACACGAGGTTGGAGGCATAGGCCGAAGCGCCCTCCGTGCCGAGCTTGCGCTTCACGCTCATGTAGACCGGCAGGAACGCCGTCACGAGCATGCCGCCCATCACGAGCTCGTAGAGCTGGTTCGGGAGGTTGTTCGCCACGGTGTAGCAGCTCGCGAGCATCGTGGCGCCGAGGGCCCACGCCTGGCTCGAGGTGCGAAGGAACCCCGTCACGCGGCTGATGACGACGAGCACGCTCATCATCGCCGCGGAGCGTCCGACGGATTGGTCGAGCTCGGCCTCCGTGAGGGCGGCCTCGGGCTCCACGAGGACGCCGTCCGCCTCCATGGGATCCTCGATGCCGTCATCTGCGAGGAGGGGCTCCGCGGCCTCGCGCTCCTCGAGCTCGCGGGCGGAGGGCGCGCGATCGGCGCGAACGGCGGCGGACGGCCCCGCGCTCGGGCGCTCGGGGGCCTCGAGCACGCCACGCGTGCGGGGGGTGGGCCGCCGCTTTGCCATCTAGCTCGCCTTCCTCGAGGTGAACTGCGCCTTCGCCACATCTTCCGCCTCGCGCTCGAGGCGCATGGCGTCCTCGGCTCCCGCGGCGCGCGCGTCGAGCACGGCCTCGAAGCCGCGCGTCCTCGCGAGGGCCTCCTTCAGGAAGCGGCCCGTCCAGCTGTTCTGATCGGCGGCCACCTCCTCAGGCGTGCCGGTGCAGATGATCCTCCCGCCGGCGTCGCCGCCGCCCGGCCCGAGGTCGATCACCTGGTCCGCCACCTTGATGACGTCCAAGTTGTGCTCGATCACGAGGACCGTGTTGCCCGCGTCCACGAGGCGCTGGAGCACGTCGAGCAGCTGGCGCACGTCTTCGAAGGAGAGGCCCGTCGTGGGCTCGTCGAGGATGTAGAACGTGCGGCCGGTCTGGCGGCGGTGGAGCTCCTTCGCGAGCTTCACGCGCTGTGCCTCGCCGCCGGAGAGCGTCGTCGCCGGCTGGCCGAGCTTCACGTAGCCGAGCCCCACGTCGTAGAGCGTCTGGAGCTTGTTCTTGATCTGCGGGATGGCCCCGAAGAACGCGAGCGCCTCCGTCACCGTCATCTCGAGCACCTCGGCGATGGACTTGCCGTGGTAGGTGACCTCGAGCGTCTCGCGGTTGTAGCGCGCGCCGTGGCAGACCTCGCACGGCACGTAGACGTCGGGAAGGAAGTTCATCTCGATCTTGATCTGCCCGTCGCCCTTGCAGGCCTCGCAGCGCCCGCCGGAGACGTTGAACGAGAAGCGCCCGGGCGAGTAGCCGCGAAGGCGGCTCTCGGGCGTGGAGGCGAAGAGCGCGCGGATGTCGTCCCAAAGGCCGATGTAGGTGGCGGGATTCGAGCGCGGCGTGCGGCCGATGGGCGCTTGGTCGATGTCGATCACCTTGTCGATGTGCTCGACGCCGGTGAGCTTCTTGTAGGGCCCCACGGGACGCATCGAGCGGTGCACGGCGTTCGTGAGCGCGGGCGCGAGCGTGTCCGTGACGAGCGAGCTCTTGCCCGAGCCCGAGACGCCCGTCACGACGGTGAGGGTGCCGAGCTTGATGGAGGCCCTCACGTCTTTCAGGTTGTGGTAGCTCGCGCCCGTGATGGTGAGCGAGCCCTTGCGCGGCTTGCGGCGCTTCTTCGGGATCTCGATCACGCGCCGCCCGGATAGGTAGGCGCCGGTGAGGGAATCGGGGCAGGCCATCACGTCGTCCGGCGTGCCCGCGCAGACGACCTCGCCGCCGTCCTCGCCCGCGCCCGGGCCCATGTCCACCACGAAGTCCGCGTTTCGGATCGTGTCCTCGTCGTGCTCGACGACGATCACCGTGTTGCCGAGGTCGCGCAGGGACTTCAGCGTCTCGATGAGGCGGTCGTTGTCCCTCTGGTGGAGGCCGATCGACGGCTCGTCGAGGATGTAGAGCACGCCCATGAGCCCCGCGCCGATCTGCGTGGCGAGGCGGATGCGCTGGGCCTCGCCGCCGGAGAGCGTGGCGGAGGCGCGCTCGAGCGTGAGGTAGTCGAGCCCCACGTCCACGAGGAACTCGAGGCGCGCGAGGATCTCCTTCACCACGCGCCCGCCGATGAGCTCTTGGCGCTCGGTGAGCTCGAGAGTGCGGAAGAACTCGAGCGCCTGGGCGCAGGAGAGCTGGCAGACCTCGTAGATGTTCTTCTCCCCCACCGTCACGGCGAGCATCTCCGGGCGAAGGCGCGCGCCGCCGCACGAGGTGCACGGCACCTCGCGGATGCAGCGCTCGAGCCGCGCCTTCACCGCCTCGCTCGTGGCCTCCGTGTACTTCTCGAAGAGGATCGAGCGCACGCCGGGAAACGTCGTGGTCCAGTGGGTGTTGCGACCGTCGAGCGTGTGGTAGTCCACCCTCACGCGCGTCTTGCCGAGGCCGTCGAGGAGCGCCTTTCGCGTCTTGGCGGAAAGATCGCGCCACGGCGTGTCCTCGCTCTCGCCGAAGTGGTGGCACACCGCGGTGAAGATCTGCGGATAGTAGTTCGAGTGTCCGAAGAAGCTCCCGAACACGCCCTCTGAAACCGAGAGGCGCGGGTCGGAGATGAGGAGCTCGGCATCCACCACGCGATGGAAGCCCAGGCCATCGCAATCGGGACAGGCCCCGTAGGGGGCGTTGAACGAGAAGTCGCGCGGCTTCAAGTCGTCGATCGAGTGGCCGTGCACGGGGCACGCGAGCGCGAGCGAGTACTGCAGGAGCGCGGCGGGATAGCGCTCGGGGTCGTCGCGATCGGCGAGCAGGTAGACGCCCACGTTGCCATGGGCAAGCGAGGTCGCGCGCTCCACCGCCTCGGCCACGCGCGAGCGCGCCGAGGGCTTGATCACGATGCGGTCCACCACCACTTCGATGGTGTGGCGAAACTTCTTGTCGAGGGTGATGGCGGTATCGAGGTCGCGCACCTCGCCATCCACGCGCACGCGCGCAAAGCCCTCGCGCTTGAGGTCCGCGAGGAGCTTCGTGAACTCGCCCTTGCGATCGATCACCACGGGCGCGAGCACGTAGCCGCGACGCCCCTCGCCCGCCGCGAGGATCTTGTCCGTCACCTGATCAGTGGTTTGGCGCTCGATCACGCGCCCACACTCCGGGCAGTGCGGCACTCCCACGCGGGCGAAGAGAAGGCGCAGGTAGTCGTAGATTTCCGTCACCGTGCCCACCGTCGAGCGCGGGTTTTTCGACGTGGTCTTCTGGTCAATGGACACCGCCGGGGAGAGCCCGTCGATCGAATCGACGTCCGGCTTGTCCATCTGCCCGAGGAACATGCGCGCATAGCTCGAGAGGCTCTCCACATAGCGACGCTGCCCTTCGGCGTAGATCGTGTCGAAGGCGAGCGAGCTCTTGCCCGAACCGGAGAGCCCCGTGATCACCACGAGCTCATCGCGCGGGATGTCGAGGTCGATGTCGTGGAGGTTGTGCTCGCGAGCACCGCGAATCTTGATGGCATCTTGGCCCATGGAGCTTCGCATTCCTTCCCTGGCGCGGGCGGGGCATGCGCGATCCCCCGCCCGCCTCCGGAGCTGTTTTTACGCAACCTTCGAGTGTAGGCGAGCGCACGCCATGGCGCCCCGCGCGCAACGTGGCGCACGGAAATCCCACCGCCTTCAGCGGGGGCGCTGCGACTTCGCCTTGAGCTAGCGCTTGAATTGCGCCTTCCACCTCGCGATATCCTCGCGAGGAATGGTGAGGGCCGTCTCGTGCGCGCCCGAGAGCCATTCGCGCAGGCTGTCCGCCACGGCATAGCGGGGCATCGATGGCAGCGAGCAGAGCCTGCACACGCCGATCGAGCGATCGTCGCCCGTGAGGATGAGCGTGCGCCTTGCGGCCTTGAGCGCGCGGATGCCCACCTCGAGCTCCGCGCCCACGTAGTCCGTCCCGTCTAGGGCGAGGTAGGCGTCGAGCGCATCGGCGGTGGGCGCGAGGATGGTCGCCTTCCCCTCGATGTCCGCCGCGCGCACGAGCTTCGCCGCGTAGTCGGCGGGAATGCCCTCGTCTCGAGGCCAGAGGGCGATCTCGCGATACGCCTCGCCGAGGCGCCGGAGGCAGATGAGGTCGTTTTTCGCATCGCGATAGTTCTCGTCCGCGGCGAAGAGCACGCGCTCGCCCTTGCGCGTGGGCGTGGCGGCCACCTTGGCATCGTCCACATCCCAAAGCGACGGCGTCCCCACCACCACGAAGTTCTGCACGCCGGCTTGGCGAAGGAGGTCGGCGGTGAAGGCGTCGCGCACGCCATGCAGCCACGGCCCGCTGAAGAAGAGGCGAAGGAGCTGGGCCTGGCGCCTCGAGGGCTCGAACCCGTGCTCGCCGGGAAGGCCGAGCACCGCGAGCCCCGCGCTCACGAAGCAGAGCGTGCGGAGCTGGGCGATATCCCCGGGCACCTTCCATGGCTTCTTGCCGAAGTAGGGGCCGAACGCGCACTGCGCGAAGCAGAGGGTGAGCTTCGCGTCCCCCTCCTCGCCAAACGCTCCGGTGCGCACTTCGGGCGAAAAGCCGAAGAGCTCCCTCGAGAGCGCCTCGAGCGGCGCCTTCAGGAGCACGTCCTCGGGGTCTCCCATGTTGGGCTGGGGGTCGATGACGAGGCTCAGCTCTTGGGGAGTGGCGGGAAGCGCGGGGCGCGCCAGGCGCCGCCTCGCGCGGATCTCCGCCTTCACGCTCGATGGGCTCCATGCGGAAAACGCGTCTCGACGGTCTGGATCCACCACCACCTGCTCGAGCGTGAACTGCTCGGGGCCCTTCGCACTCCCCCTTGAGAGGAGCTCGCGCGCGTGGCGCTCCTCCTTCGCGGCCACGATGCGGAGGGCCTTGATGTTCGTCTCGCCCGTGCGCTCGATGGGGTCGATGCGCACGCGCTCGATCGACTCGTCGAAGGAGAGGATCGTGGCCACGGGGCCCCTTTCCAGCTCGAAGATGAGCGAGGTGTCCTCGGTGATGGGCGCACCGTTTCCCTGCGCGTAGTAGAGGCAGAAGCGATCGCCGGCGTAGGGGCCCTCGAGCTCCACCTCGAGGCCCACGTAACGAAGCGGCGTGGGGAGCGTGACGTTCACCTGCGCATCGATGCCCGTGGAAACGAGGAGGCCGTCTACCACCGCGAGACGGGAAACCTCGAGCCCCACCCACTGCCCGTCGAGGTCGACGGACAGCACGCCGGCAAGCTCCCTCGGTGTTTCCTCGGCCATCCTTAAGCCTCCCCTTCGCCTCGTGCTCGCGTCCTAGTCTAATCGCCTCGGCAGCAAAGCGACGGAGCGAGCGGATCCAGCCGGTAGAATTGCCGTGATGGGAAGGGGCGTGATGGGTAGGTCGCCGGAACGCAAGCGATGGCTGAGGGAGCGCGAGGCCGCGCTCGAGGCGGCGCGCCGCGTGGTGGTGCCGAAGCACGCCGACGTGTGCGTCATCGGCGCAGGCGCCTCCGGGCTCGCAGGCGCCCTCGAGGCGGCGCGCTCGGGCGCGGGGGTGATCCTCCTCGAGGCGCGCGAGAGCGCGGGCCTGCCGATCCTCGCCACGGGAAACGGCCGCTGCAACCTCGCCAACGTCGACCTCTTCCCCGCCCACTACCACGATCCCGCGTTCGTGGGGCACGTGATGGGCGAGCATCCCCTCGAAGCCATCCTCGACTTCTTCGGCGAGCTGGGGCTTCGCACGCTCGAGGAGGAGGGGCGCCTCTATCCGCGAAGCCTCCAGGCGGCAAGCGTGCGCAACGTGCTCGTCGCCGCCGTCGAGCGTGCCGGCGTGGCCGTGGCATGCGCACGCCCGGTCGTTGCGCTCGAGCCTCGCGAAGACGGCTGGATCGTGCGCTTCGACGACGCCGCGCGCGGCGTGCGAAGCGGCACGAACGAGATGCCGGAGCAAGGGGCCCTGCACGCGACGTGCGTGGTGTGGGCCTGCGGCGGCGCCTCCCTTTCTCCCCTTGAGGCGCTCGGCGTGGACGTGACGGCGCGCAGGCCCGCGCTTTGCCCCCTCATCGTGGCGCCAAGCCCGCTCGATGCCCTCGAGGGCCGAAAGGTGCGCGGGGCGCTCCGACTCCTTCGAGAAGGAGAGACGGTGGACGTGCAGGAAGGCGAGATCCTCCTTCGCAAGGAAGCGGTCTCCGGCATCCCCGCCTTCGATCTCTCCCGCAAGGCGCATGCGGGCGACGCACTCGCGCTCGACCTCATCCCCGAGCTCACGGAGCAGGAAGTGGAGGCGGAGATCCTGCGCCGCTCCGAGGACGCCCTCCATCCCGCGCCTTCGTGCCTCGACGGGCTCATCGATCCCACGATTGCCCGCACGATACTCTCGCTCGCAAGGAAGGGCTGGCCGCTTCCGGCAAGCACCGTGGCGCAAAGCGCCGCATCCCTCGCAAAGCACCTTCCCTTCGAGGTGAGGGGCGTTGATGCCACGCGTCCGCAGCTCACCTGCGGCGGCATCGCGCTTCGAGGAGTCGATGCCCGCTCGCTCCGCGTGCACTCCACACGCGACGGCGCGCCGCTCGCGCCCGGCCTCTTCGCGAGCGGCGAGGCGCTCGACGTCGATGGGCCTTGCGGGGGCTACAACTTGGCCTTCGCCTGGCTTTCGGGCGCGAGGGCGGGGCGGTTCGCCGCACGTGGGGCCCTTCGATGATCGAAGTGCGAAACCTGAGGATTGCGCTTGCGGCATGCGGCGGCACGCCCGAGGGCGAGGCGGCCGTGCGGAGGGCTCGCGCGTTTCGCGTGCTCGGCCTGCATGAGGGCGAACGGGCACGAGTGGAGCTCCTCAAGCGCTCCATCGACGCGCGCAAGCAGCAGGTGCATCTCGTGGAGAGCGTGGCGGTCGACCTCTTCGACGCCACGCGCGAGGCAAGGATCCTCGCGCGAAGGGGCGGCCAGAACGTGCTTCCCCATATGCCGCGCATCCCCGCATGGCCGAGTGCGCCGCGCCATGCGAGCGCAAAGCGTCCCATCGTGGTGGGTGCGGGCGTGGCGGGAATCTTCTGCGCCCTTGCCCTCGCGCACGCGGGCCTCGAGCCCATCCTCGTGGAGAAGGGCCCGGCCACGGCGCTTCGGCGCGAGGCGATCGAGCAATTCAGGGCGACCGGCGAGCTCGACGAACACGCAAACGTGCAGTTCGGCCTCGGAGGCGCGGGGGCCTTCACCGACGGAAAGCTCTCCACGGGCACGCGAAGCCCCCACCATGCGCTCATCCTCCGCGCGCTCGTGGAGGCGGGAGCCGAGGAGCGCATCCTCTTCGACGCAAAGCCCCACGTGGGCTCCGATGTGTTGCCGCACGTGGTGGAGGCGCTCATCGAGAGCCTCCGGGCCCTCGGCGGGGAGCTTCGCCTCGAAACGAGCCTCGTGGGGCTCGCCACCACAGGCCATGGCGCGTCGCGCCGCCTCTCCTCCGCGACCTTTTCGCATGCAGGCGTGGAGGAACGCCTTCCCGCAGAGCATCTCGTCCTCGCCACGGGGCATTCCGCACGCGATGTGTTTTCCCTGCTCAGCGCCAGTGGCATCGCGCTCGAGGCGAAGCCCTTCGCCGTGGGCGTGCGCATCGAGCACCCCCAAGCGGAGGTGGACAGGGCGCTTTACGGAAGCGCCGCGGGAAATCCCCTCCTCGGCGCCGCGCCGTACCAGATCGCGAGGAAGGCTCCGGGCGGCCTTCGCTGCTTCTCCTTCTGCATGTGCCCTGGCGGGCAGGTGGTGGCCGCTTCGAGCGAGGCGGGCGGCGTCGTGACGAACGGGGCGAGCCTCGCGGCGCGCGACGGCGCCAATGCGAACGCGGCGCTCCTCGTGAACGTGGGCGGCCCGGAGGCCTACCCCACGGACCCCCTTGCGGGAATCGAGCACCAACGCGCCCTCGAACGTGCGGCGTTCGAGCTCGGCGGCGCCACCTACGCCGCACCGGCGCAACTCGTGGGGGATTTCCTCGAGGGCCGCGCGTCCACGGGAGCCGGCAGCGTGGCACCGAGCTATCCCCGCGGCGTCGTGTGGACCTCGCTTGACGAGATCCTGCCCGAGGGCGTGGCCTCTTGCCTGAGGGGCGCCCTTCCCCTCATGGCGCGCAGCCTCCCCTTCTTCGCGAACCCGGAGGCGCCGATGAGCGCGCCGGAGAGCCGTTCGTCCTCGCCGGTGCGCATACCGCGCACGGAAGACGGGCAAAGCACGAGCGTAGCGGGGCTCTACCCTGTGGGGGAGGGCGCGGGCTGGGCAGGTGGCATCATGAGCGCCGCCGCCGATGGCATGCGCGCCGCCCACGCGATCATCGCCTCGCTGGACGAGCACGCCTAGCATTGGCTTCGAGCACACGTTTGGGAAAGGGCCACGATGGATTTCTTCGCGAGCTGCACGCCGGGCATAGAAGACCTCCTCGCAGACGAGCTCATGACGCTGAAGGCGCGCTCCATTGAGCCGGGGCGAGGGCTTGTGCGCTTCTCGGGGGACGTGGTGGATGCGCTGAGGGCGTGCCTTTGGAGCCGCCTCGCCATGCGCGTCGGCGCCATCGTCGGCGAGGGCCTCGTGCACTCGAAATCCGAGCTCGAGGACCTCGTGAAACGCTTGCCCTGGGAGGAATCGATCCCGCGCGGCACCGGCGTCGAGGTGTATTGCGAGGGCTCCTCGCCCCTCTTCGCACGCTCCAAGGCCACCTCGGGCGCCATCCGCGCGGCCATCGACGCACGCCTCCTCGAGAAACTCGGCGTGCACGCGCCCAAGGAGAGCACGCAGGGCATTCGCATACAGGTGCTCATCGGCGAGGAGGACGACGCGAGCCACGTGGTCCTCGCCGTCGATCTCTCGGGCGAGCCGCTCCATCGCCGGGGCTACGAGGGCATGGCGCGTCGCAACCTCCCCACGCTGAGGAGCGACCTCGCCGCGGCGCTGCTCCTCACCGCCGGCTGGCCGGAGCTCGTGGAGAGCGCGGAGGGCAACACTGCCACGCTCGCGGTGGCATTCTCTGGCACGGGCACGCTCATTGCCGAAGCGGCGGCGATGGCGCTCGACATCGCCCCCGGGCTCTATCGCAGTAGCTGGGGCTTTCGCGCATGGCCGCTCGCAAGCCCCGCTTCCTGGCGTGCGCTGGTGCGCGACGCGGAGCGCAAGCGCAGCCGTGCCCAACACCGTCCGCTTCGCTTCATCGCCACCGACGTGCGCCATGGCTGGCGCGCACGGCCCCGTGCGGCGCTTCGTGCGCTCGGCCTCGAGATGGATCCCGAGATCCTCGAGCCCTCGAGCCTCGCGCGCGAAGGCCTCGACCTCGAAGACGCGGCGCTTTGGGTGGCCGATTGCTCTTGGGCCACGAGCGAGGGGGCGCTCGTGGGCGCCGAGGCGGCGCTCGCGCCCTTTGCCTGCACGATGGAGCCGCACGTGCCCTGCGCACTCGCCGCTTCCTCAGCGGATCCGAACCTCCTCTTCGGAGAACCGCTCGCCTCGCGAAGCACGCGTTCCGGCCGCGACCGCGTGGAGCTTCTCGCCTACCCCGCAAGCTCGCTCAAGGGCACGCGCGTGGAAGTGGCAGGCCGGGAGACGTTCGCGCTCACGGACGATGCGTCCCCCTTCGCGCGGCTCTTCACCGAGCGCTACGAGGAGCGTCTCGCGAAGGCAGCCGAGGAGGACGTGAGCTGCTATCGACTTTGGGATCGCGACCTTCCCACGATGAACCTCGCGATCGACCTCTACGAGGGCGCGCGGCAAACGCCAGGGCGCTGGCTCGTGGTCTCCGAATTCGAGGCACCGAGCTCCGTAGCTGCGGAAACGTCTCGACGCCGCTTGCTCGACGCGGTGCACGTGGCCGCGAGCATCACGCATGTGGAGCCGCTCGACGTCTACGTGAAGGTGCGTCGCCACGCCAAGGGCGGCTCGCAGTACCGGCTCGCAAAGGATGCGCCGCGGCCGCGCACGAGACCTCGCCGCATCGCCGGCGCGGAGCTCCCGCCGGGCTCTGCGCTCGTGGAGGAGGGCGGGCTCCTTTTCGAGGTGGACCTCGCGAGCCACCTCGACACCGGCATCTTCCTCGACACGCGCGACGTGCGCGCGCTCATTCGCGAGAAGGCCAAGGAGGCCACCGGCAAGAAGCGCTTCCTCAACCTCTTCGCCTACACCGGTACCGCCACGGTCTACGCGGCGGACGGCGGTTGCACCGAAACCACCACGCTCGACCTCTCCTCAACCTACCTCGACGTGGCCGAACGCAACCTCACGCGCAACGGCTTCATGCGAGTGCCGGAGGGTGATTCGGAAGCCAAGCCACCGCACCGCTTCGTGCGCGCCAACGCAATGGAGTGGCTCGCCCGCGAGCGCAAGGGCAGGCGCCGCTGGGACCTCATATGGTGCGACCCGCCCACGTTCTCGAACTCGAAGGCCATGAACAAGAGCTTCGACGTGCAGGCCGATCACCTCGAC
>CANQSI010000023.1 GCA_947626465.1 uncultured Atopobiaceae bacterium
TCCGCCGACCCCGATGCCCCGCAGGTCGAGGGCAACATCATGGCCGGCGTGAAGAACCCCTACCTCGAGGCCTCCGACTGGGGCTGGCAGATCGACCCGAAGGGCCTGCGCTGGACGCTGAACGAGATCTACGACCGCTACCAGATCCCCCTCATGGTCGTGGAAAACGGCCTCGGCGCCTATGACGAGATCGAGCCCGACGGCACCATCAACGACGACTACCGCATCGACTACCTCCGCAAGCACATCATCCAGATGGAGGAGGCCGTGAAGGACGGCGTCGACCTCATGGGCTACACCCCCTGGGGCTGCATCGACCTCGTCTCCGCCTCCACCGGCGAGATGGCCAAGCGCTACGGCTTCATCTACGTCGAGAAGTACGACGACGGCACGGGATCGCTCGCCCGCCGCAAGAAGAAGAGCTTCGACTGGTACAAGAAGGTTATCGCCACCAACGGCGAGGACCTGGTCTAGGCACTCTGGTGCACCTCATCTAGCCACGATCTCGGCGGCTTACGTAGCGTTAGTACGCTACGCCGCCGAGATCGTGTCTATCTGAGGCACCCCAGAGCGCCTAGACAAAAGTTTGTGCACCCAATCTGCGCGCGATTTTGGCCACTTACGTAGCGTTTAGTACGCTACGTGGCCAAAATCCCACGAATCTGGGGCACCCCAGCGTCCCTAGACGAAATAGCTGGTGCACCCCATCTCGCTCGCAGCAAAGCCTCGATGCCTTTCGGCGTCGGGGCTTTTTGCGTATCGTCGTGCGCTTTTCAGGTAACCATTTCGCGGCAGGGGATGGGAGGGCCGTAATTGTTGTGAAGTCGCTCGCGTAGACTAGGCGTGAGCGGGAACAAGAGCGGGCAGGAGGAGGTGCGATGAAGGCCACGAATCCACAAGCGCAGAAGTTGCGCGGCGTCAACCTCGCCGGTTGGCTCGTGCTCGAGACGTGGATCACCCCCTCGCTCTTCGCCTCCACCGGCTCTTTCGACGAGGAGGGCCTCGCCCTCGCCGTGCGCGAGGAGCGTTTCCAGGAGATCCTCGAGAAGCACCGCAACGAGTTCATCACGGAGATGGACTTCGAGGGCATTGCCACGCGCGGCTACAACGCCGTGCGCCTTCCCGTGCCCTGGCACGTCTTCGGCGCGGAAGGGCCGGAGCCCTCCAACGTGCCGGAATGTGCGAGCTACGTGGCTCGTGCGCTCGACTGGGCGCAGGAGTTTGGCTTGAGGGTGATCCTCGATCTCGCCTCGGTGCCGGGCATGGGCGTGGCGCCGAACGGCCACAGCATCATGGTCGACGAGGATGGCGATTGGCGTCCTAACGCGCTCGCCGTGGTGGGCGAGCTCGCACGGCGCTTCGGAAGCCACCCTGCGCTCGCCGCCATCGAGCCCCTGGAGGAGCCGGTGGTGGAGCGGCGGCAGGGCCTGAGGATGCTCGGCGGCCTCCCGCTTCCCATCCTTCGAAACTACTATCGCGACTGCTACGCCCTCGTGCGTGAGATCGCGGGCCCCTCGCTCGTGCTCCTGCTTTCCTGCGGTGGGCGCCCTGAGGCGTGGAAGCGCTTCATGGTGTCCTCGCGCTTCGAGAACGTGTGGCTCGACGTCCACTGCTACCAGTTCGACGAATCGATCCTCCTCGCGGGGCCTGCGGGGCTGAGGATCCTCGCCAAGCGCTCTGCGGATGCGCTCGAGGCAGCCTCGAAAGGCGGGCTTCCCGTCGTGGTGGGGGAGTGGTCGGCGGCGCTTCCGGTGGGCTCCGCCACCGTCACCCCCGAGGGGAAGATTGCCCTCGAGCGCATCTACGCCTCCGTGCAGATGCAGACCTTCTCCGAGGCGAGAGGGTGGTTCTTCCAAACCTGGAAGACGGAATCGCGGCTGTCCTCCTGGGACGCGAGGATCGCGCTCTCGAGCTTCGAGCGCGGGATGCTCGATTAGCCGATGTCGAAGATCGATCGCGCACGTCCTGCGGGGACGCTCTATGTGGTGGGGACGCCGATCGGCAACCTCGCCGAGGGCTCCCCCGCCATGCGCGATGCCTTCGAGAGGGCTTCCGCCGTGCTCTGCGAAGACACGCGCGTGACGGGAAAGCTCCTGCTCGCGTGGGGTATTTCGAAGCCGCTCGAGCGTGCGGACGCCAAGAGGCTCCCCGAGCGGGCGCACGGGATCGTATCGAGGCTCCTCTCGGGCGAGACGCTCGCGCTCGCAAGCGATGCGGGCATGCCGGCGATCTCCGATCCGGGGCAGCTCCTCGTGGATGCCGCGCTTGACGCGGGCGTGCGCGTGGAGGTGGTGGCGGGCCCGTCTGCGCTCACCGCCGCAGTGGCGGCCTCAGGGCTCCAGTGCTCGCGCTTCACGTTCCTCGGCTTCCTCGCGAGGAAGGGGCGCGCGAGGGAGGAGGAGCTCCAGCTCGTGGCGTCCTCTCGCGTGGGCGCGGTGATCTACGAATCGCCGCATCGCGTGCGCGCGACGCTCGCCGACCTCGCCCGCGTGCTTCCGGGCCGCCGTGTGGCGCTTTGCCGCGAGCTCACCAAGCTCCATCAGGAAGTCCTGCGCGGGACGGCCGCCGAGCTCGAGGAGGCGCTTCGAGCGCGCGAGGAGGAACGCGGAGCGCTCAAGGGCGAGTGCGTGTTCGTGGTGGAAATGCCCTCGCTCGATGAACGCGCGCACGAGGCGCCAAGGGCCGAGGAGCTTTCGAAGAGGGCGGCAAAACTCCTCGAGGAGGGGCTCTCCGCCTCGAAGGCAGCCAAGGCGCTCGCAAGGGAGCGTGGCATCGAGCGCGACGCGGCGTATGCCACGGTGCTCATGCTCAAAGGGGACGCGAGCGGCACGAGCGGACGCGCGTAGCAGCCCTGATTTGCCGCACCCCTTATCATGGGTGCGAGGCGCAAGGCCAATGGAGGGAGCGAGATGACACACGAGGCATCCACGAACCGCGCCATTGTGACGGTGCTCGGATCCGACCGCGCCGGCATCGTGGCGCGGGTGGCGGGGAAGCTGGCAGAGCACGACGCCAACATCCTCGACATCTCCCAAACCATCCTCCGCGGCACCTTCACCATGACGATGCTCGTGGACCTCGAGCCCATGGACTGCGACTTCGCCGAGCTCCACGACGCCTTCGAGGCGCTTGGCGAGGAGCTGGGGGTGCAGATTACCATCCAGCGAGAAGAGCTCTTCAAGCTCATGTACCGGCTTTAGCCCCCAACGGGGTGCAGGCGTCTTGGCGAGAAGCGCCCGTACGCTGCGCCTTAAGGAGGATCCGTGAACCACGATACCCACCCCGAGCCCAGTTTCGGGCACGAAGAATCCAGCGTAGAGGCCGAGGAGGCCATGGCGGCAGTCCACGGCAGCGGTCTCAGCTCCGAAGACCTCAAGGAAGAGGAGCTCGGACGTCGAGCGGTGATTGCCGCGATCCGAGGCGCACGGCGCGCCGTCAGCAATCCCGGCGACACGCACGAGACCGTGATCTCGGCCAACTCCACCTCGGCCATGCTGCGCATCAACGACGTGAGCCCCATGCCGAGCGTGTCGTGCGGCCGCGGGCCCGTCTCAGACGAGCTCTACGAGGACTTCGTGCGCTTCGATCGCATCGCCCCCGAGTACTACCAGCAATACGACGTGAAGCGCGGGCTTCGCAACGCCGACGGCTCGGGCGTGCTCGTGGGGCTCACCACGGTGTGCGACGTGCACGGCTACACCAAGGGCCCCGATGGCGTGCACCCCGATCGCGGCCGGCTCTCCTACCGCGGCTACGACGTGGAAGAGCTCGTGCGCGGCGCGCAAGCCGACCAGCGCTTCGGCTACGAGGAGGTGTCGTACCTGCTCCTCACGGGAAACCTCCCCACGGTGCAGCAGCTCGACGACTTCAATCGCCGCATCGATTCCAGGCGCAGGCTCTCGCTCGGCTATCTCTCGCTCTTCCCGAGGCGCACGCGCTCCTCGTCCATCATGAACGTGCTCCAGCGCGCGACGCTCCTGCTCTACGCCTTCGACGACGACCCCGACGACACCTCGCCCGAGCACGAGGTGGACGTGGTGCTCTCGCTCCTCGGCCGCCTTCCGCGCATCGCGGCGGTGGCACACACCGCCTACGCCGCCGAGCAGGAGGCCACCGAACTGCGCATTCCGCCGGTGTGCATGGGGTATTCCATGGCGGAGACCATCCTCGACGTGCTTCGCGGCAACCAGCCCTTCACGCGCGAGGAGGCGCTGCTCCTCGACGTGATGCTCATGCTCCATGCCGAGCACGGCGGCGGCAACAACTCCACCTTCACCACGCGCGTGCTCTCGAGCTCCGGCACGGATGCCTATAGCGCCTACGCTGCGGCGATGGGCTCGCTCAAGGGGCCCAAGCATGGCGGCGCGAATTCCAAGGCCCCCGAGATGATCGCCGACATCGCGGCGCACGTGGCCGACCCTCGAAACGAGGACGAGGTGGCGAGCTACCTCGAGAAGATCGCGCGTGGCGAGGCCTTCGACAAGACGGGCCTCATCTACGGCGTGGGGCATGCGGTCTACACGCTCTCCGACCCGCGCTGCAAGCTCATCAGCTCCTACGCGGAAAATCTTGCGGACGAGCGTGGGTTCATGGATCGCTACCAGCTCATTCGCACGATCGAGCGCGTGGCGCCCGAGGTCGTGCGCACGGTGCACCCGAACGCGCTTCCGATGTGCGCGAACATCGACCTCTACACGGGATTCGTGTACGACATGCTCGACATCCCGCCATCGCTCCACACGCCCATCTTCGCGATGGCGCGTCTCTCGGGCTGGGCGGCGCATCGCATGGAAGAGCTCTACGGAGCTGCGCGAATCATCCGCCCCGCGTACCGGTGCATCCTCACCGAGCGTTCCTATAAGCCCCTCGCTGAGCGTGACGAGTAGGGCGCGGGGCGTGATCGAAGCGGCCAAGGGATTCGTCCCGTCGATCGTCTTCACGGACCTCGATGGCACCTTCCTCGCGCGCGATAAGACGCTGCCGCCGCGAAACCTCGAGGTCGCGCGGGAGCTCGCGAGGCGATCCATCCCCCTCGTGCCCTGCACGGGGCGTCCGATCTCGGGGCTCACGCCGGTGGTGCTCGACCTTCCAGGCATCCGCTACGTGGTCTACGCCAATGGCGCGGGCGTGTGGGACCTCGAAGCCGAGGGTCCGGGCGCGGAGGCGGCGCTCGGACGCCACATCACGGGCGCGCCCATCCACAAGGTGGCGCTTTCGCGCGAGGCGGTGCTCGACACCTATCAGAAGCTCGGGGATCTCGACATCACGTTCGACCTCTTCGCGGATGGCCATGCCTATAGCGAGCGTCGTCGCTTCGAGCGGCTGGCGGACTTCGGGCTCGAACCCAACCTCCTCCGCCAGATTCGGCTTTCCCGCACGCCCATCGACGTGGCGTTGCCGGACTTCCTCGACGAGGTGCGCGATCTCGAGCGCATCACCCTCTACTACCGCACGCCCGGGGATCGCGAGCGAATCCGGCGGGTGCTCGAGGCCGACCCCCGGCTCGTGGTGACGTCGAGCGAGATCTCGAACCTCGAGGCCTCGGCGCAGGGGGCCACGAAGGGGTGTGCGCTCATGTGGCTCTGCGCGCGGCTCGGCGTAGACCCGGCGCGCGCCATCGCCTTCGGAGACGGCATGAACGACGTCTCGATGATGGAGGCGGCCGGGCTCGGCGTGGCGCTCGCAGACGCCCAGCCGGGCGTGGCCGAGCGTGCCGACGACGTCACCATGCTTGGCTGCTCCGAAGGCGGTGTGGGGGCCTACCTCGAGCAACTGCTCAACTGAGGGCCAGAGGGGGGCAGTCCCTTACACTTCTCTGGGACTTGAAGGCGAGGAGGTCCGTGGCCGAGGGTGCTCGACATATGGCGAAAGACGAAGGATCCCGCGCTCGGCGTGTGGCCCCGAAGCCGTTCGCGCTGCCGTTGATGGCGGCGGGTCTCGTTGCCGTGGCCCTCGCGCTCCTCGCCGAGTGGCGCATGCAGGGCGTGCTGGCGAGTGGAAACCCCGCGAACCCCCTCGCCTGGAGCGGGCTTCGCGTGGGGCTCTCGGCGCTCCTCCTCTTCCTCGGCCTCGCGCCGCTTTTCGTGTGGATCTCGCGTGGCGGGGTCGCACGCGTGCGAGGACGTCTCGGCGCCGACCATGGGCGTCTTTGGCGAAGGCTTGGCATCGCCATAGCGCTGGCGGTGCTTGCGGGCGTGGTGGGCTGGTTTCTCGGATGGGGAGCTGCGGCAATCCAAGAGAACCCGCGGGATTGGCGCTATTCCTTCACCCTCATGGCCTTCTTCGTGGCCTGCGCGCTGCTCGTCTACTTCCGCGAGGATGTGCTTCGCGATGCCTCGTGGGGCTTTCTCATCCTCTCGCTTGCGGTGGGCCTCACCTTCGTGGCGCTCGTGCCCGTGCAGCCCAATTCCGTGTGGGACGGACAGGTGCACTTCGATGCGGCAAACGCGATGTCCTACGCCGAGAACGCGGAATACGACGAAGGCGACCTCATCGCGCTCGAGGATATCCCCTATGTGATGGTGGGGCATGAGGGCCGACGCGTGTGGTCGGGCATGAGTCTCGACGTCACAGAGGAAACCGCGGAGACGATCGATCGGTCCCAGCAAGAGGGTTCCGTGGAGACGCTTGAAGGCCAGATGCGCCATCGCGGGTCCAGCTGGGTGGCGTTCAATTCCGTGGGGCGTGTGCCGCTCGCCGTGGGCCTTTGGCTGGGGCGCCTCCTCGGCCTTGGCGACGTAGGGGAATACACGAGCGCGCGGATCGCCAACCTCGTGGTCTACGTGGTCCTGTGGTTCCTCGGCATTCGCGCCCTCAAGCACTCGAAGCTCGTGCTCGCTGCGGTGGCGTTGGTACCGACGGGACTCTACGTGGCGTCGGGATTCAGCTACGACGCCTGGCTTTTCGCCTGCTGTGGCTTCTCGTTCTGCCACTTCCTCGGCGAGCTCCAGCGTCCAGACGAGCCGCTCACGGGCAAAGGCGCGGCGACGATCCTCATCTCGTTTGCCCTCGGATGCCTCGTGAAGGCCATCTACTTCCCGCTCGCGCTCGTCTTCCTCGCAATGCCCAAGAGGAAGTTCCAGCCCGAGGGCGCCATGGGCCGCGTGTGGTGGGCGTTTTGGGTGGTGGCCACGGCGCTCTTCCTGCTCTCGACCTTCGCCCTGCCGTTCCTCATGCGCGGAGGCGCGGGCTACTCCGATACCCGCATGAACGAAGGGGCGAGCTCCACCGGCCAGCTCGCGCACATCTTCGAGGCGCCCGGGGAGTACCTCGGAGCGCTCGGCGCGAGCGGAATAGAATTCTTCGGGCCGGCCTACTTCCGGGATGCCATCGCGCTTCTCGACTTCATCCAGATCTCCTCCTTCGAGTCTGCGCTCGGCTGGGTGTACCTCGCGTTCCTGCTCATTGTGGCGCTCTTCGTCCGCCGACCTCGAAACGGCAGCGGATCCCTCGCGCTCGCGCGCGCCTTCGCCATCGTGGGCACCGTCGGTTCCTATGTGCTCCTCGCGACGGCGCTCTACGTGGGTTTCACCTCCGTGGGGGATTCGCTCGTGGACGGGCTCCAGCCACGCTACCTGCTGCCGTCCTTCCCCCTGATCTTCGGGCTCGTGCTCTTCGTTCCCGCGCTCGTGCGGCAGACGTCGCGCTGGTATCGCCTGCTCGCGTGCGCCTCGTGGGCATTTCTTCTTGCCTACAACCTCGCGCTCATCACCCTTCGCTTCGTGGTCTTCTTCGAGTGAGGTTGATTGAGGCAGGCGATGAGCCGTGGACGGCGTACGTCGATCCCCGTGCGCTGCGCAAGCGCTAGCATGACGGTCTGAAGGATTTCGCGAGAGGCTGGCGGTTCGAGCGCGAGGCCTGCGGGCGTTTGCGTCGAGGGCGCTCGAATCGTTTCCCGTCCATTCGGGGCGGGGCAGGGGAGAGAGGTCGGTCGTGGCATCCATCGTTCCCACCAAGCAAGCGCAGAGCTCGCACGGTGCGATTCCGTTTTCCCTGGGCATGACGCTCGTCACCCTCGGCGTGGTCTACGGCGACATCGGCACGTCGCCGATGTACGTCTTGAAGGCGATCATCGCCGGAAACGGCGGGCTCGCCTCCATGGACATGGACACCGTGCTCGGCGCCCTCTCGCTCATCATCTGGACGGTGACGCTCCTCACGACGGTGAAGTACGTGCTCATCGCCATGAAGGCCGATAACCACAACGAAGGCGGCATCTTCGCGCTCTATTCGCTCGTCAGGCGCTGCGGGCGCTACCTCATCCTCCCCGCCATGGTGGGCGGTGCGGCGCTCCTCGCCGACGGCATCCTCACCCCCGCCGTGACCGTGACGACGGCCATCGAGGGCCTTCGCACGATCGACGTGGCCGCGCGCTTCCTCGGCGATACGCCCACGATGGTGGTCACCATCACGGTGATCATCATCTCCGTGCTCTTCCTCGTGCAGCGCTCGGGCACCTCGCGCATCGGCCACGCCTTCGGGCCGGTGATGCTCGTGTGGTTCCTCTTCCTCGCCATCACGGGGCTCATGCACATCGCGCTCGACTGGAACATCTTCCGTGCGCTGAACCCCGTTCGCGGCCTCATCTTCCTCTTCGGCCCGCAGAACAAGGCGGGCTTCGACGTGCTCGGCTTCGTCTTCCTCGCCACCACCGGCGCCGAGGCGCTCTACGCCGACATGGGCCACGTGGGAAAGGCCAACATCCACGCGAGCTGGCCGTTCGTGATGGTGTGCCTCTTCCTGAACTACATGGGCCAGGGCGCGTGGGTCATCGCGAACGCGCAGAACGCCGCGATGGGCGCCATCCCCGACGTGAACCCGTTCTTCGAGATGAACCCCGAGTTCCTGCGCATCCCGTCGGTCGTCCTCGCCACGCTCGCCGCCATCATCGCGAGCCAGGCGCTCATCACCTCGAGCTACACGCTCGTCTCCGAGGCCATGGGCCTCGACCTCATGCCCCACATGCGCATCACCTACCCCTCCGATACGAAGGGCCAGCTCTACATTCCGCTGGTGAACACGGTGATGTGGATCGGCACCATCTGCGTCGTCCTGCTCTTCCGCACCTCGGAGCGAATGGAAGCGGCCTACGGCTTGGCCATCACCGTGACGATGCTCATGACGAGCGTCCTCGTGGCGGCGTGGCTCTGGAAGATACGAGGGCACCTCGCGCTCGCGGCGGTGTTCCTGGTGTTCTTCGGCGCCATCGAGACGTGCTTCTTCATCTCGTCGATGGCGAAGTTCGTCCATGGCGGCTACGTGACGGTGATCATCAGCGCGCTTCTCTTCTACGTGATGTACGTCTGGCGTCGCGGGAGCGCGATCGAGCGCGCGCAATCCGCCTACTTGCCGGTTTCGAGCTACCTCGACCAGTTCGAGCGCCTCTCGAAGGACACGCGCGTGGCGAAGCTCGCCGACAACGTCGTCTTCCTCGCGAAGGATCCGGTGCCCGGCGTGCTCGACCGCGACATCCTCTACTCGATCTTCGACAAACGTCCCAAGCGCGCGCTTTGCTATTACTTCATCAGCGTCGTGGTCACCGACGAGCCGTTCACCAAGGCCTATACGGTGAACTCCTTCGGCACGGACTACATCTTCAAGATCACGATGTTCCTCGGCTTCCGCGTGCCGCAGCGCATCAACCAATACCTCAGGCAGGTGATCGGCGAGCTCATCCAAGCCGGCGAGATCCGCATGCAGCCGAGGAAGTACTCCATCTACCGCGAACCCGACCCCGTGGGCGACTTCCGCTTCGTGATGTTGCGGAAGCTCCTCACGCCGGAGACGGTGCTCTCGCCCTCCGACCGCTCGGTGATGGCGGTGAAGTACGCCATCCGACGCCTCTGCGGCTCCGCAGCCCAGTGGTTCGGCCTCCAGGCTTCGAACGTAGTGGTGGAGTACGTGCCGCTCTTCGCACGCCAGGCGAACTTCGAGCCGCTGAAGCGCCTCAGCCTCAGCCAGTTCGCGCCGTCGCAGGATGTGATCGACGAGGAGGAGGACGAGCGCGACGACGACATCATCTCGCTCGACCTCGACGACGACGCCGCCGAATCGATCGCCGAGACCGAGGCCACCGTCATCGGAGGCGAGGGGCTCGTCGATGGCACTGGCGTGCACCCGAGGATCGTCTACGATTCCACCGGCCATCCCATAGGCCTCGACCGCGGCGCCAAGGGGAGCCACTTCGCATCGGGCCCCGGCATCCACTCGAGCGGAAAGACGCCGCTCACCACGGGTGCCACGGATCGTCCATCCGAGCGCCCGTAGCGGCCGCCCTTCGCCTGCCGCACACGTCAACCGAAAGAGGGAGCATGGAAGACACGAACGAACGCACCCCGCTTACCCCGAAGAACCCACAGGAGCCGGCTGCGAAGCCCAAGCCCCATCGCGTGGCGCCGCCCGCCAAGGAGGGGAGCTTCACCTGGCACGGCCCCGAGGGCGACATCGACTACACCGTATGCGTCGAGCACCTCGGCATCTCCGACGACGAAGGCACGCCGATGGCGAAGATCTTCTGCCGCTCCTACGTGGCCGGTGGCGACGAGGCGGCGAGCGCGAAGAGCTGGTTCGAGCCCACGCGTCCCGTCACCTTCTGTTACAACGGCGGCCCCGGCTGCGCGAGCGTGCCGCTCGACTTCGGCGGCATCGGCCCGGTGCGTGCGAGGCCCGACGGCACCCACCACCTCACCACGCCGGCCAAGCTCGAGGACAACCCGTCCTGCCTCCTCCCGCTCACGGACCTCGTCTTCATCGACGCGCCGTCCACCGGCTGGTCCTTCGTGGAAGAGGGCTACGACAAGAAGAAGCTCTGGGGCGTGGACGGGGATGCGGACGCCTTCTGCCGCACCATCCAAACGTGGCTCACCGTGCATAAGCGCTGGAACGCGCCCGTGTTCCTCTTCGGCGAGTCCTA
Source organism: uncultured Atopobiaceae bacterium (assembly GCA_947626465.1). Taxonomy (GTDB): domain Bacteria; phylum Actinomycetota; class Coriobacteriia; order Coriobacteriales; family Atopobiaceae; genus CANRLS01. Next base: position 10,913 of record CANQSI010000023.1, read on the forward strand.
TGGCACGGTGCGCGACGCGGTGCTCGCGCGCGTGCTCGGCGAGGTGGGCCTCGGCCTTCGGGGCGTGGTGCAGCTCTCCACGATCTACGACTGGGCATCCACGCTCACGGGCTCCGAGTCCTACTACCTCGGCATGACGCCCACCTATGCCGCCGTGGCGCAGTGGATGGGGAAGGTGGGCAAGGACATCGAGCCCAACCAGTGGTTCGACAAGGCCTGCGCCTTCGTGAACGAGACGCTCGTGCCGGCGCTTACGCTCGGCGATCGCCTCTCCGAGGAGCGCGAGCGCGAGATCGCCGAGGAGATGTCCACCTACGTGGGCCTCTCGCCGGACTACCTCGCCAAGCAGCACCTTCGCGTGGAGCTCCAGGACTTCCGTCGCGAGCTCCTCGCGAGCGAGGGCAAGGTGCTCGGGCGCCTCGACATGCGCTTCACGGGCGACGCCCTGCCCTCCGCGCAGGGCTCGACCGAGTTCATCTGCGGCGAGGATGCCGCCGACGACGCGCTCGAGAGCGTGTGGACGGCCGCGTTCCATGCGCTGCTCGACGCCATCGGCTACGAGAACCCCGCGCCCTACCTCTCCACCAACTGGAAGGCCAACGAAGGCTGGAACTGGAGCCACAAGGTGCCGGGTGGCCTCGAGCGCGATCCCGCGCCGAACGTGGCCTTCGACATGGCGCAGGCCATGCGCAGGAACCCCTGCATGCGCGTGTGCTACCTCGGAGGACGCTACGACGCGGCCACCCCGTACTGGAACCTCATCCACGACGTCTCCGCCCTCTACCTCTCGAAGGAGCTGAAGGAACACCAGGAGTTCCACCTCTACGGCGCCGGCCATATGATCTACGAGGATGAGGAAGCCGCCGCTGCTATGACTCATGACCTTAGGGCCTTCTATGAGAAGGCCCTAAGGTCATGAGCCGACGCTGCGAGACGCTGGTGCACCCCATCTTCGCGCGATTTTGTCCACTCACGTAGCGTCAGTACGCTACGTGGCCAAAATCCCACGAATCTGGGGCACCCCAGCGCCTCTCGCTCACGTTTTGCTGATTCCCTAACTCCGCCTTTGTTGAAGCAAGGACTTGCGAGGGCGGGGGAGGACATAGTCCCCGGAGCCCTGTGGGAGCCGAAAGGAGAAGGCCCTTTTTCTCGGACCGGAGGAGTGGTCCGCCGGAACCGAAGCCCGTATGCCAATGTGAGGTGTGTCACCCGAG
>CANQSI010000024.1 GCA_947626465.1 uncultured Atopobiaceae bacterium
TCAAGCTGGCGTTCTCAAGCCGAGCTTGAGGTTTGGCGCGCCGCAGAGGCCAAAAAACGCGCAAAAGGCGGGTTTGAGCGGCATTTTCGCAGCTCGCACGGTGTATCGCGCGCGCTCCACGATATACTCACTCCAAATGCACCAATGCACCGGGCGCGAGCACCGCGTCCGCCCATCGCCGAAACGCAGCCAAAACGCCGCGCCCAAGGGCGCATCACAGGCGAGACCGGAGGATTTGCCCCATGGCCATGACGCGCGAGTACCTCGATATCGTTGAGGACAGCATCGATATCGCTCCCGTGGGAAGCCAGGAGGAGGTGCAGGCGGCCGATTTCATGCTCGAGGCCTTCAACGAGCATGGGCTCGAGACCGAGATCCAAGATCTCTCCGCCCCGCTCTACGGGCGCCTCTTCAAGGGCATCGCGCTCGCGCTCTGCGTACTCGGAGCCGTGTTCTGCGGGCTCGGCGGCTTCGGTTGGGCGGCGCTCGGCTTCCTCCTCGCGCTCGTCTTCGGCGCCTATCTCGCAACCGACTACCTCGGCATGAACCTCTTCAACGAGATAGGCCCCGTCGCGCAATCCCAGAACGTCATCGGCATCCATCGCGGCGAGGGCGCTCGCGCCGGCCGCGGGGTGCGTCCGATCGTCATCCTCGCGCGCTACGACACGGGTCGCGAGGAGCTCCTCGCAAAGCCCGGCCTCGCCTCGTTCGCGCCGCTCGTGTGGCAGGTGGCGCCGTGGTGCGTGTGCATCGTGGTGTTCGGCACGCTGCTCCAGCTCTTCCAGATCATCGGCGAGCCGGCCCTCATCGTCCTCTGGATCATCACCATGGTGGTGGCGCTTCCGCTCCTTTTGCTTGCAGTGAATGAGATCCTCTCCACCTTCATGAGCCTCACGGACGGCGCGAACGACAACAAGGCGTCGCTCGCGGCCCTGCTCGGCGTGCTCGAGGACGTCGTGCCCTCCGACGAGGAGCGCATCAAGGTGCGCGCGGCTCAGATGGCGCGCGCTCGCGCCGAGGCTTCCAAGGAGGAAGAGGACGAAGGCGAGGACGTGGACTACGAGGAGTACGAAGAGGTGGGCCTCGAGCCCGTGCTCGGCGTGCGCCATGGCAAGCAGGTGCTCGAGAGCATCGGCATGCTGCCCGCCACCTGCGACATCGAATACGTGAAACCGAAGACCGTCGTCACGAAGAAGCGTCGTGCGGTGGCGAGGCCGCATTCGTCGGTGGACGCAGCCGTGGCAAAGGACGAGGCGCTGCTCGCCGAGGGCGTCGCAGACGAGCTTGCGGCCGGTGCCGTGGTCGTGGAGGCAGCCGACGAGGCCATCGCCGAAGAGGCCATGCGCGCGCCTGAAGCCTGGGTGGAGCCTGAGATGGGCACCGGCGTCTCAAAGCGCCGCGCGCTTCTCTTCGACCTCCCCGACCCCTCGATCGACGAACTCGATCCGCTCGACTCGAGCGACCCCTCCATGCAGGGCACCACGTCGGTGATGGTGGAGGACGAGCTCTCCGAACCGCGCATCGAGGTGGAAGACGTGGTGGCGAGCTCCCTTGAGGAAGCCGACGCTGGCCGCGGGCTCTTCAAGCGCCTCGGCGGCGGCAAGGGTGCTCGCCGCGGGCGTGGCCGTCGCAATCGTCGCCACGGCGAGGAGGAGCTCGTCGACGATGGGTTCGAGGAGGGCTCCGACGACAACTGGATGGGCGGCGCCACCCGCTCCTCCGACATGCGCGAGCGGCTGCGCCTGGCCGCGGATGCCGTGCGCGACGAAGCCGCGGAGGACGAGGCGCTCGCCGAGCAGGCCGCCGGTATGACGGTGAGCATGCCCGGTGTGCGCGGGGTGGCGAGCGACGTGAGGGTGGGGGAGGACGCGGCACGCGCCTTCTCGCCTGCGCCCGACCCCTTCGAGCAGAGCCTCGCCGAGGCCGAGCGCTCGATCGACGCGATCGACGACGACCTTGCGGCCGACCTCGCCGCCGAGCAGGAGGCGGATGTGACGAGCGAAGAGGAGGCGCTCGCCTCGCTCGACCAAGACCAGGAGAAGGACGAGGAGCCTCTCCCCGACGACCTCGAGGTGATCGGCGCGCCGGCCGACGAGAAGCTTCGCCAGGCCGTGCTCGACATGGGCGACGTGAACCTCGTGGCGCACGACATCTGGTTCGTGTGCGTGGGCGCGTCGTCGCTTCGGCATATGGGCACGCAGGCCTTCGTGAAGGCCCACCGCAGGGAGCTTCGCGGTTGCTTCGTGATCAACCTCGACTCCATCGGCGCAGGCGCACTCACGCTCCTCACGAACGAGGGCTACGGCGACACCCGTCGCGGGGATCGCAAGATCTCCAAGCTCTTCGACACCGCCGCCAAGGCGCTGCGCGTGCCGGTGAGCATGAACACGCACGACTGGGAGGACACCGACGTCACGCCGGCGCTCCGCCGCTCGATGCGCGGTATCACGCTCATGGGCACCGAAGACGGGAAGATCCGTGCGCTCGCCAACACGCCTGACGACGTGTTCGAGAACATCAACAAGAGTCAGGTGGTGCAGGTGTCCGAGCTCGTGAGCGAGGTCATCCGCCGCGCCTAGGCGCCGATGCCCTTCTCCTCGAGGTACGCGATGATCGGGTTGTCGCCGATGATAATGCGCCCGTCGTCGTTCAGGCAGGGGACGTAGCCGTCGCCGCCTTCGACGCGCTCGAGCCTGCGTCCCGCGTCAACAGAGCTCGTCACGTCGTAGAACGTGAAGAGATCCCCTGCGTCGTGGTCTTGGATCCACCCGATTACCCGGTGGCAATGCGGGCACGTGGGCATGTAATACAGTTCCATGGCTGCCCCTTCCGCGCCTTGTCTCACGCTCGTCCTGTGATGCCCTCGCGCGCTGCGTGCCTCTCGCGCCTTGCGCGAAGCGCGAACGCCGCGGGCATCATGCCCATGAATCAGTAGATCGTCGCCAGGTACTTGATGATCTCGTCCGACTCATACAACGGCTCGCCGTCGATGAACAGGCACGGCACTTGGTGCTTGCCGCCCTCCTCGACGAGCCGATCCTTGTGCTTGGGCTCGGAGACGATATCGAAGAGCACCACGTCCTCCACGTCGTGATCCCTCATCCAGCGGAGGACCTTCTGGCAGTAGGGGCAGGTGGGCATGTAGAAAAGCTCAAGGTGGGGGTGTTTCTCGGGCATGGGGGCTCCTTCGCTTGCCATGTGAACATCAAGAGGCCAGTTCATAACCGCAAGCTCTTATTCCCCCGCCACGGCCTCGCCATCACGCGGATCGCCGACTATGAAGGCCGCCGACGGTGCGCGCCTCTCGAGCGCGCACCCCACGGGGCCGTTGTCGCATGGACTATCTCACGAACACCACCACCGATCTGTCGTTTGCGGGATGTACGCCATTGGTGCAGGTGATGAGCACCAAGGCATCGCTCGCCCCCTTGGCGAGGGCGGCGGCATCGGATACGCGTGCGTTGGCCTTTCCCAGGAGTACGCCGAGCCATGCCGGCACCTCGTCCTCGGAGAGGTCGAACGAGAGCAAGCCGGAATCAGTGCTTGCCACCTTGAGCGCGCAGAGCGGCACGAAGCGCTCGCTGCGCTCGCCCGGCACGGCCCACGTGGCATCGCCCAGCTGCGCGAATGCGTCCTCCTGCCAGGCGTCGGCCAAGGGACTCAAGCGCTCGGAGGAGCCCCAGCCGAGGTTGTGGCCGTAGAGGATGCGCACCGGCTCCATGGCAGAGGAGCGGGCGTCGAGGTAGGGCAGGCCGGTTGAGTCGCGATAGCCCCAGGCGTTGTGGGTGAGGTAGTAGTTTGGAGCGTTTCCCGACGCCTGCATAACCGGGCTCGACACGGCCGTGCCCCCCACGACCACCCAGGCGGCGAGCCCGGGGTAGAGCGCCTCGGCCCTCTGCCAGCTCTGGCGTGCGCGCTCGCTCGCGGCGGCCACGCTCCTTGCGTTGCCGTCTCCTGCACCGCTCGCAGTGGCGCTGCGTCGCGTGGTGCCGTCCGGGAGCGCTACGTCCCCGGAGCTGAAGGAGTCTGGAAACGCGTCGTCTACCTCGGCAAGCGCTGCCATGGGCGCCACGGACGTCTCGCTCGTATAGCGCGCCTGCGAGCAGCCCCACAAAAGCGCGGCGCCGCCGAAGCAGGCAAGGGCCATGAAGCCGAAGAGTCGCGTAGCCCAGGTGGCTTTTCGCCGCGCCCTCACCACACATCGCCCTTAGATCCGCCGAGCTTCTTGGGCTTTCTCATCGTGAGCGCGAACCACACGACGGCAAGCGCGACGCCGAGGCCGAAGACGGCGAGGATGAGGGGAAAGGCGCCTGTCTGCGGGTAGCGTTCACTGGCGCTCGAGCCGGACGAGCCGGAAGTGCCGGAGGTGCCCTTCGCGCCCGCGCCGTCTGAGCCGGTGGCGTTGGGTGAGGTGGATGGGTTCGAGCTCGAGCCCGAGGTATTGGTGCCGCCGCCCTGGGAGTCGGTTCCAGAGCCCGTGGAGTTTGAGCCGTTGGCGCCCGAGCCGTTGGCGCCCGAGCCTCCGGTGCCCTTGCTACCGGTTGGGTCGTACTCGCCCTCCGGCGCGGTTTGATTCCCGTCATAGGAATAGTCCGGGCTCGACGAACCCCCAGAGCCGCCACTGCCGCCGGAACCACCAGTGCCCCCAGAGCCGCCCGCGCCGCCCGTGCCCTCGGGCACCGCGTCCGCGAGCCACGTGGGCGCATCGGTGGCCACGCTCGCACGTGGCCTTGCCTCGGCAATCGTCATCATCCCTAGCGCCGCCGCAAAGCAGACGAGGGCGAAGAGCAGCGCGAGCCGTTCCTCGTGGGTGAGGCGTATGTGCATCTGTCCAATGTGTTTCATGGAAGACCTCCTGCCATGCGGCGCCGCTGGTGCGGTGCCCCGAGGGCGTTCCAGGCGGACGCGACGCGATACGCAGCGGCGGGCGAGGAATGCCACGCACGAGGGGGCCTGGCGCCCTCGGGGCAACGTGGGCGATCAGCATTGCAGGTGGACCTTGCAAAAATGTGGCGTTGGACACACCGGGGGCCCACGTCGAGCCGACCAACGAACTCCCCGTTCGCCATCAAGCCCAGCGCCAGCGCCACGTGCGAAATACACACGCCATCGCCACACGCCTCAAAGAGAAATGAGCGCGCGAAACCCTGTGATAAAATCTCCACACCTCATACGCGGGCATCGCCAAGTGGTAAGGCAACGGCTTCCCAAGCCGTCATCCGCGGGTTCGAATCCCGTTGCCCGCTCCAAGCACCCCCTCGTGCCCTGCCCCGCGCAGGGCACGCGCAGTTTCATAGCGTAGATTGAGCCGCCCACGCGGCATTCGCCGGTCGTGGCATGCCAGCTGCAGCGCGTGTGGGGACATCTCGGCATTCGCCGGCAGTGGCATGCTGGTTGTAGCGCGGGTAGGGGCAACTCGGCATTCGCCGGTCGTGGTATCCAACTCGCAGCATGTCAGCCAGCTTGCGACTCCATCACCAAATGGTGGCTAACTCCTCGCGCCGAATGATGGCCAGCTCCTCCCGTCGCGCCGGATGGCGGCTGGCCCCTCCCGTCACGCCGCATGCCCTCTCCTTTTACGCCGCCAAGCCACGATTTCGGAGCGCCGTGGTCTTCGGTGCACCGAAATTGTGGCTTGGCGGCGACCTCCCAGTTCTTCGGGATACCGAACCCGACGCTACGAGCCCGAGGCCTCGTGTGGGGCCGTATTCGGTGCACACGGGTTTCGTGCACCGAATACGGCATCCCGCGTTATCGCCACCTGCGCCGCCCGAGCACGTTTTCGGTGCAGCCGAAGACCACGGCCGCACCGAAAACGCGCTCAGTCGGCGTAAGTACTCTGGGAGGGCGCCTGGCTTTTGGCGGAAACACGCCTGCGCGCCGGATGGCGGCTGGTCATCACCACCAAGACCAAATAACCTCCCTGCGCGCCGGATGGCGGGTGGGCCTCCCCTTCGCGCCGGATGGCGGGTGGTCCTAGATCCCAAACACGGCGCCGATGGCTTCGAGGACGCGGCTCATGCTCTCCGCGTCGAGGCGCGCGCCGAGGGGCTCGGCGTTGCGCAGCGGATTGGAAAGGTCCACGCCCCTCAGCTGCTCGATGCAGATGCGCCCCTCCACGGGCATCCCCGCGGGCACCTCGATGTGAAGCGGGTGTGGATGGACGGCGGTGGTGATGGGGCACACCACGGTGAGGCTGGAAATTACGTTGTTGAAGTAGCCCACGCTCACCACGAGTGCGGGGCGGCGTTTCTGGGGTTCGTGCCCGAGGGAAGGATCGAAGTTCACGAGGATGAGATCGCCCTGCTCAACAAGCATCAGCGCACCACCTCGGCGCCCACGTCGTAGCCTGGCCACTCCTCGCCCACGCGCTCGCCCTCGTAGCCTTTGCAAAGCTCTTCGAGCGTCACGCTCCGATGGCGCCGGTACGCGGGCGTTCGCGAGCTAAAGCGCAGGGTAAGCTCGCCGAGCTCCGCGTCCACGTCCATAGTGACAACATCGCCCACGCGTGCGCCGATGAGCTCGCACACGTCTTTTGGAATGCGTACGCCTTGGCTGTTCCCCCAGACCACAAGGCTTCCCGTCACCGTTCTCATGATGGCGCCCCCTGACTTCGCGCTCGATGTATATACGAGTATATCCGCCGATCATGGGGGATATGCGGGGAGCGGTCGCGAGGGTGCGAGTGCTTGCTAGAATCGCCTGCGCATGCGACGAACGTGCACGCTCGCACCCGCCCGCCGCATGCCCCGCCCGCACCCGCCACGAGGAGGACGCACACCATGGCCGAGCCCATGACCTACGACGAGTACAAAGTGACGCTCCGCGGCCTCGAGCCCAGGCTCTACCGCTATGCGAACCTGCTGGTCACGGAGGGTGTGGCGCTCCAGCGCGGCCAAGAGCTCGTGATCCAGGCCCCCGTGGAGGCCGCCGCCTTCGCGCGTCTCACCGCGCGGGCCGGCTACGACGCGGGCGCCTCGCACGTCACGCTCATCTGGCTCGACGACGAGCTCTCGCGCCTCGAGTACGACCGCGTGGGCGCCGAATGGTTCGAGAAGGTCCCCGCGTGGAAGCGCGAGCAGATGAACGGCCTCGCCGCGGCCGGCGCCGCGTTCCTTTTGCTCGACGGCACCGACCCCGACGCGCTCACCGGCGCGGACCCCAAGAAGATCCAGATCGCTCGCCGCGCGCGCAACACGCAGTGCGACGTCTGGCGCCACGGCATGGACTTCGGCGAGAACGCGTGGTCCATCGGCGGCGTCCCCACGCCGAAGTGGGCGCGCAAGGTCTTCCCCGGCATGCGCACGTTCGACGCGATCATCCGCCTCTGGGAGACGATCCTCGACTGCTCGCGCGTGAGCCAAGACCCCGTGAGCGACTGGCAAACGCACGTGGCCATGCTCGCGAAGAACCAGCGCCGCCTGAACGACTGGCACTTCGACCGCCTGCACTACACGAGCTCAAACGGCACGGACCTCACGATAGGCCTGCCCGAGAGGCACCTCTGGGGCTCTGGCTCCATGACCACCACCCAAGGCGTGCGCTTCGCGCCGAACATCCCCTCCGAGGAGGTGTACACCACGCCCGACCGCACGCGTGCCGAGGGCATCGTGTACTCCGCGCTGCCGCTTTCGCACGGTGGCGCGATGATCCGCGACTTCTGGCTCGTGTTCGAGAACGGCGAGGTCACGGACTTCGACGCCGCCGAGGGCGCCGACGTGCTCGAGTCCATCATCGAAACCGACGCCGGCGCGCGCCATCTCGGCGAAGTGGCCCTCATCTCGAAGAACACGCCTATCCGCCAGAGCGGCCTCATCTTCTACAACACCCTCTACGATGAGAACGCGAGCTGCCACTTGGCGCTCGGCATGGGCTTCCCCGATTGCTACGAGGGCGGCGACGAGATGAGCGAGGCCGAGCTCGAGGTAGCCGGCGTGAACCGCTCCGCCACGCACGTGGATTTCATGATCGGCTCGGACGACCTCTGCATCACCGGCGTGAGGCCCGACGGCGAGGAGATCGAGGTCTTCACCTCCGGCCAATGGGCCTGGGAGTAGAATCCACGGCACAAGGGCCCTTAGCTCAGTTGGTAGAGCAGCGGACTTTTAATCCGAAGGTCGTGGGTTCGACCCCCACAGGGCCCACCAGATAACAAAGAAAAGGCCTAGCAAGTGCTAGGCCTTTTCTATGTTCTTCCGGAAGGCCCTGTGGGGGTCGAACCCGAGAGGGCGAGAGAAGCCCTTGTGGCTTCTCTCGGGGCGAGCGCGTGGTCTTCGCGCGAGCTCAGCGGAAATGCGCAGCATTTCCGCGTCGACCCCCACAGGGCCCACCATCGATATCAAGCCTGGCCGAAGGGCCAGGCTTTTTCATCGCCGGCGGCCCCTGTAGCAAGACAGGTTTGGTGAGGGCTGCACGACAAGACGCGTCGATGGCTGTCAACCCCGTGTCGCCAGCAGCCTTCTTTCGCACGCTCGATGCCGCGGAGCCCGTTCTTTCGCATTTCAAACCGTGGGAGGTTCTCTTTCGCACCAGTGATTTTCGATATGTTGGCGCGGAGCCCTTTCTTTCGCGCACATTCTGGCGTGGGGAGCTCTCTTTCGCGCACAGACGGGCGATTCCCCCGTCCCCTTGCGAAATATGGTGCGAATAAAGTGTCCCCGCGGCAAGAAGTGCGAAAGAGACGTTCCGACGACAGCCATCGCGCGAACGAAAGCCCTCGGCGTCAGTAGAAGACGGCTGGCAGAAGAGACATGCGCGTACGAGAACCCTCGACGACGCGAATGTGGTCATCCACCGCGCGAGCCCGGTTGAGGGGCGTTCGGCCAGCCGCTGGGCGCCGGAATTGGCGCATGCGCAATAAGAGCGCAATAACGACGCAATAAGAAACGGCGACCGCGATTTGCAAAGGCGCAGGTAGACGAAGCGCAAACTCCGCGTGATGGCGTCGAATGAACAATACGCGCAATAAGAGCGAGGCGAATGACCTCGCTTCAGACGGGCGTACGGCTCCTTGCCACACGACCTTCCAGGGAACTCGACGGTGCGAACGGGATGAACCATTTGCCATCTGGCGCGCGAGCTCAGCAAAAATGCGCAGCATTTCCTCATCGACCACCACAGGGCCTTGCTGCAAGCAAGGTGGAGTGTCGCGGATGGCGTTTGGAGGCTCATTGCGAGTTTGTGAATACTAACGTATCGCATTATACTAACGTTGACCGTTAGTATCACTGTGGGTAGCATTCGTAGAGACGCGGTACCGAGCGAGATGGCCCACATGATCCGATCCTTCAAAGACGCAAAGACCGAAGACCTGTTCAACGACAATCATGTCGCCGGCTACGAATCAATCCAACGCGTGGCACGGCGCAAGCTCTACATGCTGGATGCGGCAAGCAACCTTAGCGACCTGAGGATTCCTCCCGGCAATCATCTCGAAGCGCTCAGAGGAGATAGGAAAGGCCAGCACAGTATCCGGATAAACGCACAATACCGACTTTGCTTTGTTTGGAGGAATGGCGGAGCGGAGAAGGTGGAAATCGTCGACTATCACCGCGAGAACTGAGTCGTCGGGATGTGTCCAAGGGTGCAGATGCGGGGAGGTAGCAGGGAGTATGGCGAAAGATAAGAGCGCAACAGGGCTGGAGCCAACGAAGTCTGGAGCACAAGTCTCGACGGATTCTGGAAGGGTCGAGATGACCACGCAGACAGAGGCAAACGCCGGTATACCTCATTCCCGTGACCCCATCACACCCGGCGAGATCCTTCTCGAGGAGTTCATGGAGCCGTTGGGCCTGACGAAATACCATTTGGCCAAGGCGATACACGTGCCCCAGACGCGCATCGGCGAAATCATCTCAGGCAAGAGGCGCATTACCGCGGATACCGATCTTCGGCTCTGCCGCTACTTCGGCCTCACCGAGGGCTACTGGCAGCGTCTGCAAGTCCTCTATGACACCCGTATCGTCAGTCGCAAGATCAAGAAGGAGCTTGAGGCGATTGCGCCTCGTGTTTCGTCTGATGCGGATGCATACGGGACGCCAGAAGCCCTTGTGCCACAAGTTGTCGCATAGGGCAGAGGCCCCCAGATTCCGCTCGGCGAGCGGGCGGGGGCGTGAGTCTTGACGTTTGCCTAGCTATTCACTAGGATCGCAGCCACGAACGCGACCTTTGCTAGGGGGGTAGCGAACGTACATGGTGCTTGCTAGGGGCATCGTGGCCTTGGCGTCTGCAGCTAACGTGGCTCAAACGTCAAGCCAATGGAAGCGGCTCGAAACCATTGGGGTTCCGGCCGGCTTTTTGCTGTCTCGAGCTCATGGCTGCGACAACGTCCCAGCTCAGAGCACAAGTTCCCTTCGCCTCACCCCTTGGACGAGCGCGTTTGGCACGTCTGCACCCAAGGCGTGCTTCGCGAGCCGTGCGCCGCGCGCCCCGCGCAACGCCGGCTCCATCAGCGCAGGTATTCACCACAAGCCTCGCGGGCCGGGTGTCCGCCTCTCCGCGGAAGGGGGTGTGCGGACGCGTGGAGACCCTCTAACGCGAGCTATCTGATTTCGTCAAAGCACGTCCATAGACATGGCCACCTCTGCTAGGTGGGTGGCCAGAAACAGAGAACGAAAGGAACCTGTCTATGAGTTCCAAAACACACAAGAAGATCTGGGCAGGGGCGCTGGCAGCGCTGCTTGCCCTGTTTGCCGCCGTGGTGGTAGCCGCCACGCCGGCGAAGGCAGCGGTTTCGACAAC
>CANQSI010000025.1 GCA_947626465.1 uncultured Atopobiaceae bacterium
TCGTATTTGATCTGATCAAGCTGTCAATTAGTCCTATCTTTTGGCCATAAGAAAAGGTCGGGACGACGTCGTAGGCAGGGTTTAGAAACCTCTCGAGAGGTCTCCGAGAAAACCGCTGAACTGCGGTTGCCATGGTGTCGTCCATCGACCTTTGACGCTCTTATTCCGCTTCCGCGCCCTGCACATTCACCGCGCGCGCCGCCACCATCGTTTGCCCACAAATCGCATGCCCTTTGCCGCCCCGTCCTTTTGGCTCGCTTTAGGCACACCCTGCAAGCTCTTCGCCGTAGCATGCGGAAAACGACCAAAGGACGAGCTATGAGCAGCAGTGCCACCACGCGCCGAGGAGGGCGGAAGTTAAAGGGCGTGCTCGCGTGTGCCGTGGGTGCGCTCGTCATCGCCCTCGCGGGATGCGGCGCCTTCCCCTACGCGAACCAGACCGTGCTCGCGCAAGTGACCTCCATCGAGGGCACGCACGTGACGGCGGACATCCTCGACGAGGCAAGCATGGCCGAAGGCAACGGGGCCGAGCACGCGAACGTCTCGAGCTATGAGCGCCAAGCCGATGAGGTGTTCAGGGTGGGCGACGAGAGCGTCTATGCCACCGATGCGGAAAACCTGCATCCGACCACGCAATCGGGAGCAGCGAGCGAGCACATCACTATCGAGAACGGCGCGCTCGCGAACGCTCCCGAGGGGGTGAGCCTCGAGAACGGCACCCTCGTCGTCGAATCCGGCGGCGCCTACACGATTTCCGGTTCCCTCGAAGGAGCCATCGACATCACCACCACCGACGAGGTGCGCCTCGTGCTCGACGGCTTCCAGCTCACGGGCAGCGAGACACCGCTCGTGAGCTCGAACGGAAACCTCGTACTTGAGCTTGGCGCTGGGTCGAATCGCATCGCGTGCGAAGGCACCGTCGAAGACGCCGAAGCGGTGGCAAGCGCGCTGCAGACGCAAGGCGCCCTCTTCATCGAAGGCGCGGGCGAGCTCGAAATGGTGGCGCCGGGGCGCGCCATATCCGCGCAGACCATGCTTGCGCTCGACGGAGGCTCCCTCACGGTCACAAGCGGCGACGATGCGCTCTTCAGCGCCTCCGACCTGCGAATCTCCGGAGGAGCGCTCACGGCGGACGCGGGAGACGACGTAGCCCACGGCGATTTCGTCACCGTCATTGAGGGCGGCACGATAACCGGCAACGGCAAGGAGGGCATCGAGGCGGAGCGCATCTACCTGCGCGACGGCGCCATCACCCTCACCACCTCTGACGATGGGGTGAATGCGGCCGAGCCGGAAGCGCATGACGACGCGGGCGCGCCCGAGGGATGTAGCGAGACGGAGAGCTGCCTCATCGCCATCGGTGGCGGCACGCTCTCCATCGACGCGAAGGGCGATGGCATCGATTCGAACGGATCCGTGGAGGTGCGCGGCGGCACGACGACCGTGAGCAGCCTTGCTCCGAACTCAGGCGAGGCGAACGCGCCCCTCGATTACGAAGTGGCCGCCGTGCTCACCGGTGGCTCCCTCCTTATGGTGGGTGACGGTTCCATGGCACAGGGCTTCACCGAAGCGGATCAGGCGTACGTGCTCTGCCAGGTGAGCGGCGAGGCGGGCCAGGAAGTGGCCCTTGAGGCGAACGGCACCACGCTCGCGAGCATGACGGCGGCCCAGGACTTCAACGTGGCCATTGCCACAGCTCCCGGCCTCACGGACGGTGAATCGGTGCAGGTGAGCGTCGCGGGTCAAGCAATCGACGTGACCGCCACGACCGAGGCCCAGTCCGGCATGGGTATGCCGGGTGCGAGCGGACAGCCGCCCGCGACGCCCGAGGGGGAAGAGGGGGTGGAACCGCCGTCGGGCGAGCAGGGTAGTGCCCCCGAGCCACCGTCGGGCGATGCACAGGGCAACGCGACTGAGCCGCCCGCGATGCCGTCAGAGGGACAGGCCGCGCCGCAAGAGCCGCCTTCAGGAGAGGCGAACGGGAACGGAAGCACCCCCGAGCCTCCGTCGGACGCAACGGCAGACGATGAGCAGCACACGCCACCCGAGCCGCCCTCAGGCGAGCAGCCCACGGGCGAGACGCCTCAAGGAGAGCAGAACGCTGCACCCGAGCCGCCAAACGGCGAGCAGCCGGAACTCGCCACCACAGGCGGGGAGATCAGCTTCGAGGTGAGCACCGAGCAGGCCGAGACGCTCGAGGTGGGCGATATCGTGCGCATCACCTTCGGCGCGAGTGCGACCGCCGAGGAACTCGAGATCCAAAACGGCTTCAACGCCCTTCCGAACATGGGCAATGGTCCTGCTATGGGAGGCCAGAGCGAGGACTTCGGTACCGCAGCTACCACTTTCGATACCGACGTGACCATCCACGATGAGGAGTACACGTCCACGTCCGCCGATGAGAACGCCATCCGCGTGACCAACGGCGCCGCGGCCGTGCTCGGTACCCTCGGCGTCACCAAAACCGGCGATTCCACGAACACCGATGCGAGCAACTTCTACGGCATGAACGCCGGCATCCTCGCAAACGAAGGCTCCGAGGCCGACATCGCCGACACCGTCGTCACCACGGACGCCACCGGCGCAAACGGCATCTTCTCCTACGGCGAGGGCACGACGGTCATCATCACCAACACGAAGATCCGCACTTCCGGCGACAGCTCGGGCGGCATCGAAACCGCGGGTGGCGCCACGACCATCGCGGGCGACCTCGATATCGAGACCCAAGGCGCGAGCTCGGCCGCCATCAGGAGCGATCGTGGCGGCGGCACGGTGGACGTGGATGGAGGCAGCTACGTGACGCACGGCACCGGCTCGCCGGCGATCTACTCCACGGCGAACGTCTCGGTGCACAACGCCACGCTCACGGCCACGTCCTCCGAAGCCGTGGTGGTGGAGGGCAAAAACTCCGTCGCGCTCACCAACTGCGATACCACGGGTTCCATGACAGGCACCAACGGCGAGGGTTCCGGCGAGAACCTGCACGGCGTGATGATCTACCAGTCGATGTCCGGCGACGCCGAGGTGGGCGAGGCCTCCTTCGAGGCACGGGGTGGTTCGCTCGCCACCACCGCGGGCGACCTCTTCTACGTGACGAACACCACGTGCACGATCGAGCTTGCGGACGTGGAGCTCGGCCTCGCCGATGGCGCGCTCCTGCGCGTGGCTGGAAACGACGGCTCGCGGGGCTGGGGGCAGAGCGGTTCCAACGGGGGCACCTGCACGTTTACGGCCATCGATCAGCAGCTCAAGGGTGCCATCGTCGTCGATGAGATCTCCTCGCTCAGCCTCACGCTCACGGGCGAAAGCTCGTTTGAGGGCACCATCAACGCAGATGGCACACAGGGCACGGTGGATGTCACGCTCACGGACGGCACGTGGACCCTCACGGGCGATTCCTACGTGTCGAGCTTCGAAGGCGATCTCTCGCACGTGGCCGCCAACGGCCACCACCTCTTCGTCAACGGAGAGCAGGTGCTCTGAGCTCAGGCGAAGGTATAGATTGGGGCCGTCGTTCCCCTCGGAGCGACGGCCTTTTCCTCACGATCAAAGGAGCCGCCATGCCCTTCATCAACCTCAAGACCACCGAGGAGCTCCCGCAGGAAGCCAAGGATCGCCTGGCCTCCGAGTTTTGCCTCATCGCCCAGGATTGCCTCGGCAAGGGCGAGGCGTGGGTGATGTGCGGCTTCGAGGGCGGCGCGTCGCTCAACTTCCGCGGCTCGGCCGATTCCATCTGCTACGTGGAGGTGAAGGCCTACGGCTCGCTCTCGTCCAACGGCACGAACGCCATGACGGGGCGCCTCACGTCGCTCCTCTCAAGCGAGTTCGGCATCTCGCCCGATCGTATCTACGTGTCGTATTTCGATACGCCCAATTGGGGCTGGAACGGCAGCAATTTCTAGCTTTTGTTGAATTGCGCCCGCTCGTCGGTCTCTCGCCGGCAAACCTCGTGGAACTGTCCACATTGGTAGCAAGACCCTCCTCGAGGAAAGGACGCACGCATGGGCAAGTTCGAAGTCTCAGTAAACGACAAGGGCGGCTACCACTTCGTACTCAAGGCCACCAACGGCCAGGTGATTGCCACCTCGCAGGTGTACCAGAGCAAGAACTCTTGCCTCGATGGCATCGAGAGCGTGCGCAAGAACGCCCCCGAGGCCGAGGTCGTCGATCTTAGCGTGGAGAAGTAAACGCGCGCTCGCACGCGTGAACCAAGCGAGGACCCGCCCCGGCGGGTCCTTTTTCGTGGCGCCGCGTGGAGCTTCATCCTGCGGGGGCAAGAAGCTCGCAGCGTTGCGTCGCGGACAGTTGGATGCTCGCTGGGGGCTTCGGCAGGTTCCTTGATGTTTGCGTAGAGCTTTCGGCCGGTTTTCGTGGCGCGTAGGGGCTTGCGCCGGTCGTGGCTCTTGGTTGCGTAGGTGCTTCTGCCGGTAAAACCTGCCTCATAGGGCCTTGCGCCGGTCGGATTCAGGCCCCACTTCGTTGAATATCGATGCGTTTCGACCGGCCTAAGGCGCTATGCGATGCAAATACCGGCCGAAGGTTCTAAGCGACCCGGCGCAAGGCCCTACGCGGCGGGTTCACGCGCCCCTGCGAGCGAGGCGGGTTTCGGGCGCCTGCGAGCGAGGCGGGTTTCGGGCGCCTGCGAGCTCGCCGGAAGGCGCGACGCAAGGCCCTCCATGCCGTGAGCCCGTGCCTCACGCCTCCGCGCGCTTCCACACGCGGCGGCCGAAGAGGAGCGCGAGGCCGGTGATGGCGCTCGAGAGCACGCAGAACGCGAGCGCGATCGCGGGGATGAAGGCCTTCGAGATGGCGTCGATGAGAAGGCCGCCGAAGAAGGCCGAGCCCGCCTTGCCGATGTCCGCGAAGAAGAAGAGCTCGCCGTTCACGGCGCCCCAGTGCTCCTTGGGGGTCTTCTTCGCGATGAGGGCCTTGATGAGGGGCGACGTGGTGCCCACGGTGATGCCGTAGCCGATGGCGGCGAGGATGAGCGTCCAGAAGCTCGGCCAGATGGCGAAGAAGATGAACCCGACGATCTCCACCGACTGCAGCGGCAGGAGGAGCCAGGTCTTGTCGCTGTCGAAGACCTTGCCGCCGAGGAGCCGGCAGGCGAGCGTGGCGAGCCCCGTGGCCACGAAGAACGCCGCCCCCACCTTGATGCCCGCGTACTTGGCGAAGATGAGGATGAACGTCACGCAGAATCCCTTGGGGATGCGCCGCGCGAGGGAGATCACCATGAAGGGAAGCGCCTCGGGCATGAGGAGCGGGGCGATGAAACGCTCGTAGGCGCTCGGGCGCCGCGCAACGGCGCCGACGCTGCCCGCTTCGGGCTTCGCGCTCGCCGGGGTGATGGCAAGCGAGTGCCGCCGCCGCTGGAGCAGGAGGATCGCCGCGATCGAGGCCACCATGAGGAGCGCGTAGAACGCATAGAACGCGTGGTAGCCGATGCCGTCGATGAGGCCGGTGGAGATGAGGGCGCCAAACATCGTGCCGAGCGAGGTGCCTGCGCCCTTGATGCCGAGGCGCTTTCCGAACTGCTTCTTCGAGGACGAGCCGAGCACCGCCACCGTCATCACGTTCGTGGCGATGGCGAAGGCGCCGCCTTGGAGCACGCGCGCGAACATCGCCATGGCGAAGTTGTCCCAGATGGCGGGGAGCGCCGTGCCGATGAACATCACGGCGAGGCTCGCCAGCAGCACGCGGTAGTGCGAGAACGCGTCGGTGATCTCGCCGCCTACGAGGCGCATGACCATGCTCGAGAGCGTGAAGACGGCTACGAACGTGCCGCCGATCGCGGCCGAGTAGCCCACGGTGTCGTAGTAGTAGGGGATGCCCGTGTTCAGGCCCTGCATGTAGAGGTTCGTGAAGAACGTGACGAGCACGAGCACGGCAAGCGTCACGTTCTCCGCGCGCATCTCATGCGGAGCCCTCGCGGCCCCTCTCTTGCTCCTCCGCTCCCCCATATGTGGCTCCTAGTGCGGCATGAGGGCCTTGAGCAGCCAGAACTTGTTCCTGAAGGGCGGGTTGCGGATGGGGATCTCGCACCACGTGCCCTTCGTGAGGACGCTCTTGTAGTGGGTGAAGGTGTCGAAGCCGTGCTTGCCGTGGTACTCGCCGAGGCCGGAGTTGCCGAGGCCTCCGAAGCCGAGCGCGTTGTTCGCGATGTGCGTCACGCAATCGTTCACACAGCCGCCGCCATAGGGGAGCTCGCGGATGATGCGCTGCTGCACCTCGCGGTCCTCGGCGAAGACGTAGCAGGCGAGCGGATGCGGCTGCGCCTTCTCCATCGCGAGCACCTCGGAGAGGTCGGTCCAGGTGATGACGGGCAGCACCGGTCCGAAGATCTCCTGGCCCATGAGCGGGTCGTCGAGGGTGACGCCGGTCACGCACGTGGGCTCGATCTTCAAGCTCGCCTCGTCGCCGCGCCCGCCGAAGGCGATCTTCGTGCCTTCCGGGCGGTCGTGGATGAGGCCCATCACGCGCTGCCAGTGGTGGTCGGAGATCATGTGGGGCCACCATGGGCAGGTGAGCGCGTCGCCGTAGTAGCGCTTGAACGTCCCCTCGAGGAGTTTTACGAGCTCATCAGCCACGTCGGCGTGCACGAGCAGGTGGTCGGGCGTGACGCAGGTCTGCCCGGAGTTCAGGCCCTTGCCCCACGCGATGCGCTCGGCTGCCACCTTGAGGTTCGCGGAGCGATCCACGAAGCACGGGCTCTTGCCGCCGAGCTCGAGCACCACGGGTGTGAGGTGCTCGGCCGCGGCGCCCATGATCTCCTTGCCCACACGCGCGCTCCCGGTGAAGAACACGAAGTCGAAGTGGGGCTTCAAGAGCCAGTCGTTCATGTTCGCGGAGCCGGGGAAGCCGCAGACGAAGTTCGGATCGAAGATCTCCCCCAAGAGCTCGCAGAGGAGCGTGCCGGTGTGGGCGGAGGTGCGCGAGGGCTTGAGCGCCACGCAGTTGCCCGCGGCGATGGCGTCCACGAGCGGCACGAGGGCGAGCTGGAGGGGGTAGTTCCACGGCGAGAGCACGAGCGCCACGCCATAGGGCTGGGGATAGATCATCGAGCTCGAGGGGAAGTGGTAGAAGGGCGTGGGTACGCGCTTGGGCTTCGACCACGTGCCGAGGCGAGCCACGCAGGTGTTGATCTCGTCGTAGACGAGCGCAAGCTCGGATTCATAGCCCTCGAAGGGGTCCTTCCCGAGGTCTGCGTGGAGGGCGCCCAAGACGCGATTCTCGTTTGCCTTGAGCTGGGACTTCAGGCGCCTCAGGGCGGCGATGCGGAAGGCCGGGTCGAGCGTCTCGCCGCGCTCGAACCACGTGCGCATGGCCGCGGCTTGGTCGAGCACGTCTTGGAGGCTTTCGAAGGCGGGCAGGGCGGCTCGGCTTCGGATGGCGGGCGCGGAGGGTGCGCTGACGGCTGCAGTCGTGGCCATGGGGGCCTCGCTTCCTCGAACAAGCGGTGGTGCTGATTACAATCCCCTTGTACCCCGAACGCTCAGGCGAAGAGGACTTTTGGGCGGGCGTGCAAGGCGAGGCGTGAGAGGAGGTGCGGGCCATGGTTGCGGCGAGGGAGCGGCGCATGCCCTACGTGCCCGCGCTCGACGGCCTTCGCGCCTTCGCCGTCATCTGCGTGGTGCTCTACCACCTGAAGACCCTCTGGGCGCCCTGCGGTCTTCTCGGCGTCACGATCTTCTTCGTGCTCTCGGGCTACCTCATCACCTCGCTCATCGTGGATGAATGGCGCCGCACGCACGCGCTCGACCTCAAGCTCTTCTGGATGAAGCGCCTTCGCCGCATCATGCCGGCCATCGCGTTCTTGTTGCTCGCCCTCGTGCCGCTCTGTGCGATCTTCTCGCCGGTGATGCTCACGAAGCTCAGGAACGACTTCCTCCCGAGCCTCTTCTTCTACAACAACTGGTGGCAGATCTTCCAAAACGTGAGCTACTTCGAGAACCTCGGCTCGCCGAGCCCGGTGACGCACCTGTGGTCGCTCGCCATCGAAGAGCAGTTCTACATCGTGCAGCCGCTCGTGCTCATACTCCTCTTCCGCCTCAGGGCCTCGAGGCGCGGCATCGCGAACGTGCTCGGCGTGCTCGCTGTGGCCTCGGCGGTGGAGATGGCGATCCTCTACCAGCCGAACGCCGATCCCTCGCGCGTGTACTACGGCACGGACACGCGCGCGTTCTCGCTCCTCGTCGGGGCGTGGTTTGCCGTGATGCTGCCGGCGGCGAGGGTGCGCTCGCGACGCTTCGCGCGCTCGCTCGGCCTTCCCTTCGAGGTGGCCGCGCTCGCCTCGCTCGCGGTGATCGTGTGGATGGTCTTCACGGTGAGCGCCTACGAGCCCTTCCTGTACCGCGGCGGGTTCCTCCTCGTCTCGGTGCTCTCCGGCGTTGCCATCGTGGGGCTCTGCTCGGAGCGCGGCTTCCTCGCGCGGGCGTTTTCCGTTGCGCCCATGGTGTGGCTCGGGAAGCGCTCCTATGGCCTCTACCTCTGGCACTATCCGCTCTTGCTCCTCATGAACCCGCCGACGGACTTCTCGGAGCCCACGCTCCTCGAGGTCATCGCCCAGGTGGTGGTGATCCTCGCGGTGACGGAGTTCTCGTATCGCTTCATCGAGACGCCCATACGCCATGGGGCGATCGGGCGCGCCTGGCATGCGCTTCGCGAGCGGCGCGCCACCCCGCGCGACATCGCGCGCACGCACCCCGCCTACGCCGCCTCCGCGGCGGCGCTCGTCGTCGCGGTCGTGGTGTGCTGGATCGCCGTGCCGCCTACGCTCGCGGTGGAGAAGGGCGAGGGCGCGGAGGCCCTCGACCCCGCGACCGTCCTCGCCGAGCAGAACGCCGCGCAGGGGAGTGGCGCCGAGGAGCCCGAGGTGGTCTACGCCACCGCGGCCGAGCGCCTCGCCGCGCTTCCCGCCGACCCCTGGCAGTGGAACGTGCTCCTCGTGGGCGATTCGGTGGCCGAGACGGCCACGAAGGAGTTCAACGACTACTTCATCCACGGCGCCATCGACGCGGTGGTGGGGCGCACGCTCGAAGAGGGCCAGTGGGTGCTCCAGGATTGGATGGATAACGGCTGGAACGGCGACTGCGTGGTGTTGGTGCTCGGTACGAACACCTACGTGTCGGCCGAGGAATTCGAGCGCCAGTACACGGAGGCGCTCGACACCGTGCCTAAGAACGTGCCCATCTTCGTGCTCACGAACCGCGATCCGCTCATCGAGGGAAGCCCGAATAACGAGATCATCACCAAGCTCTCCCAGGAGCGCGACAACGTCTACTTGATCGACTGGTATGCGATCACCGCCGACCACAGCGATTGGTTCGAGAAGGACGGCGCGCACGTGACGGTGGGTTCCGGCGCAAAGCAGCTGCTCACCACCATCGTGGACGCCATGGAAGCCGCGCAGTCCGGCGCGCAGGCGAGCGCTTCGTAGGCCGACGCCGAACCGCCGCGCGCCAGTGTGTAAAGCGCGGGCAGCGGGGGTACCAGCTCCTTGAGGAAACAGCCAAAGCGATTTCGCTTGCTGCATAAAGGAGGAGCTATGTGCACTGCTGTCCGCTTCGTTGACAAGGCCGGCAACTTCTACTTCGGCCGCAACCTCGACTGGGGCTGCGGTTTCGGCGAGCAGGTTTGCATCGTCCCGCGCAACCACCCCTGGAAGAGCGCCTTTTCCGGCGACATGACCACCAAGAGCGCCATCGTCGGCTCGGCCATCGTCATGCCCACCGACGAGATCCCGCCCCTCTTCTTCGACTGCGCCAACGAGGACGGCCTCGCGGTCGGCGGCCTTTCCTTCGCGGGCTATGCGAAGTACTCCGATGGCCCCGTCGACGGCAAGACGAACGTGGCCACCTACGAGCTGCCGCTCTGGATCCTCACCCAGTTCACCACCGTGGACGAGGTGGAGGAAGTCACGAAGAACATGAACCTCGTCGCCGTGAAGATCGGCGGCATGGACCCCACCCCGATGCACTGGATCGTCACGGACAAGGAGCGCTCCATCGTCATCGAGCAGACCGAGGCGAACGGCTTCAAGGTCTACCACAACGACTTCGACGTGCTCACGAACCAGCCCACGTTCGACTGGCACGTCCAGAACCTGCGCAACTACATCAACGTCGACCACGCTTGGCACAATCCCGTCACCTGGACCCGCGGCGAGCTCGCCCCCTACGGCGTCGGCCCCCAGATGCTCGGCCTCCCCGGCGACTGCGGCGCCGTGGCCCGCTTCGTGCGCGCGGCCTACATCAACGCCATGAGCCCCGTCTTCGGCGAGGATGACATCGAGAAGAACGCGAACGAGAACATCCTTCGCCTCTTCCACACGCTGAACAACGTGGCGATGGTGAAGGGCATGGGCGCCATGGCCGACGGCTCCTACGAGTACACCGTCTACACCGGCGGCTACGCGAGCGGCATCAAGACGTACTTCTGGAACACCTACGAGGATCCCACGCTCAACTCCGTCACCATCACCGAGGAACTCGCCACCGCCAAGGGCATCCAGACCTTCACGCCCAAGGACAAGAAGGCGTGGGGCCGCCAAGCGTTCGCGTCGGATGTGTCCCAGTAGCAGCCCAATTAAACGCATTGAAGAGGGCGCCCTTCGGGGCGCCCTTTCTAATATCGGACTTTGAAGCCGGTCTCTCCGGGGATGGGGGATTCGGCGGTG
>CANQSI010000026.1 GCA_947626465.1 uncultured Atopobiaceae bacterium
TGCGCGTTGCCCGCGCCGGCGAAGCTGAGCACCTGTAGGCTCTCTGCCGCATCCCCGCCCTGTGCAAGCCAGGGATAGAACGTGCTGCTGCCCGAAGTGGAGGCCTTGAGGATCACGGGGCACCCTATGGCGCTCGTGTCGCTCGCAAGCTTGAGGGTGGGGCCCGTTGCGCCCTCGGCCTTCCGCACCGTGAGCGTCCCCGCGTTGATCGCGTTTGCGAGGAGGCCCTTTCCGCTCGCCTCCAGCGAGCCTCCCGAGACCACCACGCTGGTGGCGCTCACCGCGTGCGACTTCTTCCCCTCCATCGAGGAGATGACGTTGCCGCCGTTGATGGTGAGCGTTCCCGCGGCTATTCCCTGCTGCCAATCGACTTTCTTCTCAGCTTTGACGGTCCCGCCGTGTACGGTGATGGTGCCATCCGCGCGCGTCACGCCTGGGCGCACGAGCGTCCCGCCGAGAAGCAGCGCGTTCAACGTAAGGGCACTCTCGCCCGCGCTTCCCACGATGACGTCCTTCGCGATGAGCGAGATCGCGGCGTTCGCGTGCGCATCGTCGTTGAGCGTGAGAGTGGGATTCGCACCCTTCCCCGTGATCGTGAGGCGTGCGGGAGACCATATCGCCGAGCAGGTGTTCTGGGCGAAGATCTCGTTTTCGCCGCTCACCACGAGATCGGTGTCTCCCTCGAAGATGAGCGTATGGAGGCTCGCGCCGTCGCTGAATTCGTCGATCTTCACGCCATTGAGCTCGATCGTTGCCCGATTCCCTTTCGAGACCACGATCTGCTGAAGGCTGGAATCCGCCTTCTCCTTGCCCGCCTCAGTGGAGATGGCGAGCGTTCCCGAGGGCGCGTTGACGGTGATCGTGCCACCCCTCTCGCTCACCGCCGCATCCACATCTTGGCCATCGCCAAGCGAGAACGTGAGACCGCAGTACGACACCGAGCTCTGGGCGAGGGCAGGGCGCGCGAACGCAAGGCCGAGAAGCACGGCAAACGCGAGCATAAGGACGCCAACGCCCACTCGCTTGTGCCGGCGTACGGAGCCTGGGATCATGGAGCATCCTTCGATATCTGGCTATTCGAACCGCGCCATTGTACGTGCCCCTCCACACCGCCCCTGCACGAAGAAGGGGCCCTCCACCAAAAACGTGGAGAGCCCCAAGGTGCGTGTGGAAGAGCGTGGAGGATGGGCGCGTTACCTCGCGAGCGTCCCCACGAGCGCAGAGTTCAGCGCCTCGAGGCCGCTTGCCGTCGGCTCCCATTCGTAGTCGTCATCGAGCATCATCTCGACGGACACCTGCGTGGTCTGGGGCTTGAGTTGCATGGTCGCCTCGGCGAGCTGGCCCGCGGTGAGCGATCCCTGGTTGTACGCCTCGCCGATCTTCTTGCACGTGATGCTCACGTCCACCGTTGCGGTGGTCGAGCTCGTCTCGGTGGCATCGCCGAGCGTGTAGCTGAAGCCGTCGATCCACGCCTGCGCGACGGCGGGCGTGAGGAGGTCCTGGTCGTCCAGCTGGTCAATCGTGGGCGTGTCGATCTCGTCAACGTCGCCGCGAGCGAAGAGCATGAGCTCCGCGTCGAGATCCTGCTTCGCGCCCTCGGCGCCACCGCCGAGCGTACTCTGCGACCCCGAGGGGGCCGTCTGCGTGGTCTCGGTGGTATCGACGGGGGTCTCGGTCTGCGTGACCTCTTCGGGCACCTCGGTCTCGCCGTTGCCGACGGGCTCGGGCACCGGCGCCCCGCATGCTCCGAGGCTAAGCGCAAGCCCAACTGCCAATGCCGAGTAGATCGCACCCCTCAGAGGATGCCTTCCGTGCCGCGTGCTGTCCATGGCCCTTCCTTTCCCCGAGTCTGTCGAGGTGAAGATACCCAGCGCTGCCTAAAGGCAGCCTAAAGTGCCGCAATCTCGGATTCTCCACGGGCCTTCGCGAGGGAATTGCGCGCGAGCGGCAAAGCTGCCCCACGCGCTCGACGACCCTACACTAGAACCCAAGCACGATCGCGTGGCAAGGAGGCTCCATGGAATCCATCGATATCGCCGCCACCCCCAAACTCGGCTTTGGCCTCATGCGCTTGCCGAAGAAGGGCCCGAGCATCGACATAGACCAAACCTCGGCCATGGTGGACGCCTTCCTCGACGCGGGCTTTACCTACTTCGACACGGCCTATGTCTACCCCGGCTCTGAGCGCGCGATGGCGAAGGCGCTGGTAAAGCGCCATCCCAGGGAGAGCTACACCGTGGCCACGAAGCTCTTCGCCACCGCCGTGCCCTCCGCGAAGCTCGCCAAGGGAGAGCTTGCGAAGAGCATGGAGAAGGCGGGCCTCGACTACGTCGACTACTACCTCCTCCACTCCATCATGGAGGCGAACTACAAGAAATACGAGCGCTTCGGCCTCTGGGACTTCGTGTCCGAGAAGAAGCGCGAGGGAGTGATCCACCACATCGGCTTCTCCTACCACTCCGGCCCGAAGCTCCTCGACCAGCTCCTCACCGAACATCCCGAGGTGGAGTTCGTGCAGTTGCAGATCAACTACGCCGACTGGGAGAACCCCGCCGTGCAGTCGCGCGAGAACTGGGAGGTGGCGCGCGCCCACGAGAAGCCCGTCGTCATCATGGAGCCGGTGAAGGGAGGGCGCCTCGCGAACCCTCCGGCGAGCGTGAAGGAGCTCTTCGAGAGCGTGCACCAGGATGCCTCTCCTGCATCCTGGGCGCTTCGCTTCGCCGCCTCGCTCGAAGGCGTGCTCACCGTGCTCTCCGGCATGTCCACGCTCGAGCAGGTGCAGGACAACATCCACACCTTCAAAGACATGCCGCCGCTATCCGCCGAGGAGCGTCGCGTGATCGCCGACGCCATGGACTTCATGGGCTACGCGAACCAAATACCGTGCACTGCCTGCGGCTATTGCCTCCAGGGCTGCCCCCAGCAGATCCCCATCCCCGAAGTCTTCAAGGTGCTGAACGACTACCAGACGGGCGCCCCGAAGGAGGAGTGCGTCTCGAGGCTCGCGGAGGCAACCGAGGGACGCGGCAAACCCTCGGACTGCATCGCCTGCGGAAACTGCGAGGCCATCTGCCCGCAGCACATCGAGATCATCGAGAACCTCAAGCGCGCAGTCGAGCTCGAATCCTAGGGAGCCCCCTTTCGGATCGCCCGCCGCAGGCGCCGTGCCCTCTGCCACAATGGGAGCGCGTCCATTCGCCTTGCCGAGAAGAAGGAGCTCCCATGGCCAAGCATCCCGTGAAGATCGTCACCATCGGCGGAGGATCGAGCTACACGCCCGAGCTCATGGAAGGGTTCATCAAGCGCTACGAGGAGCTCCCCATTCGCGAGATCTGGCTCGTGGACATCGAGGAGGGCCGCGAAAAGCTCGAGATCGTGGGCGAGATGGCGCAGCGCATGTGGGACGCCTCGCCCTATGACGTGAAGGTGCACCTCACGCTGAATCGCCGCGAAGCGCTGCCGGATGCGGATTTCGTGACCACGCAATTTCGCGTGGGGCTCCTCTACGCGCGCATCAAGGACGAGCGAATCCCGCTCTCTTTCGGCATGCTCGGCCAGGAGACGAACGGCGCCGGCGGCATGCTCAAGGCGTTCCGCACGATCCCCGTCATCCTCGACGTCGTGGAGGACATGAAGGAGCTCTGCCCGAGGGCATGGCTCATCAACTTCACGAACCCCTCGGGCATGGTCACCGAGGCCGTGGTGCGCTACGGGCATTGGGACAAGGTCGTGGGACTCTGCAACGTGCCCATCAACGCCATCCTCAAAGAGCCCATGCTCATCGGCAAGGAGCCCGACGAGCTCATCTTCAAGTTCGCGGGCCTGAACCACTTCCACTGGCACCGCGTCTTCGACCTCGACGGAAACGAGGTCACGCAAGACATCATCGACAAGATGTGCGACCCGACCGTGGACGACGGCACGCCCGCGAACATCTTCCAGGTGCGCTTCTTCCCTGAGCAGCTGAAGCGCGCGGGGCTCATCCCCTGCGGCTACCACCGCTACTACTGGCGCCAGGAGGAGATGCTCGACCACGCGATCGAGGAGTACGAAGACCCCGAGAAGGGCACCCGCGCCCAGCAGGTGAAGAAGACCGAGGACGAGCTCTTCGAGCTCTATAAGGATCCGAACCTCGACCACAAGCCGGAGCAGCTCGCCAAGCGCGGCGGCGCGCACTACTCAGACGCCGCGTGCGAGACCATCAGCGCGATCTACAACAACAAGAACGACCACATCGTGCTCTCCACGAGAAACGATGGCGCCGTGCCCGATCTGCCGCCCGACTGCGTGGTGGAGGTCTCCGCGCACGTGGGCTCCGCCGGCGCGCTCCCCATCGCCTTCGGGCCGCTTCCCCCCGCGGAGCGCGGCTGGCTGCAGGTGATGAAGAACATGGAGCTTTGCGTGTGCGAGGCAGCGGTCACGGGCGACTATGGGCTCGCCCTCGAGGCGTTCTTCTTGAACCCGATGGTCCCCTCGGGCGCCACCGCCAAGCGCGTGCTTGACGAGCTCCTCATCGCCCATGAGAAGTACCTGCCGCAATTCGCGCCCGTGATCGCCGAGCTCAAGGCCGAGGGCGTCGCCATCACCGACCCCGTGGCGCGCGAACTCACGGAGAAGGGCCTCTAAGCGATGCGCCTCAAGCCCACACGACGCCCGCAAGGAGCACGTGCGTGGGCGAGGTGATGTGCAAGGAGAGCGCCGAGCGCTATCTCGGCCTCACGGACACCTACGACCGCCGCGTCCTGCGCAAGGCCTATGCCCGTGAGGCGAGGCGCTGGCACCCCGACCTCCAGCCCCAGGAGAGCATGCGCAGCTACGCCACGAAGCGCATGGCGAAGATCAACGAGGCCTACGCCTACCTGAAATCGCTCTTCGACGCGGGCGCGAAGACCCTCACGGCGGGATATTCCGAAGGCTCGCGCGGCGCCGCATACGGTGCGGGTTCGCGCACGTCGTGGCAGAGCACCGGCCGTAGCTCGACCTACACCGGCAGGCAATGGCAGGGCGCAAGCCGTCGCAAAACGTCCTCCACCCCACCGCCGCCGCCCGCGGTCGTGCACACGCAGCCCGCAGGCGTGCCGGTGGCGCCAGAGCCAGAGCCCGAGCCCGCGCCTGAGCTCCACCACTGCCTCGCCTTCCGCATCGTCGAGCACTTCCCCTGGCGCGTGGCCTTCCTCGCCCTCATCCTCTTGCTCTTCATCTCGCCGGACCACGCGGGGATCGACTACCTCACGCACTTCGGGCAGTTCCAGTGGATCCTGCTCTACCAGGGCGGCTTCCTCGACTTCCTGCTTTGGCAGTGCGTGCTCGTGCCGGTGGCCGTCTGGAACCTCTTCACCGGCACCATCACCGACTTCATCCAGCTCTTGCTCCTCGAGCTCATTGCCTGGTTCGAACGACTCGCTCACAAGAGGCGCATGCGCGCCTACCATGAGCGAACGCTATCCTAGCCACCGGACGAGGCACGCACCGGAAGAACCCTTTGGAGGAACCATGGGAACCACCCAGCGCTTGATCGACGCGTCGATGGACGTGTGGAACCACTACCTCGAGCACCCCTTCATCCTCGGAATCCAGGACGGCACGCTCGAGAGGCAGCGCTTCCTCGACTACATCCTTCAGGACTACCTCTACATCCGCGAATACACGCGCGTCTTTTCCATCGGCATCGCAAAGGCCGGCTCGAACGAGACGATGCGCCTCTTCACCGAGTACGTGGCCATGCTCGTGAAGTACGAGCTCGACACGCAGACCGGCTACATCGCCGATTGCGGGCTTTCCGAGGAAGCCGTCGAAGCCACGCCGCTCGCGCTCCCGAACCGTTCCTACACCTCCTACATGCTGAAGGTGGCCTATGAGGAGGGCGAGGCGGAGATCCTCACCGCCCTCATGCCCTGCGCCCTCACCTACGAGTGGATCGCGAGGAAGATCCTCGAGGCGAACCCCGCCGCCGGCGAGGACGAGTATTTCGGCACGTGGGTGAGCTCCTACGCGAACGACTACCACGACTACAACGTCGAGCTCACCGACGCCCTCGACGCGCTCACCGCGCACTACACCGAGCGCCAGCTTGCACACCTCGAGGAGATCTTCGTGGCGTGCTCTCGCTACGAGCTCGGCTTCTGGGACATGGCCTGGCAGGGACGAAGCGCCTGGTAAAGAGGCTCGAGGAGCCGAACGGGCCGCGTCTAGAAGACGAGGAGCTCGTCCCTGTGGATCGCGGGGACATCCGCCTTCTCCGGGAGGAATCTGCCGATGACGTCGAGCTTGAGGCCGCGCGCCTTCGCAAGCTCGTCTGAACGATAGCGCGACACCCCGCGCGCGATGAGACGACCCTCGGGATCTTCCACCGAGACCACATCGCCCGAAACGAAATCGCCTCGGATCTCGCGCACCCCCACCGGGAGAAGCGAAGCGCCTTTCTCCACCAGCGCCCGAGCGGCTCCCTCGTCTACGACGATCGTGCCTTTGGGCACGCCCGCGAGCGCGATCCAAAGCTTTCGCGCGGGCTCTCGGTTCTCCTCGCTTGGCGCGAAGAGCGTTCCGCGCACCTCTCCTCGCACCGCCGCGCTCATGGCTCCGATGTCGCGTCCCGAGACGATGGCCATGGGGATGCCCGCTGCCATGAGCGCACGGGCGGCGTGGAGCTTCGAGCGCATCCCACCCGTGCCAATCGCCGAGGCGCTCTCGCCCGCGAGCGCGAGGATGCGCTCGTCGATTGCCTCGATGCGATCGATGCGGCAAGCTGCGGCATCACGCGAGGGGTCGGCCGTGTAGAGCCCGTCGATGTCGGTGAGGATCACGTAGCGCTCGGCGCCTACGAGGGTGGCCACGATGGCGCCGAGAAGGTCGTTGTCTCCGAAGGAGAACTCCGTCACGCTCGTCGTGTCGTTCTCGTTCACCACCGCCACCACGCCGAGCTCGAGAAGCCGCTCGAAGGTGTGGCGAATGTGGAGGTAGCTCCCGCGATCGACCACGTCCCGGCGGTTCAAGAGCACCTGCGCGCAGGGCAGGCCGAAGCGCGCGAGCTCGCGAGCGTAGGCTTCGGTGAGCGCCGCCTGGCCAGCCGCCGCAGCCGCCTGAAGGCCGGGGATGTCCCGCGGGCGCTCCTTGAGCCCGAGCCGCCCCATGCCCACGGCCACAGCGCCGGAGGAGACGATGATCGGGCGCCAACCGGACGACGCGACCTTTGCCGCCTCGGAGGCGATCGCCGCGACGCGAGACGGATCGAAGGCAGCATGTTCATCGACCAGCGAAGAACTCCCCACCTTGCACACCACCACATGGTCGAGGTAGTCGGGGTGCCGCTCGCTCATGCGTCCTCCTCGCCCTCGGGCCCAAGCTCGACGGGCCCCACGTAGTCGAAGGCGACCTCGAGGATGCGCACCTCGTCGCCGTCTTGCGCCCCTGCCTCCGCGAGCGCGTCGTCCACGCCGATCCTCGCGAAGCGGCTCTGGAGGTAGGCCACGGCCTCCTCGTTGTCCCAATCGGTCTGCACGACCCAGCGCTCGATCGTCTCGCCGGAAAGGCGCCAGCCCTCCCCCTCGCGCTCGAGGGTGAAGGGCACCTCATCGCGCTTTGTGGCGCCACGCCACACCTTCTCGTAGGGGCTCTCCTCATCGGCGAGCGCCTGCGCGCGGAGCGCGCGCTCCTCGAAGACGAGGGCGCCAAGCGCCTGCTTGAGGGGGCCCACCCCCTCCCCGGTGAGCGCGGAGACGGCGAAGAAGGGGCGCTCGAGCTCCTCCGCACGCGCCTTTACGCGCGCCACCGCCTCTTCCGTGGCAGGCATGTCCACCTTGTTCGCCACGACCACCTGGGGGCGAAGGGCGAGTTCGGGGTCGTAGGTGGCAAGCTCGGAATCGATGATGGCGAGGTCTTCCACGGGATCTCGGCCCTCGAAGTCCCCGGTCGCGTCCACCACGTGCACCACCACGGAGCAGCGCTCGATATGCCGGAGGAAGTCGTGGCCGAGGCCTCGCCCCTCAGCCGCCCCCTCGATGAGGCCGGGCACGTCGGCCACCACGTAGTCGTAGTCGTCGGTGCGCACCGCTCCCAAGCTCGGGATGAGGGTCGTGAAGGGATAGCTTGCCACCTTCGGGCGCGCATTGCTCATCGCCGCCACGAGCGAGGACTTCCCCACCGACGGCATCCCCACGAGCGCCGCGTCGGCCATGAGCTTCATCTCGAGCTCGATCCAAAGCTCCTTTCCCGGCTCTCCGCGCTCGGCGAAGGCCGGCGCGCGGCGCACGCTCGTTACGAAGTGCGGGTTGCCATAGCCTCCCCTGCCGCCCCGCGCCACCACGAGCCGCTCGCCCGCGCGCGTGAGATCCCCGAGCTCGGCGATGGGCTCCATGGTTTGCGCGTCCAGCGCACGAACCTGCGTGCCGAGGGGTACCGGGAGGATGAGATCCTCGCCGTCCTTTCCGTGCTTGCGCGCACCCTGGCCGTGCGTGCCCCGCTCTGCGGAGAAGTGGTGCTTGTAGCGATAGTCCACGAGCGAGGACTTTTGGGGATCGGCGACGAGCACCACCGAGCCCCCGTCGCCCCCGTCGCCTCCGTCGGGCCCGCCTTTGGGCACATGCGCCTCGCGCCTGAAGGAGAGGCATCCCGCGCCACCGTCGCCGGCTTTCACGTGGATGTGCACTCTGTCGGTGAAATCGGCCAGCTCACTCACCTCTTCGCCTTGGGGAACGCCCGCCATTGTATCGTGGGCATCGAGGGTGCTTATTCCCCTTACGATCCCCTATGCCGGCTCCCGCGATGAAAGGCAGGCCCATGCTTCCCTCAGCATTCGACGTGCTCGGCCCCATCATGGTGGGCCCCTCCAGCTCCCATACCGCAGGCGCCCTTCGCATCGGCCGGATGGCGGCTGAACTCGCTCCTGCGAGGATCACCGCGGCATCCTTCACGCTCTACAACTCCTTTGCCAAGACCGCCGAGGGCCACGGCACGGCGAAGGCCCTCGTCGCGGGCGTACTCGGGATGGACACCGACGACTCGCGCATTCGCCACGCCCTCGAGATCGCCGTGGAGCGCGGAGTGGACATCGCCTTCACGCTCATCGATTCCGCGTCCGGAGTGCATCCCAACACGGCAGACGTCACCCTCTTTTGCGAGGGGGATGAGACCGTCGTGGTGCGAGGGGAATCAATCGGCGGCGGGAGGATTCGACTCTCTGCGATCGACGGGGCGCCCATAGAGGTCACCGGCGACCTTCCCACGCTCTTCATTCGCCACCGCGACCAAACCGGAGTGCTGGGGAGGCTCTGCACTGCCGTGGCCGAGGCGGGCGTGAACATCGCCACCATCCGCACGACGCGCAAGGCCCCCGGCGAGGATGCCTTCACGGTGATCGAATCGGATGAGGTGATTCCCGTTGAGCTCCTCGAGGCCCTCACGGAAGATCCCGAAGTCGTCTATGGGCGCGTGCTCTACGTGGCCGGAGCACGACTCGAAGCGCAAGGGACCTTCGACGGGGACTTCACCTCGGCCTCCTCGCTCCTCGCGCTTGCCGAGGAGATGCCCGGCTCCATCGGGGCGGTGATGCGCAGGAGGGAGATCGCGCTCGTCGCCAAGGATCGCGCCGCCAACGCGAAGGCCTCCGTCGATGCCTCCATGGCGAAGGTCCTGGCGGTGATGGAAGCGGAGGTGCGAGGCACGCTGGAGAAGCCACGACCCTCCCTCGGCGGCTTCCTCAACGGCGAGGCGAAGCGGGTCCTCGAGCACGAGCGCGCCCTCACGCTCCTCGGCGGCGACGTGGAGGGGCGTGCCATGGCCTATGCCATGGCCACCATCGAACGCTCGGACACGATGGGTGTGATCGTCGCCGCGCCCACGGCGGGCGCTTCCGGCATCGTTCCCGGTTGCCTCATCGCGCTCGGGGAGGCGCTCGCCTCTGCCGCAGGGCTGCCGATCTCCCCCACCTCCGCGCTTCCGCGCGTAGAGAAGGCCCTCTGGTGTGCCGCGGCCATCGGGGCAATCGCCCAAGGCAACGCCTCGGTGTCGGGCGCGGAGGCGGGATGCCAGGCGGAGACGGGCGTTGCCGCCGCCATGGCAGCGGCGGCCCTCTCGCAGATGCTCTACGGCTCGCCCGCCGTCTGCCTGAACGCGGCATCCATCGCCATCGCCAACACGCTCGGGCTCGTGTGCGATCCCGCGCTCGGCCTCGTGGAATACCCCTGCCAGATGCGCAATGCCGGCGGCGTCGCGCAGGCCTTTTGCGCCGCACGTCTCGCGCTCTCCGGCGTGGTGAGCCCGGTGGGCCTCGACGAGGTGCTCGGCGCCATGGACAGCGTGGGAGCCGCGCTTCCCGCGTCCCTTCGGGAAACCGCGGGTGGAGGCCTCGCCCAGTGCCCGAGCATCCTCGCGCGCTGCGGGGGATGCCCGCGCGCATAGGCCCCCGCACCTCGCACCCTCACGCACGAAAGAGCGGGCCCTCCCCGAAGGGATGAGCCCGCAACTTCAGGTGGATGGATGGTGGCGCTACGCAGCGTCCTCTTCGTCGGCGATGACGCTCACCGTGTGGCGCGCGCTCTGCACGAACTTCACGTGGCCGGAGGCCTTCGCGAAGAGCGTGTCGTCCTTGCCGATCCCCACGTTCTCGCCGGGATGGAA
>CANQSI010000027.1 GCA_947626465.1 uncultured Atopobiaceae bacterium
ACGTAGCGTACTAAACGCTACGTGAGTGCCCGAGATCGCGCGAAGATGGGGTGCATCCAGCGTCTCGCAGCGTCAAGCAAAAAGAGAAGCCGGTCCATGAGACCGGCTTCTCTTTTGTGATCTGGTGCGGGCGAAAGGACTTGAACCTTCATGAGCTTGCGCTCATACGGACCTGAACCGTACGCGTCTGCCAATTCCGCCACGCCCGCTGATGGGACGCCCATCATAGCACGGCGGCCACGCCGCGAGGGGTGTGCGCGCGGCGCTCGCGGAACGGCCGTTCACGCCCGCCACCTGCGCCGATGTGGTGCCTGAGCTATCCTAGGCGCGCTGAAACCACACACGCCCCTAAAAACGCAGCCCGTGGTGAGCCATGGCTTGGTCCCAACCCACAGATCCCGCACGCCGCGGCCAGGCGCTTTTGCCGAACGTGCCCGCGAGCGTCTTCGCCGAGCGCGAGGCAGCGGACGCGAACGCCCCGCTCGCGCCGCCCGCCTCGCTCAGCCCGTCGGCCCGCATGCGCCAATTCGGCGTGGCCCCCGAGGGCCTCTCCGACGAGCCGCTCCTCGGGCGCTACCGAATCCTCGAGCTCCGCGACGTGGGCGGCTTCGGTTCGGTGCTCGTGTGCTGGGACGTACGCCTGCAGCGCCGCGTGGCGGTGAAGTGCATGCCCCTTGAGCTCGGCGCTTCCGCGGTCACGCTCGACGAGGCCTTGGCAGAGGCCCGCGCCTCGAGCTTCCTCGCACACCCGAACATCGTGACCGTCCACGACTTCGAGGTGGAGGGCAGCTGGGCCTACCTCGTGATGGAGTACGTGGACGGCGTCACGCTCGCCGAGCTCCAGGCGCGGGTGGAAGGCGGCGTGCTCGTGTTCGACGAGGCGGCCTACGTTGCGCAATGCCTTGCCTCGGCGCTCTCCTTCGCCCACGCGAACGGGGTGCTGCACTTGGACATCAAGCCCCAGAACGTGCTCATCGACCGCACCGGGCAGGTGAAACTCGGCGACTTCGGCATGGCGAGCCTCGCGAGCGCCGCCGGCTGGGGCGGCGCGCGTGGTGGGACGGTGGGCTACATGGCCCCCGAGCAGCTGGAAGGTGAGCTCGTCGACGAACGCTCGGATGTCTTCTCGCTCGCCTGCATGCTCTACGAGGCTATCTGCGGCATCGCTCCCTTCCGCGCGCAAACCGCAGAGGCCTCGGGGCGCTTGATCGAGAAGGGCGCACGCGCAATCGACGAGCTCGAGGACGAGCTCGACCCGAGCATCGCGGCCGCGATCATGGCGGCGCTCTCGCCCGACGCCGCCGCGCGTCCCTCCTCGGTCGCGGCCTTCGCGAACGTGCTCCTCGGAGGATCGCGCGGACGCGCTGCGGCCGCGAGCGGCACGGTCGCCGGCCAGCCGGGCACCCTCCCCGCCCTCGAGAACGCCGGCTACGCCGCCCCGCGCCCCGCGCTCGGCGACCCCGCGCGGGGCCTCGCCTCCATCCGCCAGCTCATGGACCAAACCGCCGAGGACGCCCCCGCCCTCGCAGACGAGAACCTCGCCGCGCTCGATCCGCCGGGCCGGCGCCTGCCCCTCCTCGCCGGCGTGCTCGCGCGCACGAGCGCGGCCGTCTGCGCGTTCGTGGTGCTCGCCCTCGCGGGGCCTGCCTTCGGGTTTGCCCCCGAGGCGTTGCCCGATTGGTCGGTTTCGTGGCCCTACCTCGTGGTGTGCGGGATCGCCGCAGCGCTTTCCGCCGTGTGGCCGCCGCTCGGGGCGGCCTTCGGCATCGCCTCCGTGGCGGTGGCCGTGCTCGCGGACGGCCTCTCCCCCGCCACGCTCGCCCTTGCGCTCGCCACCATCGCCGCAGGTGGCGCATGGTGGATCCTCTTCGGGCGCCGCGGACGCCTCGCCTCGGCGGCTTTCCTCGCGCCCGCAGCGCTCCTTTGCCCCCTCTGCGCCCCCGGCCTCGCCGGGTATGCGCTTCGCCCGCTCGCGGCCTTCGCCACCGGCGCGCTCGCACCCGCGTTTGCCGAGCTGGTGTGCGCTGCCATGGAAAACAGCTGGGCAGGCGAGGCCACGGCGCTCGCCCTCGCCGCGCGCTTCTCGGCCCCCGGCGTGTGGGTTCTCATGGCCGCCACGGGCACAGGCGCCCTCGCCGCCTCGCTTCTCACCCTCGCAGCCGCGAAGCGCAAGCAAAGGAGCTGGCTCGCCTTCGAGATGCAGCTCGAGAGCGTCCCCTTCGGCTCCGCGACGCAAGGCGCCACCAGCGCGTTTGGGCCCGCGGAAGCCGATGATGAGGACTGGGACGCCCCGCTTGGCCCCCGCGCTGCGCGGCGCCCCTCGACAGGACGCGTGCTCGCGGGCCTCGGCCAAGCGTTCGCCACTGGCGCGGCGCTCGCGGGCGAGGCCTTTGCGCGGTCTCTGGAGAATGGCGGGATATATAGCCCTCCGGCCACCCCCACGCTCGTGGTTGCGCTAGCATTTTTCGGGCTTATGGTGTTCGTCGTCGGCCTCTTCGGCCCCGCCGAGGAACCGCTTGAGCTCGAGCGCGAGCGGCGTAGCGCGGGTGCGCGAAGCACGGATGAGAGAGAAGGAGCGAGGCCGTGAACTTCCTCAACGTGTTTGAAGAGCGGGTGTCGGGCATCTTCGGCACCGCCTCGGCGCCCATGCCGTTCTCCTTCAGGAAGATGGCGAAGCGCGCCGCGCACGAGATGGAGAACGAGACCTACGTGATAAACGGCGTGGACACCGCGCCCGCGCTCTACACGATCCTCGTCTCGCAGGAAGACGACACGCTCATGCGCCCCGTCTACGCCGAGCTCACGCAAGAGACCGCGCAGTTCCTCGAGGCGCAGGCCCAGAGACGCGGCTACTCGTTCATCGGCCAGCCGCTCGTGCGCTTCATGGTGGATCCCTCGCTGAAGAGCGGCCGCTTCTCGGCCTTCGCGGAGAACGTGGACGCTCGCACGCTCGAGCGCCTTCGCGACGAGGAGGAGCGCTTCATGGCGAGCCGCCGCGCGGGCGGCCTCGGCGGCGCGGTGGCGATGAAGCCGGCGCCCGTGCCCGTCACGCGCCGCGCGCCGGAGCAAGCGCCTGCCCCCGTGCAGCCCCAGGCCTACCCCGCAGCCGCCAAGCCTGCGGTGCCCGTGGTCCCGCCTGCGCCCACGCCCACTCCTGCGCCAATCCCCTCGCCGGCTCCCGCTCATGCGGCGCCGAACATCCCCGATCTCCCGCCGCTCAGAAGCGACGCCGGCCTCGACGCCATCCCGCCGCTCGGCGCGCCCTACGGCGCGGGCACGGGCGGCTCCTACGGCGCAGGCGCAGGCCTCACGCCGCCCTCGCCCTACTTCGAGGAAACCCCGAGCTATCCGGCCCCGTCACCAGCGCCCACCCCGGCCTCCGAGGCCGCCGCACCCATGACGCCCACGGCCATGCTCATCGATCGCCAGAGCGGCCACACCTACCCCATCCGCTCCTCCCGCGCCATCCTCGGCCGCGAGCGCACGAGCGGCGGCATCGTCCTCCGGGACCCGAACGTGAGCCGCCGCCATGCGGAGATCGACTTCGACGGCGTGCACTGGATCGTCACGGATCTCAACTCCACGAACGGCACGCTCGTGAACGACGTCGACGTGGACGAATGCACCCTCCACGACGGCGACGTCATCACGCTCGGCCTCACCAACCTCGAGTTTCGCGAGGGCTAGTGGACGTGCAGCCTAAAACCAAAGGAGGACGCCGATGATCGATCTCGTCCTCTTCATCGGGCGTGTCGTCCTGGTGGTGCTGCTCTACCTCTTCCTCTTCGCCGTGATGCGCACGGGCATCGGCCTCGTGCGCGGGCAGCGCAAGGACCCCGCCATCTGGACGCTCGACCTCGAGAAGGGCCCGAAGAACCTCCGCGGGCTCCACATCGACATGTTGGGCCCGGTGGTGATCGGGCGCTCGCCCTCCTCCGACATCCAAATCAACGAGCCGTACGTCTCAGCCACGCATGCGCGCCTCACGCTGCAGGGCCCGGCGCTCGTGCTCGAGGACCTCAACTCCACCAACGGCACGCTCGTGAACGGCCGGCTCATCGCCGAGCCCGTGACGCTGCGCGACGGCGACGACGTGCAGGTGGGTGACGCGGTTTTGAGGGTCAGCCGCAGATGATGCGTCCTCGCAGAGGCCGCCTCGCGGCGAGCGACGTCACGCAGGCAGCACCGGTTTCGCGGCCGGTGCTCGACCTCTCCGGCCGCCCCGAGGCCACCTCCACCGAGGGCAAGAACGCGCACCTCTCCTGGGCCGCGCGTTCCGACGTGGGCTCGGTGCGCGAGCACAACGAGGATTCCTACCTCGTGGATCCTCCGCTCTTCGCCGTGTGCGACGGCATGGGCGGCCACGCAGCAGGCGAGGTGGCGAGCTCCATCGCCATCCGCACGCTCGCGGAGGAGGCGCCCAAGGAAGCCGACGCGCAGGCGCTCGGCGAAGCCGTGGAGGCGGCGAACGCGGCCGTGATCGCCGGGCCTTCGCATGGCGAGGGCCGCGAGGGCATGGGCTGCACCTGCACCACCTGCGTGATCACGAACGACCGCATGGCCGTGGCCCACGTGGGAGATTCACGCCTCTACCTCTTGCACAAGGGCATGCTCGTGCGCGTGACCCACGACCACTCCCTCGTGGAGGAGCTCGTGGACGCGGGCGAGATCACCGCCGACGAGGCCCGCACGCACCCCAATCGCAGCTGGGTGACCCGTGCGCTCGGCTCGGACCCCGACATGTACGCCGACCGCTTCGACGTCGAGGTGGAGGCGGGCGAGCGCATCATCATCTGCTCGGACGGCCTCTCGTCGATGATCGAGGACGCGGAGATCGAGGACATCGCCGTCTCCACCGCGAGCCCGTCGGTGTGCGTGGATGCGCTCGTGACGGCGGCCATCGTCGCCGGCGGCCACGACAACGTCACCTGCGTGGTCGTCGACATCGTCTCGGACGGCACCGACGAGGCCGCGCACACCAACGCAAAACGCACTGCGCTCCTCTTCTCGCTCGGCGGCGTGATCATCCTCGCCGCGGTGGTGATCGCGAGCGTGCTCTTGATCGGGAGCTTCTGGTATCTCTCGAGCTCAGGGGATCGCGTAGCCGTCTACCAAGGCGTCGAGGGAGACTTCCTCGGCCTCCCGCTCTCGAATTTGAACTACGTGAGCGAGGTCAAGGTCGACGACCTGCCGGAGGCGCTCCAGGACCAGCTCGCCGAGGGCATCCCGGTCTCGAGCCAGGAGAACGCCCTCGCCACGATCGATTCCTATCGCGAGCAGCTCGCGGCCGATCAGGCCGAGGCGGACGAGACGGCCTCCGCCGTAGGCAGCACGCCGAGCACCACGCCCAACGGCGAGCCCATCACCACCCCCGACGGCACCTCCGGCACGGCGATCACCACCGACGAGCCGGCCACCACCTCAGAGCCCGTGGCCGGGCCCATGGCGAAGGACGAGACCACGCCGATCGCGGGGGGTGAGTAGCATGGCTCGCGCCGTGAACGCTGAACGCACCCACGCCGACCGCCGCACCACCGAGCTCCTCCTGCTCATCGCGGGCGCCGTCCCCGTGCTCGTGATCTACGCGCTCTACGTGGTGAACACCGGAGTGGAGCTCAGCTTCGAGACGCTCGCCGTGCCCATCGGCCTCGTGGTGGCGTTCATCGCGGCCCACATCGCCATCCGCGTGCTCGCGCCCGGCGCGGATCCGGCGATCTTGCCGGTGGTGTTCGTGCTCTCGGGCATCGGCATCACCTTCGTCACGCGACTCGCGCCCGAGCTCGCGGTGAACCAGGTGATGTGGCTCTTCCTCGCCATCCTCTGCATGGTCATCGTGCTCGCCGTCGTGCGAAATATCGATTCCCTCGCACGCTACAAATACACGCTCGGCGCCATCGGCCTCGTGCTCATCCTCCTCCCGATGCTCTTCGGCGTGGAGCAGTCCGGCTCGAAGCTCTGGCTGAACCTCTTCGGGATCTCCTTCCAGCCGGGCGAGCTCGCGAAGATCTTCGTCACGCTCTTCCTCGCGGCCTACCTCGCCGACAACCGCGAGCTCCTCTCCGTGGCGCAGCACCGCGTGGGGCCCTTCACCCTGCCGCGCCTGCGCATGCTCGCGCCGGTCTTCCTCATGTGGGGCGTCTCGCTCGCCATCGTCGTCTTCGAGCGCGACTTGGGGAGCGCCGTCCTCTTCTTCACCATCTTCGTGATCATGCTCTTCGTGGCCACCGGGCGCGTGGGCTACGTCGTGGTGGCGGTGGCCCTCCTCGCGCTCGGCGCCTTCGCCTGCTACCACCTGTTCGCGCACGTGAAGGTGCGCTTCGACATTTGGATCGACCCCTTCCAGGATCCGTCGAACACCGGCCTGCAGATAGTGCAGTCGCTCTACTCGCTCGCCGACGGCGGGCTCGTGGGGCAGGGCATCGGCCGCGGCCTCCCCACGCTCATCCCCGTGGTGGAGAGCGACTTCATCTTTAGCGCCATCGGCGAGGAGATGGGGCTCTTGGGCGGAGCGGCCGTGATCTTCCTCTACATGCTCTTCTGCGTGCGCGGCTTCGCCACCGCGGCGCGCGCGAAGAGCGACATGGCCGCCTTCACCTGCGTGGGCCTCACCTCGGCCATCGGCTTCCAGGCCTTCCTCATCATCGCCGGCGTGACGAGGCTCATGCCCTTGACGGGCGTGACGCTCCCCTTCATGAGCCAGGGCGGCTCCTCGCTCCTCGCGAGCTTCATCATCGTGGCGCTGCTGCTCCGCGCGGGCGACCAGGCCACCGGGCGCGAGGCCCTCCTCGCGGGCGCCGGCGTGGGCGCCGAGGCGAGGCGGCAGGGCCGAAGCGTCCGTGGCTCGCGCGGTGCGCGCGGCGCACGGAGCGGCGAGGCGGGCGGCGTGCCGAGCGCCACCGGGAGCGCCCTCCACGCGCGCCTCTCCTTCGGCCTCGAGACCCCCGAATCCGGTGTCCTCGGCCGCGTGGCGCTGAGCAAGCGCCTCACCGTGCTCATCACGTTCTTCACCATCATCTTCGCCGTGCTCGTGGGCAACCTCACCTTCGTGCAGACGGTGATGGCGAGCACCTACCAAAACATGCCGAACAACAACCACACGCTCGCGAAATCCGCGCAGGTGCAGCGCGGCGCGATCATCACCTCCGACGGCGTGACGCTCGCCGAGAGCCAGAAGGGCGACGACGGCTTCTTCTACCGCACCTACCCCAACGGACCCCTTGCCTCGAACGTCGTGGGCTACCTCTCCACGCAATACGGCGCCACGGGCATCGAGAACTCGATGAACGACGTGCTCACGGGCCATGCGGACTACTCGAACTGGCTCTCCGCGCTCTATTCACTCGCGGGCACGCAGGTGCCGGGCAACACCGTGCAGCTCACGCTCGACTCGCGCATGCAGCAGGCGGCGGAATCCGCGCTCGCCGGTCGCAAGGGCGCGATCGTGCTCCTCAACCCCTCGACGGGCGCCGTCCTCGCGTGCGCGAGCGCGCCGGGCTTCTCCTACGACCAGATCGGCGACCTCATCGCGAGCGGCTCCACGAACGGCGAGCTCCTGAACCGCGCCACGCAGGCGCTCTATGCGCCGGGCTCCACCTTCAAGGTAATTACCCTCGCGGCGGCGCTGCAGACGGGCGTCGCCACCCTCAACACCACCTACCCCTCGCCCGCCACGATGGAGATCGGCGGGGCGAACGTCTCGAACGTGGACGACCAAGACTTCGGCGACATCACGGTGCGCTACGCCCTCGCGGTCTCGGCGAACACCGTCTTCGGCCAGCTCGCCGTGCAGGAGGGCCCGGAGGTGCTCTGCGCCTTCGCGAGGGGCTTCGGCTACGGCACGGAGCTCGGGCAGGACTTCGCCTGCCTGGCGTCGGTGATGCCCGATCCGAACGAGATGACGGAATGGGAGACTGCCTGGGCGGGCTGCGGCCAGCCCGTGGGCGAGCACGCGAGCCCCGCCGGCCCGCAGACCACCGTCATGCAGAACGCCGTGGTGGCCGCCGCCATCGCCAACGGCGGCATCGCCATGAACCCGTTCCTCGTAGCCCGCACGCTCTCGCCCGAGGGGGTGGAGGTGAGCGCGACGCAGCCGCGCTCGCTCGGCCAGGCGGTCGACGCGAACACCGCGGCCTCCCTCGGCGAGGCCATGCTCGACGTCACCACCGAGGGCACGGGCACCTCGGGGCAGGTGTGGGACGCGCTCGTGGCCGGCAAGACCGGCACCGCCGAGGAAGGCGACCACACGAACTCGCTCTTCATCGGGTATGCGCCCTACGAGCACCCCACGATCGCCATCTCGGTGCTCGTGGAGGGCGAGCCCGGCGAGGACGTGCGCAGCTACGCCACGCGCATCGCCGGACAGGTGCTCGCGGAGAGCCTCTACGTGCAATCCCAGGGGGCTGAGCAATGAACTCGTTGAAACCTAAAGGCGCGGGCTTCGCCGCCAGCGCATCGGCTATCGTAGGAGAGGTACAGATGAGCAGGGGAGCCATCCATGCCTAACGTCATGCCAAACACCGTGCTCGGTGGCCGCTACCAGGTCCTCGACAAGATAGGCATCGGCGGCATGGCCAGTGTCTATCGCGGCATGGACCAGACGCTCAAGCGCAGCGTCGCCATCAAGATCATGCTCGAGCAGTACGCGAACGACCCGTCGTTCGCCGCGCGCTTCAAGCAGGAGGCGCAGGCCGCGGCCGCGCTCTCGAGCCCCTACATCGTGAACGTGTACGACTGGGGCAAGGACGGCGACACGTACTACATCGTCATGGAGCTCCTGCGCGGCACGGACCTCAAGACCGGCCTCAAGAACCACGGCGCGCTCGAGCCGCGCAAGGTGGCGCAGATCGCCTCGCAGATCTGCCAGGCGCTCACGGTGGCGCACCGCCACGACATCATCCACCGCGACATCAAGCCGCAGAACATCATGGTGCAGCCCGACGGCAACATCAAAGTGATGGACTTCGGCATCGCGCGCGCGAGGAACTCGCACCTCACGGCCACGAACTCCGTGCTCGGCACCGCGCACTACGTCTCTCCCGAGCAGACGCAGGGCAAGGAGCTCGGCCCCACCTCCGACATCTACTCCCTCGGCATCGTGATGTACGAGGCCGCCACCGGGAAGGTGCCCTTCGACGGCGACGACGCCATCTCCGTGGCGCTCAAGCAGGTGAACGAGGCGCCCGTGCCGCCCTCGCAGCTGAACCCCAAGGTGGACGCCAACCTCGAGGCCATCATCCTCAAGTGTATGGCGAAGGATCCGAGCGATCGCTTCCAGAGCGCCGAGGAGCTTCGCCGCGCCCTCGCGGACTACCTCGCGGGACGCCCGATGCCCATCGGCATGGGCGAGGCAACGCAGTTCGTGCCGGCGAGCCCCACCGTGCGCAACACCGTGGCGCCCGGCCCGGCGACGCAGCGCATCAATCGCCCCGCCGACGCGCGTCTCTCCACCGGCAACGCCTACGGCGACCCGCAACCGCCGCAGCCCTCGCGCCAGGGCCATCGCGGCCTCATCGCGGCGGTGATCATCGCGATCCTCGCCGTCGCGGGCCTCGTGGGCTGGCTCATGTTCAGCGGAAACGGCCAGACGGAGCCCGTCCCGAACTACGTCTCGCTCACCCGCGCGGCCGCCGAGAAGGCCATCTCCGACAGCGGGTTCTTCGAGGTGGGCGACGTGAAGGAAGAGTACTCCGACACGGTTGAGCGCGGCATCGTGCTCTCGCAAGACCCCGCGAGCGGCACGCAAGCCGCGCGTGGCACGCGCATCAACCTCGTCGTCTCGCAAGGCAAGGAGCCGGCCGAGGAAGTGCAGGTGCCGGACCTCAAGAACATGACGCCCGAGGAGGCGCAGGCTGCGCTCGAGGCCGTGGAGCTCAAGGGCCAGGTGGGCGATTCGGTGGCCTCGAACGAGGTGGACGTGGGTCGCGTGGCCGAGCAGGAGCCCAAGGCCGGCGCGAGCGCCAAGACGGGCGACACCGTCACCTACCACCTCTCCAAAGGCCCGGACGCAAAGGACGTGCCGAACGTGGCCGGCTTTGCGCGTGCGGACGCGGTGCGCGAGCTCGAGAGCGCCGGCTTCACGGTGAACGTGGAGGAGGTGTACTCCTCCTCCACCGATAAGGGCTACGTGATCGACTACTCCCCCACCGGCTCGCAACCGGCGGGCACCACCATCACCATCCAGGTGAGCCTCGGGCAGGAGGGCGTGGCCATCCCGAACACCATCGGCCAGTCCGAGGCCGAGGCCACGCAGACGCTCGAGAACGCGGGCTTCGTAGTGAACGTCGCCTACCAATACAACAGCAACCAGCCCAAGGGCATGGTGGCGGGCTTCGACCCCGCGGGCACCGCGCCTGCCGGGAGCACGGTGACCATCATCGTGAGCCTCGGGACGCAGGACGCGGGCGGCGAAGCGGCCCAGAGCGAGTCCTAAGCATCGATTCGCCGAGCGGGGGCGCCGCGCTCCCGCTCGGCTCTCTGAAGAGGGAAACCATGGCCGAATCGCACGTCGACGTCTTCAACTCGCCCCAGTACTTCTTCGGGCTCATGGGCCACAGCGGCATCGTC
>CANQSI010000028.1 GCA_947626465.1 uncultured Atopobiaceae bacterium
CTCGGCTTCGACTACGTGTTCGACACGGACTTCT
The DNA here is from genome assembly GCA_947626465.1 of uncultured Atopobiaceae bacterium. Taxonomy (GTDB): domain Bacteria; phylum Actinomycetota; class Coriobacteriia; order Coriobacteriales; family Atopobiaceae; genus CANRLS01. Next base: position 35 of record CANQSI010000028.1, read on the forward strand.
CCGCCGACGTCACCATCATGGAGGAGGGCTACGAGCTCCTCCATAAGCTCCAGCATCGCGACGAGTACCAGTGGCCCATGTTCACGAGCTGCTGCCCGGGCTGGATCCGCTACGCCAAGGGCAAGGCGCCGGACTTCGTAGATCGCATCTCCTCCACGAAGAGCCCGCAGCAGATCTTCGGCGCGCTTGCCAAGACCTACTTCGCCGAGAGGGCGGGGGTCGACCCCGAGAAGCTCTTCCTCGTGTCCATCATGCCCTGCGTGGCGAAGAAGGCCGAGGCGGACTACGAGTCCATGCTCGGCGCCACGGGCAAGCCCGACGTGGACGCCGTCCTCACCGTGCGTGAGTTCGACCGCATGATCCGCGCCCACCACCTCGACGTGGCGAAGATGGATGAGGCGTCCTTCGACGACCCCATGGGCATCGCCACGGGCGCGGGCCACATCTTCGGCGTCACCGGCGGCGTGATGGAGGCGGCGCTTCGCACCGCGTATTCCGTGGTGACGGGCGAGAACCCCGATCCCGAGGCGCTCGCGGCCCTTCGCGAACGCGACGGTTGGCGCGTGGGCACCTTCGACATGGGCGGCACGCAGGTGCGCGTGGGCGTGGCCCATGGCCTCGTGAACGCCGAGAAGCTGCTCCAAGCCATTCGCGACGGCAAGGAGGAGCTCGACTTCGTGGAGATCATGGCGTGCCCCGGTGGCTGCACCGGCGGTGGCGGCAACCCCATCCATGACGGCCAGGAGCTCGCGGCGGATCGCGCGGGCACGCTCTACGCGCTCGACCAGGACGCGGAGCTGCGCTTCTCGCACGAGAACCCGCAGGTGAAGCAGTGCTATGAGGAGTTCCTCGGCGAGCCCAACTCCGAGCTTGCGGAGAAGCTGCTCCACACCGACCACCACACGTGGACGATGCCGAACGAGGCGCCGCTTCCCAAGTACGAGGAGGTGCCGGGCGACTTCAAGCGCGAGCCCGCCACGTACTAAATTGCTTTCACCGAGGAGAGCCGCTTACGGTGCGACGCGAAGCGTTGCGCGGTAAGCGGTTATCCTCGGTGCTAGTCGAGAATCGCCTCTACCTCGCGAAACGTGCGAGGTAGAGACTCTTTTTTAGTCCGCCCGGGCAAAAGCGATGTGCGCTACTCGAGGTCCTTGTGCATGGGCTGGGTGTCGGACGTGCGGTGCTTGAAGCGGAGGTCGTGCCCAAACGCGAGCGCGTCGTCGCCAAAGCGCTCCCGCACCGCATCGCGCACGCGCCCAAGGCCCGCCCTGTCACGAGGCTTACCAGCGGCTTTGCCTGAATCTTCGTCCTCGAGCCCCAGTTCGTCGAAGAGCGTGGCCTGGCGTGGCGCGTCTTCCTCATCAAAGCGCGATACGCCCACGCCGATGAGGCGGACCGGCATGCCCTCGTGCCAGATCTCGTCGAGGAGCTCGAGCGCCACGGGGGCGAAGTCGGCCTCGTCGTCGGCGGGGGAGGCGAGGCCGCGCTGAACCGTGCGGCCATGCTCGAAGTCATAGCGGACTTTGAGCGTCACCTCGCGGCCCTTGAGGCCCTTCTTGCGAAGGCGGCGACCCACCACGCCCGCCACATGCCGGATTGCCGCGCGGATCTCGCTTCGGCTGGTGAGGTCTTGCGCGAAGGTGCGCTCGTTGGAGACGGACTTTACCTCCCGAGCCACCGCGCGCTCGCGCACGGGGGAGCGGTCGTCGCCGCGAGCACGCGCGACCATGCGCGGCCCCATGACGCCGAAGTACTCCTGCATCTCCCTGGGGTTCTGCGCGGCGAGGTCGCCGAGCGTGCGGATGCCGAGGCTCGTGAGCTTGCGCTCGGTGGCGGCGCCGATGCCCGAGAGCGCGCGAAGGGGGAGCGGCGCCAAGAACGCGGCTTGCGTACCGGGATACACCACGGTGAGGCCGCGCGGCTTGTCGACCTCGCTCGCGATCTTCGCCACGGTCTTCGAGGTGGAAAGCCCGATCGAGCAGGTGATGCCGAGCTCGGCCACGCGACGCTGGATACGCTCGCAAATATCCACCGGGTTCTCGGCGGAATAGCGTCCCGGGCTCACGTCGAAGAACGCCTCGTCGATGGACACCTGCTCCAAACGGGGCGTTTCGGCGCCGATGATATCCATCACCTGTCCCGAGAGCTCGCGATACCTCTCGAAGCGTCCCTGCGTGAAGATGCCCTGCGGGCAAAGCCGCCTCGCCTCCGCCGCCGGCATGGCGGAGTGGACGCCGAAGGGACGCGCCTCGTAGGAAGCCGTGGACACCACGCCGCGCATCTCGGGCGAGCCGCCCACGATGACGGGCTTTCCCCGCCATTCCGGATGGTCGAGCTGTTCCACCGAGGCGAAGAACGCGTCGAGGTCGAGGAGCGCGATCGCCGGCCCCTCCCAGCGCGCCATGGACGCGCCGAGCGAGAACCCACGCTCCGGAAGCGGGCGCCCACGCGTCACGTCAGCTCGCGATCAAGCGGGACCACCAGCGTGAAGGTCGTGCCCTCCTCGGCGCTCGAGGTGCAGGTGATGTCGCCATCGAGGGCGAGCATGGTGGTCTTCGCGATGGCGAGGCCGAGGCCGAAGCCGCCGGTCGAGCGACTGCGCGAGCTGTCCGAGCGATAGAAGCGATCGAAGATGTGATCCACGTCCTCCTGCGAAAGCGGCTTGGCCTGGTTGTTCACGGAGAGGCGCGCGGTGGCCTTTCCCTCGGGCACGAGCACCACCTTGATCGTCGAACCCTTTTCGGCGTACTTCACCGCATTATCGAGCAGGATGCGCACCACGCGATCAAGTGCTCCGTGGTCCGAGCGCACCCAGAGGTCGGGCGTGAGATTCTCGTCGAAGGCGCGTCCGCGTTCGAAGGCCATCACCTCGAACTCGAGGCATGCCTCTTCGACGAGGGCCGAGAAATCGAGGAGATCTCTCCGGAAGACGGCATCGCTCGCGAGCGTAGCCTCGTCGGCCTTGGAGAGCTCGAGGAGGTCATTCACGAGCGCCTGCATGCGCTTGGCCTCGTCTCTCGTGGAGATGATCCATCGGTGGTCCTCGTCCGGAATGGTGGCGAGGTGTTCCTCGAGGATCTGCGTGTTGGCGGCAATCACGGAAAGCGGGGTCTTGAGCTCATGCGATGCGTCTGAGGTGAAGCGGCTTTGCGCCTCCCACACGAGCCTCACCGGCTCCACCACCATCTTCGAGAGCTTCCACACGAAGAGCGAGGCGATGAGGAGCACGAGCACCGCCACGGCGATGCTCGTGAGGATCTGCTGCAGGCGCACCTGGCTCGTGGCCACGGTGCTCACCATCGCAATGCGCTCGCCCGAGGGGATCTCCCCCTTGCGCCAGACGACGCCGTATTCCTCGACGGTTCCCTCGGTGGCCTCTCCGGAGGCCGCGTCGATCACCTGCTCGAGGGCGCGCGGCCCGATGATGGCGGCGGAGTCGTTGAGCTCCACGTCGCCCGTCTCGTCGTCGATGTCCACCCACACCACGGCGCGCTGCCCGTAGATGGTCTCGTCGATGTTCGGCGCCGTTTGCACCCCGATGTAGGGGCGCGTGGGCGTGGTGGTGTTGAGCACGCGGTTCAGCGAGCTATCCACGAAGCGGTCGAGGTTTTCCGAGCTCGCCGTGTAGGTGACGAAGAGCGTGCCGAAGAGCACGAGCGCGAGGAACGACATCGTGATGGCCATGAAGCGCCGTTGGAGTCGCTTGAGCATCGGCCTCCCTCGCGTCGCTCGTGCGGGTGCGAATGAGAGCTAGTAGCGCGTGTCGCGCCCGTCAGGCTCCTCGAGGCGATATCCGAGCATGCGGTAGGTGGTGATCTGACTCAAGGAGTTGATGTGTGCGAGCTTCTTCCTCAAAAACGAGATGTAGGCCTCGGCGCTGTTCTCCGTCACGTCCTCGCCATCGTGCCATGCGGACTTCAGGAGATCGGTCTTCGAGACGACGCCCTTCGCCTCCATGAGGAGCTTCAAGACCTCGTATTCCTTCTGGGAGAGGTGCACCTGGCGGTCGCCGCACACGAGGTCGTGCGTTACGAGGTCGAGGGTGAGGTCGCCGAAGGTGCGCGTCTCGAGATCCGCCTCGCCGTGGCGCCGCGTGAGCGCGCGAATCCTCGCGAGGAGCTCGTCGGTGTCGATGGGCTTCGTCATGTAGTCATCGGCGCCGTGGTCGAGGCCTTCGATCTTGTCGGCCGTGGTGGCCTTGGCGGTGACCATGATCACCGGGGTCTCCACGCTCGCCTCGCGTAGCTGCGAGACCACGTCGAACCCGCTCATCCCCGGAAGCATCACGTCGAGCATGATCACATCGTGGTGCGTGCCGAGCGCCGCCTCGAGCCCGGAAGGCCCGTCGAAGGCCTGCGCTGCGTTGTAGCCCGCTTCCCCGAGAATGTGGCAAATCGCGTCGCTCAGATTACGTTCGTCTTCAACGACCAAGACGTCCATGTAGCTCCTACCCTTGGCGTTTCGGCAGCCTAAAAGAACAGCTCGCCCCGCCCCACATGCCAGTCTAGAAGCGGGCGGAGCGAGTGGCGCCAACCTATCCGCCACCCGACGCTATGACTGGACGGACGGTGTGTGGAACGCCAGTGCGAGCGCTGCAGAAACGCCGGAGCTTGGCTACTATGGTTGCTTGTTCAAAGCACGGGCGTGCACTCATGCTACGAAGGCACTCCGTGACACCACGCACAAAGGAGATTTCGTTGGCCGTCAAGATTCGCCTGGCCCGTCACGGTGCCAAGAAGCGTCCCTACTACCGCATCGTGGTCGCCGATTCGCGCATGAAGCGCGACGGTCGCTTCATCGAGCAGGTGGGCCGCTACGATCCCATCCCCGATCCCCACGTGATCGAAGTCGACCTCGTGAAGGTGGACGAGTGGATCGGCAAGGGCGCACAGCCCACGAACGCCGTGGCGCACCTCATCGACATCGCGCGCGCCGGCTCCGAGGGCCTTTCGAAGCCCGCCGCAGCTCCTAAGCCCGAGCCGAAGGTTCCCGAGGCCTACGCAGTGCCCGAGGAGGAGGCCGCCGAGGTGGAGGAGGCCGTTGCAGCTGAGGTGGCCGAGGATGTTGCCGAGGCGGCCGAGGACGTGGCAGAGGCTGCTGCCGACGCCGCTCGCGAGGCTTAAGTAGCTCCGAGGCTTTCCCATGAACGATCTGAATGCCGCCATGGGCGGCGCCGACGCTTTCGACGAGGCCGAGGTCGAGGTGAGCGAGCTCGAGGTCGAGGAGACCGATGAGGCTCTCGCCGCCGAGCCGGGCGAAGCCGAGGAACTTCCTTCCGATCGCATCGCCGACCTCGTCGAGCTCCTCGTGCTGGGTCTCGTAGACGACGTCGATGCCGTGGCGCTCGACGTCACCGACAGCGCCGAGGGCTCGCTCATCGAGATCACCGTCGCCCCCGATGACGTGGGCAAGGTGATCGGGCGTCGCGGCCGCACCATCAAATCAATCCGCACCCTCGCGCGGGCTTTGGGCCAGCGACTCGACACCGAGGTCGAGGTCGAGGTTCTCGACTAGCGCGCCATGGGTCGAGGCTTGCGTCCCATAGCCACCATCGTTCGCGCTCGCGGAACAAAAGGCGAGCTTGTGTGCCATCCATGGCGCGCTAGCTCGCCTCGGCTTCGCGAGGGGCTCCACGTGGCCATCCTCCCGCCGAACTTCGAGGTCGATCGCTTCCAGGTGGTGCTCAGCGCCACCGACGATGGCGAGGATCAGCGCGTGCGGTTCGCGGGCGTCGCCGACCTCGGCGACGCCAAGACGTGCGTGGGCGCCCGCGTGCTCGCGCCGGAAGACGAGCTTTCGCCAGAAGACGAGCCCGAAGGCCCCGAGGCGTGGATCGGCCTCACGGCAATCGACGAGGCCTTCGGCGTGCTCGGCACGGTGCGCTCCGTCGAGGAGGGGCCCGCGCAGGCGCTCCTCGTGATCGAGCGCGAGGGGCGCGAGGTTCTCGTGCCGGCGGTGGAGCCCATCCTCGTGGACGTCGACGAGGCCGCCGTGCATCTCGCGTGCCCGCCCGGACTTCTGGACCTCTAGGAGGAGAGGGCCATGGATATCCACTTCCTCTCCGTCATCCCCGAGGTCTTCCCGCCCTACCTCGACGCCTCCATCATGGGGCGCGCGCAAGCGGGCGGCTTCGTGCGCTTCTTCACGCACAACCTTCGCGACTGGACCCACGACCGCCATCGCACGGTGGACGATGCGCCCTTCGGAGGGGGCCAGGGCATGCTCATGAAGCCCGAGCCCTTCTTCGAGGCGGTGGGGGAGATCATCTCCCGCTCCGAGGTGGCGCTCAAGGTCGTGTTCCTCTCGCCGCATGGCACGCCGTTTACGCAGGAGAAGGCCCGCGAGCTCTCTGAGGAGGCGGGGCTCTTGCTCGTGGCGGGGCGCTATGAGGGCATGGACGAGCGGGTGTTCTCCCTTGCTGACGAGGTGATCTCGCTCGGGGATTTCGTGCTCACGGGAGGCGAGCTCGCGGCCATGGCCGTCGCTGACGCGTGCACGCGCCTCATCCCCGGCGTGCTCGGAAACGAGCTCTCCGCAGCCGAGGAATCCTTCGAGGACGGACTGCTCGAGTGCGCCCAGTACACACGGCCGGCCGTCTACCGGGGCATGGCCGTGCCCGAGGTGCTCCTCTCCGGAGACCACGGCAAGGTGGCGCTCTGGCGCCGCGAGAACGCGCTCGAGCGCACGCGGCGCCTGCGGCCCGACCTTCTCGCTGGGGAGGAGGTGAGCTCCCGTGCCTGAGGAAAGCCCCTTTCAAGGCCCCCGCCACATGGCGGCGCCCGCGGCAAAGCACTTCAACTCGCGCAGCGAGAAGGAGTCTACGGGCGAATCCCCCTATGTGAGTCGCCATATGGCGGTGGAGCCGGTGAGCCCCTATACGCGTCCCGCAACGACGCAGCCGTGGCAGACCGGCACCGCGGACTGGCCGAGGGACCTCATGGACGAGGACGAGGCCAAGGGCTCCGCGCTGCGAAACGTCCTCGAATGGGTGCTCGTCATCGCCTGCGCGGTGGGCGTGGCGCTCCTCGTGCGCGCCTTCGTGGTGGAGCCCTTCACCATCCCCTCGGAATCGATGCTCGAGACCATCCAGGTGGGCGATCGCGTGCTCGGCGAGAAGCTGAGCTACCTCACGCGCGACCCCGAGATGGGCGACATCGTGACGTTCATCGACCCCGAGGATCCCGAGACGACCCTCATCAAGCGCGTGATCGCCACGCCCGGGCAGACCGTGGATCTCCAAAACGGCCTCGTGGTGGTGGATGGCGAAGCGCTCGAGGAGCCCTACACGCAGGGCCAATCGCTTCCCCTCTCAGCCAACTCCGCCACGCTCGACGAGCCCATCACCTACCCCTATACGCTCGGCGAGGACGAGTATTGGGTGATGGGCGACAACCGGGAAAACTCGCTCGATTCGCGCTATTTCGGCCCCATTACGAGAGAGGACGTGAGCTCGAGGGCTTGGCTGAAGTTCTGGCCACTCTCGGAGATCGGCGTCCTAGACTGATTCGCGTGCGCCCAGCCGGGCGTGCGCCCTGCCCCATTCGATGAGAGGAACGCCATGCAGAAGGCCTCGGCGCCCACGTTCCAAGAGATGATCTTCGCCCTCCAGCGCTACTGGGCGGCGCAGGGCTGCGCCGTGATGCAGCCGGTGGACACCGAGGTGGGCGCGGGTACGTTCCACACGGCCACCACGCTGCGTTCGCTTGGCCCTGCGCCCTGGGCCGCGTGCTATGCCCAGCCGTGCCGTCGCCCCACCGACGGGCGCTACGGCGAGAACCCGAACCGCCTCCAGCACTACTACCAGTTCCAGGTGCTCATGAAGCCCTCGCCGCAAAACGCGCAGGAGCTCTACCTCGGCTCACTTGCCGAGATCGGCCTCGACGCCACCGCGCACGACGTGCGCTTCGTGGAGGACGACTGGGAGAGCCCGACGCTCGGCGCCTGGGGCCTTGGCTGGGAGGTGTGGATCGACGGCATGGAAGTCACCCAGTTCACCTACTTCCAGCAGGTGGGCGGCATCGAATGCGCGCCCGTGCCGGTGGAGATCACCTACGGCCTCGAGCGTCTTGCGATGTACGCGCAGGACGTGGACAGCTGCTTCGACGTGGTGTGGTGTCGCGACCCCGAGGGCCACGAGCTCACCTACGGCGATGTGTTCCACGAGAACGAGCGCGAGTTCTCCACCTACAACTTCGAGGTGGCCGACGTGGCGGCGCTTCGCCAGCACTTCGACGACTACGAGCTTCAGTGCCAGGCGTGCCTTGATCGCGAGCTTCCGCTCGTGGCCTACGACTGCGCGCTCAAATGCTCGCACGCATTCAACCTGCTCGATGCGCGCGGTGCGCTTTCGCAAACCGAGCGCATGAACTACATCCTCCGGGTGCGCAGCGTGGCCAAGGCCGCGTGCGTAGCCTGGATGGCGGCCAGCGACACGAAAGCCGAGGTGGCGAAGTGACGACGAAGGACTTCCTCCTCGAGATCGGTTCAGAGGAGCTGCCGAGCGCGCCGCTCGACGCCGCGCGTGCCGAGCTCCCGAAGCTCCTCTCCGCGGCGCTCGACGAGGCGGGGCTTGCCCACGGCGAGATCCGCGTGATCTCGAGTCCTCGCCGCCTCGCCGCCCTCGTCTCGGATGTGGCGTGTGCGACTGAGGCCTCCACGCAGGTCTTCCGCGGGCCGAAGGTGGCGCAGGCCTTTGACGCGGACGGGAACCCCACCAAGGCCGCACTCGGGTTTTGCCGCGGCAAGGGCGTGGACGTGAGCGCCCTCGAGGTCGTGGAGTTCAAGGGCGAGAAGCATGTCGCGGTGACCGTGAGCGAGCCGGCGAAGGAGGCCGAAGACCTCCTCGGGCCCATCGCCGAAGGCGTGATCTCGGGGCTCTCCTGGCCGCGCTCGATGCGCTGGGGCTCCACCTCCGAGCGCTACTGCCGCCCGGTGCGCTGGATCGTGTGCCTCTTCGGCGAGGACGTCATCGACGTGCGCTTCGCGCGCATCTCCTCCGGCAGGGCCACATGGGGCCACCGCGTGCTCGCGCCAGGGGAGCATGACGTGGCGGACCCTGCTTCCTATCTCGAGGTGCTCGAGCGCGCCTACGTGCTCGACCACGATGCGCGTGCCGAGCGCATCCGCGAACAGATCGCGGCGCTCGAAGGCGCCCTCGGGCTCGTCGTAGACACCCCCGCATCGACGTTTGCCGAGGTGGTGAACCTTTGCGAATGGCCGACGGTGCTCGCGGGGCATTTCGATGAGCGCTTCTTGGAGGTGCCGCAGGAGATCATCTGCGAGGCCATGCTCAAGCACCAGCGCTGCTTCCCGGCCTTCAACGCCGACGGCAGCCTCTCCCGCACGTTCATCCTCGTCTCGAATGGCGATCCCGCGCACAATGCCGCCATCGTCGAGGGCAACGAGCGCGTGGTGCGTGCGCGCCTCGACGACGCGGCGTTCTTCTTCGAGGAGGACCTCAAGGCTTCCATGGAGGACTGGCTCGAGAGCCTCGCTGAGGTCACCTTCCAGGAAAAGCTCGGCACGCTTCGCCAGAAGGTGGCGCGCATGGAGAAGCTCGCGGGCGAGGTGGCGCGGCTCGCGGGCGAAGACGAGGCGACGATCGGGCAGGCCGAGCGTGCGGCGCACCTCGCGAAGGCGGATCTCGTGTCGCAGGCCGTCGTGGAATTCACGAGCCAGCAGGGTGTGATGGGCGGCCACTACGCGCGCGCGGCGGGGGAGAGCGACGTGGTGGCGGCGGCCGTGGCCGAGCACTATCGCCCGCGCTATGCCGGCGACGAGCTCCCGGGAAGCGTGGTGGGCTCGGCGGTTGCCGTGGCCGACAAGCTCGACACCATCTGCGGCATGTTCGCCATCGGCGAGCCGCCCACGGGCTCCAAGGACCCCTTCGCCCAGCGTCGTGGCGCCATCGGCGTGATCCGCCTTCTCGAGCGCATGCCGAGCGCGTCGCTGCGCGCGCTCATCGACACGTCCCTCGGCCTCTACCAGGAGCAGGGCCTCGACTTCGATCGTGCCGAGGTCGCGCGTGCGGTGGCCGGGTTCTTCTCCGGGCGCCTCCAGACGATGGCGCGCGAGGAGGGGGCCCAGCCGGACGCGGTGGCCGCCATCGCCCACACGGGCGTGGTGGATCCCGCCGAGTTCCTCTCTCGCGTACGCGCCCTCGAGGCGGCGCGCGCCGAGGCGGGAGAGCTCATGGACGATCTCGCCCAGGCCTTCCTTCGCGCCACGCACCTCGCCGATCCCTCGCTCGGCACGGATGTGGATCGCTCGGCGCTCGGCGAGGCCGAGCTCGCGCTCTACGAGGCCACGGCATCAGCGGAGGCCGACGTGGCGGCGGCCCTTGGGCAGAATCGCTTCTCCGATGCGCTCGCAGCCCTTGCCGCGTTGAGGGGCCCGATCGATCGCTTCTTCGAGGATGTGCTCGTGATGGACGAGGA
>CANQSI010000029.1 GCA_947626465.1 uncultured Atopobiaceae bacterium
GATGTGGCCAAGTGGTAAGGCAGAGGCCTGCAAAGCCTTTATCCCCAGTTCGAATCTGGGCATCGCCTCCAAGATCGTAAAAGCGGTCGCTCGGTCTCCGGGCGGCCGCTTTCGTGTTGAGCGTGTGGTGGCTGGCGTGGGGGCGCCTAGAAGTCCGCGTTGCCCACCGTGCGCGGGTGGGGGAGCACGTCGCGGATGTTGTCCACGCCGGTGAGGTACATCACCAAGCGCTCGAAACCGAGGCCAAAGCCCGCGTGCTCGCAGGTGCCGTAGCGGCGGAGGTCGAGGTAGTAGCGGTACTGCTCGGCATCCATACCCATCTCCGCAATGCGCTCCTCGAGGAGTTCGAGCCGCTCCTCGCGCTGCGAGCCGCCCACGATCTCACCCACGCCGGGTACGAGGCAGTCGACGGCGGCCACGGTCTTGCCGTCATCGTTCGCGCGCATGTAGAAGGCCTTGATCTCCTTCGGGTAGTCCGTGACGAAGACCGGCTTGCCGAAGCACGCTTCCGTGAGATAGCGCTCGTGCTCGGTCTGCAAGTCCACGCCCCAGTGTACGGGATACTCGAACTTATGGCCCTCCGCCTGCGCTTTCTCGAGGAGCTCGATGGCCTCGGTGTAGGTGATGCGGGCGAAGTCGCTCGACGCCACGTTCTCGAGGCGCTCGAGGAGGCCCTTGTCCACGAACTTGTTGAAGAGGTCGAGCTCATCTGGGCATGCGTTGCGCACGTCGTTGATCACGGCCTTCAGCATGGCCTCGGCGACGTCCATGTCGCCCTCGAGATCGCAGAACGCCATCTCGGGCTCCACCATCCAAAACTCCGCCGCGTGGCGCCTCGTGTTCGAGTTCTCCGCACGGAACGTGGGGCCGAAGGTGTAGACGTCGCCGAAGCTCATGGCGAAGTTCTCGGCCTGGAGCTGCCCGGAGACCGTGAGGTTCGTGGCCTTCCCGAAGAAGTCCTGCGACCAATCGATGGTGCCCGCCTCCGTCCGGGGAGGGTTCTCGAGGTCGAGCGAGGTCACGCGGAACATCTCGCCCGCGCCCTCGGCATCGCTCGCCGTGATGATGGGGGTCGTCACATACACGAACCCGCGCTCCTGGAAGAAGCGGTGGATCGAGTATGCGGCCACGGAGCGCACGCGGAAGATGGCGCGGAAGAGGTTCGTGCGGCTGCGAAGGTGTTGCTGGGTGCGCAGGAATTCTCGCGTGGCACGCTTCTTCTGCATGGGGTAGTCGCCCTGGCTTACGCCCACGACCTGCACATTCGTAGCTTGGAGTTCGAGAGGCTGGGGGCGCTCGGGGGTGAGCGCGACGACGCCGCGCGCCACGACGGCCGAGCCGCCGGGGATGCTCGCCACCTCTGCGTAGTTCTCGAGCTCGCCCGCGTTTGCCACCACCTGGAGATCCTTGAAGCAGCTACCGTCATTCAGCGTGACGAAGCCGAAGTTCTTCATGTCGCGCACGGAGCGCACCCAGCCGGCGACGCACACCTCTTCGTTGGCGAAGGCGTCGGGGTTGGCGAAGAGCTGGGCTATGCGGGTCCTTTGCATGGTGGCCTCTCTTTTGGGAAAGTGCGCGGGTGGGGGAGTGCAGGGCCCATTGTAGGGCGCGTGTTCTACAAGAAGGCATGCCCTTTGCGCCGGCTACGGCGGATGCACCGCCCGCGCTCTCGCGTGCCCCTCTGCGCTACTCGAAGACGCTACTCGAAGAAGTGCGGGTGGCGTGAGAGGAACGTGGAGTAGTACTGCGGAGCGGCGAGGAACACGACGGTCTTGTCGCCGGTTTCGGCGAGGGTGTCCTCGAGGCGCTGGTCGCCCTCGTCGAAGACGTAGAGCCAGTAGCGCAGGTCCACGTGCCCGAAGCCGCGTGCGAGCATCCTTCCCGACTGGTATCCATACGAATCGCAGACCACGATGGTCGGTCGGCAATCCTCGGGGGCGACGAGCGCCGAATCGATGGATACGATGCCGTCGGTGGAGTAGATGCCGAAGAGGTTGTAGTACTCCTGCACGAAGTTGATGGCCTTGAAGAGCTCGGTGGCCTCGTCGTAGCTGGAGTGGTCGTTGCCGTTGTAGACGTTATTCGTGGTGGTGATGGTGAGATCGGAGAAGTCCTCGTCGATGTCCGTGGGCGCGTCGGTGACGTCGGCTAGCCCGAGGCGCGACCAACTGCCGAGGTAGCGAGGCGAGAGTTCCTTCGTGCCATCTACCTCGAGCGCCGGGAGGCCCATCTCCTCCGCGATGCGGTTGTAGCCCGCCTCGGCTCCGAGGATCGTCCAGTGGTTGTCGCTCTTGAAGTAGAGCTCGTAGTAGTCGTCGGGCGAGGAGAAATCCTCCACGATCGTGCGCACGTTCGACGAGCTTTGGAGCGTGTCCTCGAGGATGGCCCCGAAGTCCTCGATCGAATCCGCCCCTTCGCGATAGGCGTAGACGGGGTTCACGTCCGCGTCCGAGGATTCCGTGCTCACGTACACGAGGAACTCCACATCGGGGTGGCGCTCGGCAAAGCCGGCGATCTGGGTGCCGAAGTCCTCCCAACCGTCGGTCATGTTCGTGAGCGGTGCGGGCAGGAGCGCGTCGAACTCGTCGAAATAGAAGTAGTTGGAACCGTAGTAGGTGGGGTAGGCGGGCCAGCGGAAGAGGGTGTTCGACGCCTTGATGGCCGAGCGCTGGAGCGCGGTGTTGCCCATGAGCGCAACCGCTCGCGCGGGGATGTTCTGCGTGATGCGGGTGTCGAAGGCCTCCTGGAGCTCGCCCTTCGAAAACGCCTCGGGCACCTCGGCGAGGCTCTCTGGCCAGGGAGCGCCGTACACCGCACCGGCGAGATGGTTTGCCGTCTCGCCGTCGAGCCACACGGGAAGCGTCACGCCGCATTCCTTCAAGCCCCAAAGCGCGAGCGCGCCGCACATGAGCACGCACGTCACGGCACACACGAGCACATCGGTCCACGTGGCTCGTGGCGCACGGGGCTCGGGAGCGTGAGCGGGGGTCGTGTCGAAGTGTTTTGCCATCGCGCAGCTCAGAACTGGAAGTAGATGAAGGGATTGTAGGAATTCGAGGCCACCGACATGAGGGAGGCCACGAGCACGAGCAAAAGTCCGAGGTCAGCCGCGAGCGAGATGAGGCCCACCACGCGTCCACGCGCGTCGGAGACCGCGCCTGTCGCGCTCAGCTTGCAGGGTGGCACGAAGTCGTTTCCCCGCCCGGGGGCCGCCTCCACGCGCACCCCGGACGCGCCTTGCGCCCAGAGCTCGAGCTTCTTCCGAAGCCAGGGGATGATCGGCGTGGATGCGAGGACGAGGATCGGGATGAGGGCCACGTACGACCAGCTCTGGAGCTCCCAGAGGTTCGAGGTGCCCAGCCAGCCGTAGCGTCCGAAAAGCGCGAGGAACCAGCGTGCGGTCGTGCCCAAGCCGCCGCTCACGGCGAAGATCATCCACCCGAAGAAGAAGACGAGGATCGCGTAGAGGTGGCGAAGCGCTCGCGGCAATTTCTCGAGCACCCGCAGCCAAAAGAGCTTCTCGAGCATGAGGATCACGCCGTAGTAGAGGCCCCAGAGGAGGAAGTTCCACGCGGCGCCGTGCCAGATGCCGGTCAAGCCCCACACGATGAGGAGGTTCAGCATCCACCGCGGCGTGGACACGCGGTTTCCGCCGAGCGGGATGTAGACGTAGTCGCGGAAGAACGAGCCGAGCGTCATGTGCCAGCGACGCCAGAACTCGGTCGTCGAGGTGGAGATGTAGGGGTAGTTGAAGTTCCTCGGGTATTCGAAGCCGAACATGGAGCCGAGGCCGATCGCCATGTCGGAGTAGCCGCCGAAGTCGAAGTAGATCTGGAAGGTGTAGGCGCAGATCGCGCTCGCGCATCCCACGAACCCGATGTCTGCCGGCGCGAGGGGGAGCAGACTATCTGCGAGGATGCCGCACACGTTGGCGAGGAGCACCTTCTTCCCGAGCCCCACGATGAAGAGACGCACCCCGCGCGCGAACCCCGCAAAGGAGGTGTGGCGCGCCATGAGGGCTTCCTCGATGTCGGTGTAGCGCACGATGGGGCCCGCCACGAGCTGCGGGAACATGGCGATGTAGGTGCCGAGGTAGAGCGGGTTCGCCTGCGCCTTCACGTGCCCTCGCCACACGTCCACCACGTAGGAGATGGCTTGGAGCGTGTAGAAGGAGATGCCGATGGGAAGCGCGAGCTGGATGTCCGGGAGCACCGCGCTTCCCGCGAGGCGGTTCACCTGCTCGCAGATGAACGGAAGGTACTTGAACGTGCAGAGCGCGCCGAGGTCGAAGACGAGGGCGAGCACGAGGAAGCACGTGGCGAGCGCAGGCGTGCGGGCTCTACCGGCCTCGCTTCCGTAATACGCCTTCTCGGCAGGGGAGACGTCGAGGGAATCAAACCCGTCATCATCGCCGAGCGCACGCTCCGGCGCGCGCCGGAGCGACCCGCGCTTGCCACGTCTGCGAGCGGAGCGCGTCTGCGCGCCACCGATGCAGAGCGCGAAGAGCCAGTTCGCCACGATGGAGAGCACCATGAGCCACACGTAGACGGGCTCTCCCCATGCGTAGAAGAGAAGCGACGCGACGAGGAGGAGGATGTTCTTGGCGGCGAGCCACGGGAGCGCGAAGTAGAGCGCCACCACGAGTGGCAGGAAGCCGAAGAGGAATATGGCGCTCGAGAAGACCATGGGCCCATTCTACCGAAGGGACCCACCGACAATTCGCGCTTGCGAAGATCGCGCTCGCCGGGCCGAGGGGCTAGCGCGCTACCTCGCGTTCCATGATGTAGTCATCCATCACGAAGCCTCCGCCGATACTCGTGACCGCCTTCTCGATGGTGCGGAAATCGTTGGCCTCGTAGGCGCGGATGGCGAGGTCGTTTCCCTTGTTCACGGTGAGGTACATCGCGCGAAGGCCGCGTTCCTTGCAAAGGGCGTCGTAGAAGCGCACCACCGCCGAGCCGAAGCCATGCCCGCGCTCGCTCTCGAGCACATAGATCTTCGAGATGAAGAAGCGATTGGTCTCAGGCTCCACGTGGCCGCCGGTATAGCCCACGACGCGCGCGGCGCCGTCTTGGGCCTCGACGACGATGAACCAGTACTCGTAGGCGTCTTCAGCCATGGCGCGGCGGATGGCGCCCTCGCTTTGGAAGAGCTCCACCATGTAGGACGTCTGGTCAATGCCGATGCGAGGCGGCCAGTACTCGAACCAGATCTCCTCGGCGAGTTTCGCGAGCTCGCCCACCTGCTCCGTCCCGACGCGCTGAAAGCGCACGTCCTCGCGTGCTCCCATCTCGCCTTTCCCCTCCTCGTATGCCTGCGCCGTTCGAAGAATGAGAATAGGGGAGATGGAGCGCGTCCGCACGACGGGCGCATCCCGCACTTGGAGAAGGGGATCGATGGAAAAGATCGACCATGCCACGCCCGACCTCACCCAAAGGAACGCGAGGAAGCTCGCCGAGCTCTTCCCGAACGTGGCCACCGAGGTGCGAGATGAGCGTGGCGAGCTCGCCTTTGCCATCGACTTCGACGTACTTCGCGATGAGCTCGCGGGAATGGTCGTGGAGGGGCCGCGCGAGCGCTACGAATTCATGTGGCCAGGAAAGCGCGAGGCGAGGCGCCTCGCGAGCGAGCCTTGCGCAAAGACCCTGCGCCCTGAAAAGCAGAGGAGCGTGGACTGGGAGGCCACCCAGAACCTCTACATCGAGGGCGACAACCTCGACGCGCTGAAGCTCCTGCGCGAGACCTACGCGGGCACAATCAAGTTCATCTACCTCGACCCCCCGTACAACACCGGCCACGACTTCGTCTACGCGGACGACTTCTCAAGGTCTCGAAAGGAGTACGAAACCGCAAGCGGCGAGGTGGACGAGGAAGGCGGCCGCCTCTTCCAGAACCTCATCTCGAGCGGGCGCTTCCACTCCGACTGGTGCTCGATGATGTATCCGCGCCTTATCCTCGCCAGAGACCTGCTTTGCGAGGACGGGGTCCTCGCCGTGAGCATCGACGACAACGAGGTGGATAACCTCAAGAAGATCCTCGACGAGGTCTTCGGGGCCGAGAACCGGCTGAACACGATGGTGTGGGTGAGCAACCTCAAAGGGAGGCAGATTAGCGACGCGGGGGCCGCAGTCTGCCACGAGTACGTGCTCGTCTACGCGAAAGACCGCGAGAAGGCGCCGCAGTTCAAGGGGAAGGTGGGCGCGCTCAAGGCCCTCATGCCCGCCATCTACAAGGGCTTCGACTACAAGCTCCACGAAGACGAGCGCGGCTCCTACATCTTCACCAACGAGCTCTACAACTCCAACTCCAAGTTCAACGAGGAGACCTCCCCCACGCTCATCTTCCAGATCTTCTGGAACCCCAAGACGGGGGAGGTGAGGACGGCCGACCTCGGCGTAGCTTGCCCGGAGGGCTTCATCGCCATCGAGCCCCACAGAAACTCAGACGGAGTGCACCGCTACCACGCGTGGCGCTGGAGCAGGAGGAAGGTCGAGAGCGACTACTTCGACCTGCACTTCGAGAGGAGGGGAGATGGCGAGGCGCGCGTCTTTACCAAGCGCCGAAACGTGGACGCCACGCGCCTGAAGGACCTCGCCATGGGCATCTCCACCTCGACCGGCGTCGCCGACTTTACCCGCCACTTCGGCGCCGCGTACTTCGACTACGCCAAGCCGGTGGATCTTATTGCCACCCTCGTCGACGCCGCGACGGGGGAGGGCGACATCGTGATGGACTTCTTCTCGGGCTCCGCCACCACGGCAGAGGCCGTGATGAAGGCCAACGCGAGGGACCACCTCGCGCGCCCCTTCATCTGCGTGCAGCTTCCCGAGCCCACCCCCGAAGGCTCCCAGGCGGCGCGCGACGGCTACGCCACGATCTGCGACATCGGGGAGGAGCGCATCCGCCGCGCGGGGGCGGCGATGAAGGGCTCATGGCCCTCCCTCGACGCGGGATTCCGCGTGCTTCGCGTCGACAGCGCGAACTTCGAGCTCGAGGCGAGCGAAGAGGGCGAGATGCGCCAGGGCAGGCTCGGCGAAGCCGCGGACGGCCTCAAAGCCGATCGCACGCCCGAGGACCTGCTCTTCCAGGCGCTCCCCGCGTTTCGGATCCCCTACTCCGCATCGATCGAGGAGACATCGATCGACGGCTTCACGTGCTTCGAGGTGAACGGCGGCCAGCTCATCGCATGCTTCGACCTTGGGATCACCCCGAAGGCGATCGAGGCCATCGCGCGCAGGAAGCCGCAGTACGCGGCCTTCCGAGGGGCCTCCCTCGCAGATGGCACGACCGAGGCGCGCGCAAGCGAGCTCTTTGCTGCGCTCAGCCCCCACACGATCTGTCGCGTGGTGTGAGCCACGCCGCATTGCCCCCTCTCCTGCGCCCGCACATCCCCTTGTGCGGGCGTTTCTCGTGGAGGGGCGCCTAGACTGGGGAAGAAGCAAGGTAGTTGCTCGAGAGAGGATGCACGATGCGCTATTTGGAGATCCCACTTCGCGAAGATGGCACGGCGACGCTTCGCTGCTATCTCCTCGATCCCATGGTCTCGAGCAAGACGCGCAAGGTTCGCCCCGCCATGCTCATCTGCCCCGGCGGCGCCTACCTCTCGCTTTCGGGCAAGGAGGGCGAGCCGGTGGCGGCGCGCTGGCTGGGCTACGGCTACCAGTGCTTTGTCGTGATGTATAAGCACTACGTGGTGGCCGATCCCGCACCCGGCCAGTCGGAGCCGACGGTCGATCCCGGCGCGCACTACCCCGAGCCCACGATCGACCTCATGCGCGCCATGGCGATCGTGCGCGCACACGCAGACGACTGGGCGATCGATGCCGATCGCGTCTACTGCATGGGCTTTTCCGCAGGCGGACACGTGGTGGGGACCCTCGCGGAGCGCTTCGACGATGCCGAGCTCCTGAAGAAAGCCGAGGCGTCGGCGGATGTCGCGAAGCCCACGGGCATCGTGCTCGGCTATCCGATGGTGGGTGCGAGCGATCCCACCGGCTCGCGCCACGGCAACGCTCCCTGGCTTGCCGCGGTGGCCACGCTCATGCTCCCCGCGATCTTCGGCACTGACAACCCCACCGTCGCGCGGGAAGCCAAGATCGACCTCGCGCTTCACGTGCGCTCGGACATGCCACGCACGTTCGTGTGGCTCTCCGCCGAGGATGAGGCGCTGCCGCCGACGGACACGCTCGACTTCGTGAAGGCGCTCTGGGAGAAGGAAGTGCCCTGCGAGCTGCACATGTACCAGACGGGCCCGCACGGCACCTCGCTCTGCGACTGGTCGAGCGAAGGCTCGTCGCAGGACGTCCAGCCCTACTCGGCGCATTGGGTGGGGGAGTGCCTTCGCTGGCTCGACCGCGACGCGAAGCACGAGTAGGACGATTGTGCTCCCGCGGCATGCTTCACGCGCTTTCGGCGATAGATGCGTGGTCATTGGGGAACAAATCGCGTATACACAGATCGAGATGGGCGTTCCAAAAGAGAAATGGGGGCCATCATGGCTGACGATCCCAAGAACGATGTGAAGCAGGAAAAGGACGATTTCTTCGTCGACCCGGACGGCGCGCCCGTCTTCGAGGACGTGAAGGATGATCCTGACGCCGCGAGCGAAGAGACCTTCACCGACCCCCTCACCGAGGAGAACCCGCTCGACGGCTACGCCGAGATGCACCTCATCGACGGCAACAACTAGCCGTCGGGGCATTTACCGCATTTTTGCTTGCAGCTCAAGGCGTATGCCTTGAGCTGCTTCTTTACCTTCCGAACGGGCTGCGGTCCAGACGGCCGAAAACCACGGCCATCTGGAACCTTGCCGTTCGGTTCAAAAAACCGGCTTCGAGCTTTTTCTACAGCACGAGGGCGCCGAGGTAGAAGTGGATCATGCCGCCCACGTAGAGGGCGAAGAGGATGCCGCAGACCCAATAGGCGACCTTGTCGATCGTCTTCACGAGGTCGGGCTTCTTCACCCAGCCCACGAGCATGAGCCCCTGGGCGAGCGAGACCGCCACGTGCATCATCACGAAGCCGAAGAACGCGAGCTCGGTGATCACGTAGAAGAGAAACATAAGGAGATCGACCTTCTGCCCCATGGCCACGGCGGTGTAGGCCTTGATGTGGAAGTGCAGGAGGATGATGATCGCGATCGCGCTCACGCGCTGGATCAGGATCGACCTTGGATCCTTCTTGTAGGTGATGGCCCCACCTTCGGCAAAGAAGAAGAACAGCACGAGCACGAGGAAGACGTGCACGATCACGAAGCCGGCGATGATCCACGCCGAACTCACGGCTACGTCGCGGTTGTACCAGCCGGTCCACATTGAATAGCCCATGGTGAGCGAGTGGTAGCAGAGCGCGAGTATCGTGGCGATCGCGATGTAGGCGTTCGCACGGCGGAGCTTGAGGCCCGGTACGGCGGGGCGCGTCTTGAGGGTGGACGACGGGCGAGCCGACGTGAGGGAGCTGGCGGATTTCTGCGGGCTCATGGACAGTGCCTCGGCTTTCGATCGTGCATTCGTGCTTTTCCATATCTACCCACCGCAGGAGCTGCACCGCCCGCGCGCCGTGTGAGCGGCTAGAAATCGGGCCGCACCTCGAACGCGAGGCGCGGCCCGTATTCCCTATGCGAGTCTCTGCTCTGCGGACCCGTGCGCGTGTCCCTGGCTAGCGCACGAAGAGACGCACGAGCTTCTCTGAGAGCTCGCGATAAGGCTGGTAGCGAAGCGGCAAGTCCATCCACGTCATCTTGTTCACGATGCTCTTCTCGTGGGTGAAGGCCTCGTAGCCGCGTTTTCCGTGGTAGGAGCCCATGCCACTTGCGCCCACGCCGCCGAAGGGCATGGATGAGGTGGCAAGGTGGATCACGACGTCGTTCACGCAACCGCCGCCGAAGGCGTGCTCGCGCATCACTTTGTGCGAGAGCACGGGGTCCTCGCTGAAGAAGTAGAACGCGAGCGGATGTGGACGTGCATCAACCTCCGCGAGGGCCTCGTCGAGGTCGTCGTAGGCGATGACGGGGAGGATGGGACCGAAGATCTCCTCGCCCATGCACGCGTCCTCCCAGGAGACGTCGGCGAGCACGGTGGGGGTGATCTTTCGCTCCGTTGCCACCGCCTCGCCGCCGATGGCCACCTTCATGGGGTCGATGAG
>CANQSI010000030.1 GCA_947626465.1 uncultured Atopobiaceae bacterium
CTCTCGAGCGAGAAGGCGCCCGACTGCTGCACGCTCTTCATGCCGAGGCGCCCGGAAACCCACGCGCGGCTCGAGACCGTCCGTCGCGCTTGGGATGCGCTGGATCCGGAGAGCCTCATCGAAGAGGGCCTCGACGCGCTCGAATACGTGGATATCGAAGGTTGTCCGAGCTACAAGCCACCACGAGCGCTTGCTGAGCGGCACCCCTCGCTTCGCGGGGCCTCGTGGACGCCCCGTGGAGGTGCGTCGCCCGATTCTGCGGCGCAACACTAACGTGTTGGATCCCCCTGGGCCCTTGAGCTGGCGCATCTCAGCGTCGAAGCGCCTGTTGGCCAGATTTTCGCCACCTCGACGAGGCGGGAAGTTCGCCAATTTCCGGAATGCGCGCCCGTAACCCTCACCATGGCCTCGGAGGTGGGTCATGGTACGGCAAAGCACGCATAGGGCCTCTCTCTCGAGGACCATTCGACAACTCGCCACGAAGCACGCGACGCTCATCATCGGGTGTCTTCTCTGTGCCGGTTCAGCTTGTGCGCTTCTCGCGCAGGCCAATGAGCCCGCTATCGAGCTCGCACGCATCGATGCGGCGGCGCAGCAGGAAGGCGAGGCAGATCCCGGATCTGGGGAGGCAGGCGATGTCTCGGAAGAGGAGGGCACGGCTGAATCTGGCGAAAAGGACGATGCCACCCCGGCGCACGCTCGAATACACATAGACGGGGAGGTTGTCGCTCCGGGCGTCTACGAGATCGCGGGCGACGATCTTCGGGTGATGGATGTTGTGGAAGTGGCGGGAGGGCTGGGCGCCAACGCAGACGTGTCGCAGGTGAACCTCGCAGCGCAGGTCCATGACGCGGACAAGGTGCACATCCCCGCGGTGGGGGAGGTCTCGCAGGCGGGAGGCAGCGGGGTTGCGAGCGGAGGCACCGCGATCTCGGCGAGTGGGGCTTCGGATCCAAGCACTCCCATCAACATCAACCAGGCGAGCGCCGAGGAGCTCTGCGCGCTTCCCGGCGTGGGCGAGGCGACCGCGAAGAAGATCGTCGCAGATCGTGAGAGCTCTGGGCCCTTTGCCTCGCCCGAGGACCTCATGCGGGTCTCCGGCATAGGGGAGAAGAAGTTCGAATCGCTGAAGGACCTCATCTGTGTCTGAGCGAACGTGGCCCGAGCGCAGCGCCTGCCCCCTTTCGCTTTTCGCCTTCGCCTTCCTCCTCGTCGCCACGCGCCTCACGCTCGAAGCGCCCATGCGCGCTCCGCGCACGTTCGCTGAGCAGCCACTTCCTTGGTGGCTCCTCGCCGTGGCCTGCGTGGGGTTCGTCGGCTTCATGGTGGTGCGCGTCGAGCGATCCCGCGCGGTGCAAGGTGCGACGTGCGTGAGCGCGCGCATCGCGGTCGTGGGAGGGATCGCGCTCGCCTCGGTGTGCGTGGGCATCGCGCTCGGCAGGGCCCAGCTCTCCCGCGAGGCATACGCCTCCGAGCTCATGGCCAAGAGCGCGGTTTCCTCATGGGTGCTTACCATCACGCGGCGGCCGAGCCCCACCGAGCAGGGGTATTGGAGCGCTGCCGAGGTGTCGATCGACGGTGCGCATACAGGACGTGTGTGGGTGTCGAGCCAAGAAGCGCTTCGCTTCGGCGCTCGACTCCAGGTGGTGGGGCGCTACGAGCCGCTCGAAGGGGATGAATGGGGGATCAGCTCCCAGGTGCAGGGCATGGTGGGAACGGTCTGCGTGGTGAGCGTGCTCGAAGAGAGTCCCCCAACCGGCATCCCGGGCTTCTTCGATTCGCTTCGCAGCGCGCTCCTCGAGGCGATCGACCCCGAGGAAAGCCCGGGACGCGCACTCGTCGCCGCTTCGGCGCTCGGCTCTAAGGAGGGGATCAAGCGCTTCGGCATTGATGAGCAGTTCTCGGCCTTGGGCATAAGCCACTTGATCGCGGTATCCGGGTTGCACGTGGCGCTCGTGCTCGGGCTCGTGGGCGCGGGGCTCGCGCACCTCCACTTCGCGCTCGGCCCCCGCGTGGCGCTCCTTTTCGCAGTGGGCCTCCTCTACGTGCTTCTTTGCGGCCAGCCTGCTTCGGCGGTTCGCTCCTTTGTGATGGTGGGTGCCGCCGAGGTGGCAAATCTCGCCGGCAGACGCGCATGGGGGCTGAACGCGCTCGGTGTGGGGGCCATCGCCATGGTGCTCTTGGCCCCCACCTGCACTGGCGACCTCGGTTTTTGCCTGTCCGTCCTCTGCGTTGCCGCTATCTCGCTCCTCTCGCCTTGGATGAGGGTTGCGCTCGGCATGGAAGACGGGCGTTCGAGCATCTCGAGGCGCCAATGGATCCTAAGGTCGCTCCGTGAGGCATGGCAGGCGCTGAAGCTCCAAGCGGGGCTCGCCCTCCTCTGCGCGATCATCTCGGCCCCATTGGTCGCAGGCTCATTCGGGGAGCTCTCCCTCGTGGCGCCGCTTGCGGCGATGATCCTCATCACGCCCTTCGAGGCGTTTCTCACGCTCGCGATCGTGGGGGCCTTCCTCTCGTGGATCCCGCTGGCAGGCGCATTCCTCGTGGCCTTCGCCTCTGCAGCTGGATCGGCGCTCCTCCTTACGGCCGAGGCTCTCTCGAGCCTTCCCTTTACGCAGCTCAACATCCACGCGACGGAGCCATGGGCAACGCTGCTTCCGTGGGCTCTCCTCTTCGGGGCGTGGCTGTGGTGGCCCCATGCAAAAGGCTCGCGCGCGCTCCTCCTCTTGGGAGTGGGGGCGGTGCTTGTGGCTTCGTGGGCGCTCGTGCATCCGCTTGTCCTCGGAGCTCGAGTGGTGGTGCTCGATGTGGGGCAGGGCGATGCGATCCTCATCCAAGACGGATGGCACGCGGCGCTCGTCGACACGGGGCCAGATGCCTCGGTGGTCGCAGCGCTTGGGCGCGAGGGGGTGTTCTCGCTCGATGCGGTGGTCCTCACCCACCAACATGACGATCACGCAGGGGGGCTGCCCGAGCTCGTGGGCAAGGTTCGCGTGGGAACCGTCCTTCTCCCGGAGGGACAGAAGGCTGCGATGAGCGCAGAGGGACTGGAAGCGGTGGCGAAGCTCGGCGCCCATCTCGAGGAGATTCACGAGGGGACCTCGTTTCGCATCGGCTCCTTCGCCCTCACGATGCTATGGCCGAAGGGGCCGGAGGATGGCGATGAAAACGAGGAATCGCTCGTGCTCGATCTCTCCTACGAAAGGGATGGGGCGTGCCTCAGCGGTCTTCTGACGGGGGATGCCGAGGAAGATGTGCTCGCGGCGCTCCTCGGCGAAGGCAAGCTCCACGACCTCGATTTCCTCAAGGTGGGCCACCACGGCTCTTCCGTGTCCATCGATTCCTGGGAGGCGAGGGCGCTCTCGCCGGAGGTGGCGGTCGCATCGGCGGGGGAGGGCAATCGCTATGGCCATCCGAAGGAGGAGTGCGTCGAGACGCTTACCTCGGCGGGCGCGCTCTTCCTCTGCACGAAGGACACGGGGAACGTGGCGCTCTATCCGGGGGTGGATGGTCCGAGGGTCTTATGCGAGCGGGCAGGCGGAATTGCCACTCGGCTAGACTAAGACGTGGCGAATGAGGGGAGCGTGCGTATGGCAGAGGCGAAGAAGCTGCTTGGCGCGTATGCCGCGCTCGGCACCGACACGCTCAAGCGCGACCGCACGATCACGCGCTTCAAGGATCGCCTCGAGGGCCCTGCGGCGTTCTTCGACCTCGACGAGTTCAGTGCCACCTCGAACATGGAAGCGGACGACATCGCCCGCCTCATCGCGTCGCTGAACCAGCTCCCGATGGGTCCGGGGCAGCGGCTCGTCATCGTGAGGGAGGCCCAGGCACTTCCCCCGGAGGGCAAGGACGCCCTCGTTTCCTATCTCAAGGACCCGAACCCCGACGCATCCCTGCTCCTCGTGGCCGACAAGCTCGATGCGCGCTCGAAGCTCTACAAGGCGGTGAGCGCGCAGGGGAGGGGTGCCATCATCCGCTGCGAGGAGCCGAAGGGAAAGGATGCGGGAAGCCAAGTCGACCGCATGGCCCAAGAGCTCGGCCTTCGTCTTGATCCCCTCGCGAAGAACGAGCTCCTCGACCGCGTCGGGCAGAAGGCGGCGCTGCTTTCCAGGGCGCTTCGCACCATTCGCGAGCAGCATGAGGGGCTCACATGGGTGGATGTGGACACCATCCGCGCCACGGTCGAGCGCAGCGAGGCGGCCGCGCCTTGGATAGTCGCCGAGGCCGTCATCGCCAAGGATGGGAAGAAGGCCCTCGAACTCGTCTTCGAAAGCGGTGAGGAGGGCAGGATCGGCTACCACGTGTGGATTACGCGCTACCTTCGCGAGGCGCTGGTGGCCAAGGAGCTTGCGCAGGATGGCTATGGCGAGCAGCGAGGAACGGAGATGCTCGCGGAGCGCTTCGGCGTGCGTCCCCAGGAGAAGGGGCCCCAGAACGCCTGGCGCCATCGCGCGCCGTGGCGGGCCGCTCGACGTTTCTCGAGAAGCGAACTCGTGAGGCTCCTCGATCGCGCGCTTGACGTGGAGGATGCGCTCAAGGGCTCCGCGAACGAGGAGAGCGAGCTTGTGCGCTGGATCTGCGAGATCTGCGACTGATCCATCGAGCCGCCATCCTCACAAAAGGGACCCCGGCGAACCGAGGTCCCGAACCTTGCAAAGTGAACAGAGGGGGGGAGCGACTAGGAGATCGTGTTCACGAGCTTCTGGACGCCGCTCTTGCGCTGAGCCGCCTGGTTCTTGTGGATGATGCCCTTCGAGGCAGCCTTGTCGAGGAGCCGGCACGCATCGTTCGCGAGCGCCTGCGCGGTCTTGGCGTCGCCTTCCTCCACCGCCGCGTGGACTTTCTTGATGGCGGTCTTTAGCGAGGAACGGACGGCGCGATTGCGCATGCGGGCCTTCTCGGCGGTCTTGATGCGCTTCTTCTGAGACTTGATGTTTGCCACAATGAACCTTTCCGAAAGCCCCGAGGGGCTCGAGTGATGAGGGAATATGCCAACAGTCTGCGCATTGTACCACGCCTTCGACTTGCCGCTATCATCATGACCATGAGCGCCCATGACGCATATTCCGCCCAAATTCCGCGTGAGCGCGTGCGCAACTTCTCCATTGTGGCGCACATCGACCACGGAAAGTCGACGATCTCGGATCGCATCCTCGAGGCGACGCACACGATCGAGGATCGCGAGATGACCTCGCAGGTACTCGATACGATGGACATTGAGCGCGAACGCGGCATCACCATCAAGTCGAACGCGGTACGGCTCTTCTACGAGGCAGACGACGGCGAAATGTACGCGCTGAACCTCATCGACACGCCGGGCCACGTGGATTTCTCCTACGAGGTCTCGCGCTCGCTCGCGGCCTGCGAGGGAGCCGTGCTCGTCGTCGATGCGACGCAGGGCGTGGAGGCCCAGACCGTCTCGAACGCGCTCCTCGCGATGAACGCGGACCTCGAGATCGTCGTGGCCATCAACAAGATAGACCTTCCAAGCGCGGAGCCGGAGCGCATCAAGGCAGAGATCGAGGACGTCCTCGCGCTTCCCGCAGACGATGCGGTGCTCGTGAGCGGCAAGACCGGCGAGGGCATCCACGACCTCCTCGAGGCCATCGTGGCTGAGGTTCCACCGCCAGGGGGGCGCGATGACGCGCCGCTCGCAGCGCTCGTCGTCGATTCCTGGTTTGACGCGTATCGTGGCGTGGTGGCCATCGTGCGCGTGATGGATGGGGTCATTCGCGCACGCGACGGCCTTCGCCTCATGGCCTCCGGGGCGCGCTTCGACGCCGAGGAGGTGGGCTTTCGCCAGCCCCGCGAGGTGCCGGTGCGGCGCCTCGGCGCAGGCGAGGTGGGATATGTGGTCACGGGCCTCAAGGACGCGGCGCTCGTGCATGCGGGCGACACCATCACGAGCCGCGAGGGGGGCGTGGAGGAGCCCCTCAGCGGGTATCGCGATGCGAAGCCGATGGTCTTTTGCGGCCTCTTTCCCACCGACACCAACGACTTCGAGGCCCTGCGCGATGCCCTCGAGCGCCTCGCGCTGAACGACCCCTCGATCTCCTGGGAACCGGAGAACTCCGTCGCGCTCGGATTCGGCTTTCGCGTGGGTTTCCTCGGCCTTCTCCACATGGAGGTGGTGAAGGAGCGCCTCGAGCGCGAGTTCGACCTCGACCTCGTGGCCACGGCGCCCTCCGTGGACTACCACGTGCACACCACCAAGGGAACGGTCCTCGATGTGAAGAGCCCGATAGACCTTCCCGACCCCTCATCGATCGCCTTCATCGAGGAGCCGATCTTGAAGGCCACGGTGATCGTGCCTCCCGACTACGTGGGGGCCGTGATGGAGCTCACCACCGAGCATCGCGGGACATTCGAGAACATGGTCTACCTCTCGGAGCGCTCCGTCGAGATGCACTGGAAGGTGCCGCTCTCGGAGCTCATCCTCGACTACTTCGACCAGCTGAAGAGCCGCACGAAGGGCTATGCGTCGCTCGACTACGACATCACGGGCTACGAGGAGGCCGACCTCGTGAAGCTCGACATCCTCCTCGCGGGCGATCCCGTGGATGCCCTCTCCTTCATCGTGCCGAGGGAGCGCGCGCAGTCCATGGGCCATGATCTCGCGGTGAAGCTCAAGGAGATCATCCCCCGCCAGCTCTTCGAGGTGCCCATCCAAGCCGTGGTGGGGAGCCGCGTGGTCGCGCGCACGAACGTGAAGGCGAGGCGCAAGGACGTGCTCGCCAAGTGCTATGGCGGCGACATCTCGCGCAAGCGCAAGCTCCTCGAGAAGCAGCGCGAGGGCAAGAAGCGCATGAAGTCCATCGGCAAGGTAGACGTGCCCCAGGAGGCGTTCATGGCCATCCTCAAGGTGGGCGAGTGAGCGAGTCGGGCGTGCTCCTCGCGCGTGGCGCCGAGGGCGCGGGGCTTTCCTGGCCGCCTGTCCCATGGCCCACGCAGGGAAGCTTCGCCGAGCGGCTCTCGAAGAACCCCTTCCTCATGGCGCCCATGGCAGGCGTGTCGGATAGGGCGTGGCGCCTCATGGCGAGAGCCGGCGGTGCGGCTGTGGCCTATAGCGAGATGGTCTCGGTGGCGGGACTCCACTTCGCCTCGGAGAAGACGTGGGAGCTCGTGCTTCCCGACGCCGAGGAGCCCGATCTCGCGGTGCAGCTCTTCGGGAGCGACCCTTCGCTCTTCGCCGAGGCCGCGGAGAAGGTGGGGGCACGGCTCGGGGGGCGCCTTGCGTTCCTCGACGTGAACATGGCGTGTCCCGTGGCGAAGGTCGTGCGCAAGGGGGAGGGCGTGGCCCTCATGGACGACCCCGCCAAAGCGGCGGCGATCGTCGAGGCCTGCAGGGCGGGGCTTTCGCGCTGCGGCCTCCACACCGAGGTGACGGCGAAGATTCGCCTTGGGAGGAGCCCGGAGCGGCCGATGGCCGTCGAGCTCGCGAAGGCGCTTGAGGAGGCGGGCGTCGCGGCGATCGCGGTGCATGGCCGGTATGGATCGCAGGGATACGCGGGACGCTCATCGAAAGCCGCCATCGCAGAGGTGGTGGGCGGAGTGGGAATACCCGTGCTTGCCTCGGGCGATGCCCTCGATGCGCAACGCTGCGTGCAGCTTCTCGACGATACCGGCGCCGCGGGCGTGCTCGTCGCTCGGGGGAGCTACGGCAATCCGTGGATCTTCTCGGATGCTCGCGCGCTTGAAGGGGGCGAGGGTGTGCCAGAGCGCCCTTTGGAGCTGCGCCTCTGCGCCCTTGAGCTCCACCTTCGCCTCCTTGCGGCGACGGGCGAGCATATGCTCAAAGCCCGACAGATTGCCTGCCACTACTTGAAGGGCCTTCCCGGCGCTGCCGCCGCCAGGCGACGCATCATGCAATGCTCCACCATCGAGGGCTTCCTCGAGCTCGTGGGCATGCTGCGTGCAGGGATCGCGCAAAGGGAAGAGGCGAGGTGAGTTTCCCCCGGCATGCGCGCCCTCGCGCGCTCTACCTGCACATTCCATTTTGCAAGGCACGTTGCGCCTATTGCGATTTCTCGAGCAACGCCATCTATGGGGCGCCCACCACCCCCGCCGAGTACGCGAGGGGCCTCGAGGCGCTCCTAGACGGGGCCGGCGAGGTGGGATTGCTCGAGCAATGCCAGAGCGCCTACATCGGAGGAGGCACGCCCACCGTGCTCGGCGAAGACCTCCCACGCCTGATCGCCGAGGTGAGGGCCTGCGCGGGGCCCTTTGAGGAGCTCACGTTCGAGGCCAATCCGGAGAGCGCAAGCCCAGAGCTTCTCGCCCAATGCCTCCATGCCGGGGCCACGCGCGTGAGCATCGGCGTGCAATCGCTTGACGACGCGGTGCTTAAGGCGCTCGGGCGCGTGCATAGCGCCTCGCAGGCGCGAAGCGCGGTGGCGCAGGCGAGCGCGCTCGGGTACCGCGTCTCGGTCGACCTCATCGCGGGGCTCCCGGGCGAGGGGCGAGGAGCGCTCGCGCGCCATGCGTTGGAGCTCGTAGAGCGCGGCGCCTCCCACGTGAGCCTCTATCCCTTGGAAGTGCACGGCGAAACGCCGCTTGGGCGCGCCGTGCGGACGGGCCACATAGCCCTTCCTTCTGAGGACGCCGTGGCAGACGAGCTCGAAGCCGCTGCGGAGGCCCTCGAGGCCCGGGGGCTTTTGCGCTACGAGATCGCGAGCTTCGCGCGCCCGGGAGAGGAGAGCCGGCACAACCTTCGCTATTGGGATGGATCGGCCTATCTCGGGCTTGGCACGAGCGCGGCTTCGATGCTCTCGCGCGAGGCCTACGAGCGGCTCCGCGAGCTGGCGCCGAGCTTGCCTGAGGCTCCTGAGGGCACCTGTCGCCTTCGCCTCACGTGCACCTCGCCTGCGGAGGAGATTGCCCGCGCACGCTCCCTCGACGGCCTCGCCTTCGAGGTGGAGGGCCTCTCCTTCGCATCCGCGATTGCCGAGGACCTCATGCTCGCCGTGCGCTGCGTCCGGGGCATTCCAGAGCGCCTCGACAGGCGCGCGAAGGAAGTGCTGGGCGCGAAGTATGAGCGCACCTGCGCACGCCTTTGCGAACTCGGCCTCCTCGAGCCCTCAGCCGAGCCATCCTACGTCCTGCGTCCTTGCCCCCGTGCCTGGCTTCTCTCCAACGAGCTCTTCGGCGAGTTCTGGGCGCTTTCGCCCGATGA
The DNA here is from genome assembly GCA_947626465.1 of uncultured Atopobiaceae bacterium. GTDB lineage: Bacteria > Actinomycetota > Coriobacteriia > Coriobacteriales > Atopobiaceae > CANRLS01. The sequence continues at coordinate 9,176 of CANQSI010000030.1, forward strand.
GCCCGTGCTGCTCGCATGAAGGCCCATCAAGGGCGCCAAGAGATTCAGTACACTTGATGAGTTGGCTCGCCCACGAACGCAATCTCAGGCCCCATAGCTCGGAAAGGCGTCGCCTGTGGCCTTCATGACCGACAAGGACTACTACGAGATCCTCGGGGTCTCCCAGTCGGCCACGACCGAGGAGATCCGCAAGGCCTTCCAGCAAAAGGCTCGCAAGCTGCATCCCGACGTGAACAAGGCCCCTGACGCCGAGGAGCGCTTCAAGGAGGTGAGCGAGGCCTACGCCGTGCTCTCCGATGACGAGAAGCGCAGGCGCTACGACCTCATGCGCGCGGGTGTGCCCGCAGGAGGCGCGACCCGCACGCCGACCGGGCAAAGCCCCTGGGGGACGCAGGGGTCGCCCTTCGGAGGCTCGCCCTTCGGCGGCTTCCCGTTTGGCGGCACCGCACGTCGCGGGCAGGGGCGCGCATATAAGCCCCAGCCTGGCGCCGATGTGGTCTACGAGCTCGCCTTCGACCCCACTGATCCTTCCGCCGCGCGCCACCGCACCATCACCTACCAGCGCTACGCCACCTGTGAGGTGTGCCATGGGCGGGGGAGCGAGGATGCGCAGGCATACCGTTCCTGCCCCACGTGCGGTGGCACGGGAAGGATCGACGTCGATCTCAACGACGTGCTCGGGGGCTTCGGCTTCGCGATGGGCACGATGCAGATGGAGTGCCCGGAGTGCCAGGGCTCGGGGCGCGTGGTCGCCGATCCCTGCCATGCCTGCCAGGGCACCGGGCGCGTGCTGGAGAACTCGGAGGTGACGATCGACATCCCCGCGAATGCGCACGACGGCACCGACATCCGCGTGCAGGGGATGGGCAATGCCGGCACCAACAACGAGCGCACCGGGGACTTCGTGTGCCGCATCGT
>CANQSI010000031.1 GCA_947626465.1 uncultured Atopobiaceae bacterium
CGAGCGTGGCGGACTACGAGATGGTGATCCTCGGCTTTCCCATCTGGTGGTACACGGCGCCGCACATCGTGGAGACCTTCCTCGAGGGCCACGACTTCGCGGGCAAGACGATGGTCGTCTTCTGCACGTCTGGCTCGAGCGGTCTCGGCGACACCATCCCCACGCTGCAGCGAAGCGTCTCCTTCGACACGCGCTGGCGCCCCGGCAAGCGCTTCGCGGCCAACGCGAGCGACGCCGACGTCGCCGCATGGGTGGAGACCCTCGGGGTCCCGCGGAGCTAGAGCGCACCGCGCACGAGAGCACGGATGAGAGGCGGGGTTCGCGGCCGAAATTGGCCGCGGGCCCCGTTTTCGTGCCGAGAGACGTTGGGCTAGACTTGGGGCCTTGAGGCGATGACGGAGAGGGTGTGGCTCCCGCACAAGGCCCGGACAGAGCGGAAACCCATGGGCTGAGAGGTTTCCACGTGCCTTGGAGCTGCGCGTTCACTCCACCAGCCGCGACCTGAACGGCCTCGCGAGGAGGCGCCAGTAGGGAAGCCGGCCGCCCCCCGACATCGGGGCACACGAGCGGGCCTTCGGGAGAGACAACCCGAGGGCCAACCAAGGTGGTACCGCGGATTCGTCCGTCCTTGCGCCCGGGGACGGACGATTTTTGTGAAGGGAAGAGACGATGGCCGCTTTGCAAGAGCTCCAAGAGATTGGCTCAGAAGCGCTTTCCAATATCGGCGCGGCGGCGAACCTCGCCGATCTCGACGCCGTGCGCGTGGCGGTGCTCGGCAAGAAGGGCACGCTCACGCAGATCCTGCGCTCCATGGGCTCGCTTGCCCCCGAAGAGCGCCCGCTCGTGGGCAAGGCGGCAAACGAGGTGCGTGGCCAGGTGGAGGCGGCCCTCGCCGAGCGCAAGGGCACGCTCGAGGCCGAGGCGCTCCAGAGCAAGATCGCCGCGAGCGCGATCGACGTCACGCTTCCCGGCCGCGCGCCCCACGTGGGCACCCAGCACCTCATCTCGGCGATCGTCGAGGAGATGGAGCAGGTCTTCGTCGGCATGGGCTACGACGTCCTCGACGGCCCCTACGTGGAGACGACGTACTACAACTTCGATGCCCTGAATGCGCCGGTTGACCACCCCAGCCGCTCGCCGCGCGACACGTTCTACGTGGCAGACCCCGTGCATGGCGATCCCAAGCGCGAGGCGCATGCCGAGAGCGAGCTCTTGCTTCGCACGCAGACCTCGCCCGTGCAGGTGCACGCGATGGAGGCCCACAAGCCGCCTATCTACATGATCAGCCCGGGGCGCGTCTTCCGCCCGGATACGGCCGACGCGAACCATCTCCCGCAGTTCACGCAGATCGAGGGCCTCGTGGTGGACGAGGGCATCACCTTCGGCGACCTCAAGGGCACCCTCGACCACTTCACCCGCGCGATCTTCGGCAAGGATCGCGCCACGCGCTATCGCCCGCACTTCTTCCCCTTTACGGAACCCTCGGCCGAGGTGGACGTGTCGTGCGGCGTGTGCGGAGGGAAGGGCTGCCGCTTCTGCAAGGGCACGGGCTGGCTCGAGATCCTCGGCTGTGGGATGGTCGATCCGAACGTGCTCGATATGAGCGGGATCGACCCCGAGCGCTACAGCGGCTTCGCCTTCGGCATCGGCGCCGAGCGCGTGGCGTGCCTGCGCTACGACCTGCCCGATCTCCGCATGCTCATGACGGGCGACATGCGCTTCCTCGCCCAGTTCTAGCTCCTCGCTTCTCCTATCCGCGACTGATCGCGAAACGAAAGGACATACGCCATGCGCGTCTCGTATGAGTGGCTGAAGACGATGGTGGATCTGCCGGAAGACCCCGATGACCTCGTGGCCGAGCTCGTGCGCACGGGTACGGAGGTGGAGGCGCAAGAGACGGCCGGCCAGGCGCTCGACCACGTGGTGACGGGCTACATCGAGAGCTGCGAGCAGCACCCCAACGCCGACAAGCTCCACGTGTGCATGGTGGACGTGGGCGGCGAGGAGCCGCTCCAGATCGTCTGCGGCGCGCCGAACGTGGCCGCGGGCGAGCACGTGGTGGTGGCCCTCGAGGGCGCGGTGCTGCCCGGCGACGTGAAGATCAAGCGCTCGAAGCTCCGCGGCGTGGAATCGCAGGGCATGAACTGCTCCGAGCGCGAGCTCGGCCTAGGCGATGACCACTCGGGGATCATGGTGCTTCCCGAGGATGCGCCCATCGGCGTGCCCGCAGCGCACTACCTCGGCCTCGCGGACACCGTCATCGACTGCGAGATCACCCCGAACCGCCCCGACTGCCTCTCCATGACGGGCTTCGCCACGGAGGTCTCCGCGGACTTCGACGTGGCCACGCACATCGAGCTTCCCATGGTGAAGCATGAAGAGGGCCCCGAGGCCTCCGAGCTCGTGGACGTGGCCATCGAGGCGCCCGATCTCTGTAGCCGCTACGTGGCGCGCGTCGTGCGCGACGTGAAGATCGGTCCGAGCCCCGCTTGGCTCGCCAAGCGCGTGCAGGCGGCGGGAACGCGCGCGATCAACAACGTCGTGGACGTCACGAACTACGTGATGTACCTCACCGGCCAGCCGCTCCATGCCTTCGACCTCGGGAAACTCAAGGATCGAAACGGAAAGCGCTCCATCGTGGTGCGTGCGGCCGAGGAGGGCGAGAAGCTCACGACGCTCGACGGCACCGAGCGCGCGCTCGAGGCCGGCATGGCCGTGATCACCGACGGTGGCGAGGAGGCCGTGGCGCTCGCCGGCGTGATGGGCGGCCTCGATTCCGAGATCGACGACCAGACCGCAGACGTGCTCCTCGAGAGCGCCTGCTTCGCGCCCGGCTCCATCTCGCACACGAGCCGCGACCTCGATCTCATGAGCGAATCCTCGCTTCGCTTCGAGCGCGGCGTGGACGCCTCCCGCTCGGCCGCCGTGGCCGACATCGCGGCGGCGCTCTTCGAGGAGTGCTGCGGCGCGACGGTGTGCCCGGGGTCTGTGGATGTGTATCCGCGTCCGGTGGCGCCGGTGCGCGTGGCGCTTCGCCCCGAGCGTGCCCGCTCGTTCATCGGTGCGGACATCGCCACGGACTTCATGGTGGAGCGCCTGCGCCGCCTCGGTTGCGAGGTGTCTGAGGACACCGACGGCTCGCTCTCGGTGCTCTGCCCCACCAACCGCCCCGATCTCACGCGCGAGGCCGATCTCATCGAGGAGGTGTGCCGCCTCTGGGGCATGGACAAGGTGGAGGCCACCATCCCCGCGGCGGCGAACCACACGGGCGGCCTCACGAAGGCCCAGCAGCGAGTGGAGGAGATCGGACGCATCCTCCGCGCGACGGGGCTCTCCGAGACCATCAACTACCACTTCGCCGAGAAGGGCGACCTCGAGCGCCTCGGGCGCGAGGACGTGGGGCTCGGCATCCCAGTGCGCATCCTGAACCCGCTCTCGATGGACCAGGGCGAGATGCGTCGCACCCTCCTTCCGGGGCTTCTGCGCTCCGTGGCCTACAACCTCGACCACGGCGTGCCGAACGTGACGCTCTACGAACAGGGCCGCGTGCTCCTCGGCAACCCCGAGGCGTCCCAGCCCGCCGAGCCCGACCGCGTGGCGGGCGTGCTCTCGGGCTCTTGGAGCGATGAGACGTGGTACGAGAAGCCCCGCGAGCTCGACTTCTTCGATGCGAAGGGCATCGTCTGCGCCCTCACGGACGAGCTTCGCGTGGAGCGCGTGCACTTCGTGGCGGCCTCGCCCGAGCGCTATGGCTGGCTCCTTCCGGGGCGCGCCGCGGAGGTGCGCGCCGGCAAGCGCCGCTTGGGCTGGATCGGCGACGTGCACCCCGAGACGCTCAAGCGCTTCGGCATCTCGCAGCCGGTCGTGGCCTTCGAGCTCGATCAAGACATGCTCGTCGAGCTCGCGCATGACGAACTTCCCTACAAGGGCATCCCCATCTTCCCGGGCATAGAGGTGGATCTCGCACTCGTGGTGGACGAGGAGACGGCGTATGAGACGTGCGTGCAGCGCCTTGATTCCGCGGGAGGGCGCCTGCTCGTGGATATCGAGCTCTTTGACGTCTATCGCGATCCCGTGCGCGTGGGAGAGGGCAAGAAGTCGATGGCGTTCCGCCTCACGTTCCGCTCCCCCGATCGTACGCTCACGGCCGAGGAAGTGGACGCCATCATGGCGAAGCTCGTGAACAAGGTGCTGAAGTCCCTCGGCGCCGAGGTCCGAAGCTAAGCGAAGACGCTATTTCCGTCCCTCGTAGCTCGCTGCCTCCGGGTCGTCGGCGAGAAGGATCGCCGGAGGCGGCCCTTCGACGAGGTCCTTGCGCTTGGGAGGGCGTATGGGTGCTGGCGACGAGGGGTCGAAGCCCGCTGCTTCCATTTCGGCCACGTAGCGCGTGAGTCCTGCGCGAATCTGCGCGTCGGCGGCGTTGAAGGCGGCCTCGAGGAAGGCTCGCGTGAGCAGCAGGTAGCCATCGGCCGCGCACTCCGCAGGGCCCACATCGAGCTCCTCCGCCGCGCCTGAGACCCCATCCTCGGTGGCGGGATCGAGGAGATGCGCGGCTGCCGCCACGGCTTTCCTCGCGTCCTCCGGGCAGATCTCATAGGGCCCGAAGCGCTCGCAGGCCTCGAGGAGGGCCGGCGTGGCTTCCACGCGAAGGCTCGGCGCGAGAAGCCGTCCGAAGCGGGCGAAGTCCTTCTGCTTGCGGATCCTCGTCGTGGTGCCGGCGGGAATGTCGTGTGCGGCGTTGAAGGCGCGCACGAGGGCGTTGTAGGTGTGGTCGGCTACGAGATGGCACCACACGCCGAGCGTGAGGTCGTCAACTCCGCCCTCGAGGATGCCGGGCGCCAGGTAGTCGTCCCAGAACTCGCGTGCGCCGGGAAGTGGGATGGAGTGTGGAGCCGTTACGTGCGTGTCGCAATAGCGCAGCGTATGGCTCACGTCGCCCACGAGGTAGCCCACGTACACGTCCGGTGCGAAGTTTCCGAAGAGGAAGACGTTCACATCGCGAATGCCCAGCTCGGCAGGCTCACTCTCGCGGAGGAGTCGTTCAACGTGGGCGGCATGGATGTTCCAGGAAGGCATGGCGCAAAGTGTAGCCCCAAAACAAGACGAAGCCCGGAGGCCAGCGGAGAGAGGAGAGAAATGAGAGAGATGCGCTGGCATCCGGGCTTCCATGGAAGGACTTCGCGACTTCCCGGTTTGGGCGGGGGAGGAGAAGCCGCTTTGCGTGTCCTTCGCTAGGCAACTACGTTCCCACTTTTCGGGCGAATCAGCGCCCAATAATCGGTAATCACATCCTCTTCAAGAAAACTGCCGCTCATCCGCGCGAGGCAACCGCTGACGGCGAAATATCCACTCTCGTGTATGGGAGGAGCGCCGGTGAACGGTAGGCGCGGCGCGGCGCCATAGAAGAAGGCGGCCATGGCTCCGTGGAACCATGGCCGCCTTCGAGTGGATGCGCGCGAGTTTTTCCTTATGACACCTGCGCGACCATCATCATGTTCGTGCTGGTGACGTAGTCTCCCGCCGAGGGGGAGGTTTGCGGGTCGCCTGCGGTGATGACAGCCATGTCGCCTTGCTCCACCACCCCGTTCTTCTTCGCCACGGCGAGCGCGTCGTAGATCGTGGCGGAGAGGGTGCCCTGCGTGGTGGACTTGAACGCTTGGACGCCCCAGTAGAAGGAGCACTTGCGGATGGTGATCTCCGAGGGGGAGAACGCGTAGACCGGAAGGTGCGGGCGGAAGTTCGAGATGAGGCGCGCCGTGCGGCCGGTGGCCGTGGGGGTGAGGATCGAGCTCGCGCCGCAGCGCTCGGCCGTCGTCACGCAGGCAAAGCCGATAGCCCCGTTCACGTTGCGCACGCCGCCGCGGTCGAAGTAGTGCTGGCGCTCCTGGAGGTAGTGCTCGGTCTCCTGGCAGATCGAGCGCATCATCTTCACGGCCTCCACCGGGTACTTGCCGGCAGCCGTCTCGCCGGAGAGCATCACGCAGTCCGTGCCGTCGAGCACGGCGTTTGCGACGTCGGTGACCTCCGCGCGCGTCGGGCGCGGGTTGCGGATCATCGAATCGAGCATCTGCGTGGCGGTGATCACGGGCTTATAGCCCTCGTTGCACTTGCGGATGATCATCTTCTGGATGTGCGGCACCTTCTCCGGCGGGATCTCCACGCCGAGGTCGCCGCGCGCCACCATGACGCCCGAGGACACCTCGAGGATCTCATCGAAGTTCGTGACGCCGAGGGCGCATTCGATCTTCGGATAGATGGAGATGCGGGTGCAGCCGTGCTCGAGGCAGAGCGCGCGGATCTCCTCGACGGCCTTGGCGTCGCGCACGAAGGAGGCGGCGATGGCGTCCACGCCCATCTCGCACCCGAAGGCGATGTCCTCCTTGTCCTGCTCCGTCACCGCGGGAAGGCCGACGTTCACGTTGGGCACGTTCACGCCCTTGCGCTCGCCGAGCGTGCCGCCGTTGGTGACCACGCAGTAGATGTCGGGGCCGTCCACGTGGTCCACCGTGAGGCCGATGAGCCCGTCGTCGATGAGGATCACGTGGCCGCGATCCACCTCTTCCGGAAGGCCCTTGTAGGTGATGGCGAAGCGATCGTGGTTGCCCACGATGTCGTCGGTGGTGATCACCACATGGTCGCCGGTGGCGAAGGCCACGGGCTCGCCGTTTTCCAAGAGGCCCGTGCGGATTTCCGGGCCCTTGGTGTCGAGGAGGATGGCCACATGCGCGTCAAGCTCGTCTGAGATGCGGCGCACGCGCTCGATGCCGGCTTTGTGGTAGGCGTGGCTGCCGTGGCTGAAGTTGAAGCGGGCCACGTTCATGCCGGCCTTCATGAGCTCGCGAAGGACGTCCTCGTCCTCTGTGGCGGGCCCCATCGTGCACACGATCTTGGTGCGCTTCGAATCAAGGATCATGGGTGCTTTGCGCCTCCGATTCCGTGAGGGGGATGTGGAAAGTCCGAGCTAGCAGACTACGTTTGCCTTGGGCAGCTCGCCGCCGGCGGTGTAGGCCTGCGCGTTGGAGAGGGTCACCTGCGCGATGGCGGCGAGCGCTTCCTTGGTGAAGAAGGCCTGGTGGGAGGTGACGACGCAGTTGGGGAACGCGCAGAGCGTGGAGGTCACCGATTCCATGATCGCCGAGGAGCGGTTACGGAAGACGTTTGCGCCCTCCTCCTCGTAGACGTCGATGCCGCAGGCGCCGATCTTCTGCGTGCGGATGCCGTCGATGAGGGCCTCGGTGTCCACGAGGCCGCCGCGCGCGGTGTTCACGAAGATGACGCCCTTCTTCATCTTCTCGATGGCCTTGGCGTCGATCATGTGGTAGTTCGAGTCGAAGAGCGGGCAGTGGAGCGAGATGAGGTCGGAGCGCTCGAGGAGCTCGTCGAGCTCGACGTAGGTGACGAAATCCTTGAGGTCGGGGTTCTGGTACACGTCGTAGCCGAGGACCTCCATGCCGAAGCCGCGGACGATCTTGCACATGGCGGCGCCGATCTTGCCCGTGCCCACGATGCCGGCGGTCTTGCCGTAGAGCGTGTGGCCGAGGAGGCCGGAGAGCTCGAAGTCGTTCTCGCGGACGCGGTTGAAGCCCTTCACGATGTGGCGGTCGGAGGCGAGCGCGAGGCCCATGGCGTGCTCGGCGATGGCCTCCGGCGAGTAGCCCGGCACGCGCATGACGGTGATGCCGAGGTCCTTGGCCACGTTCACGTTCACCGCGTCGTAGCCGGCGCAGCGCATGAGCACGAGGTTCACGCCGAAGCCGGCGAGGATCTCGAGCGCGAAGGCGTTGATCTTGGAGTTCACGAAGCCGCAGACCGCGTCGTAGCCGTTGGCGAGGGTGGCGGTCATGGGGTTGATGTCGGCCTCGATGAAGTCGATCGAGATGTCGGGGAAGTCCTTCAGCTGCTCCTCGAACGAATCCTTGTCGTAGTCGCGGGTGTCGTAGAAGAGGATCTTCATCTCTTTCTCCTTCGTCTTGGGGCTTCTCACACGCGGCCCTCCGCCGCGGGGCGTTCCTTCGCGCCCATTCTAGGATCGAAGCCGCTCGCGCGTGCCATCCAATCGCCAAGGTCGTATGGTGTATCCGCGGAAGGGGAACGAACCGAAGGGCGTGCGAGATCGCCTTCAAATGGCAACGCGGGGAAGCGCTCCATGCCCCGCGCACGGGCGGAGGATGAACGTGAAGGAACACCTGAAGGCTACGGTTGACGTACTTGCCGAGCTGAAGACCAATGAGGAGAGCGGCCTTTCCACGAGCGAGGCTGAGGCGCGCCTTGCGAAGTACGGCCCGAACAAGCTCGACGAGGCGAAGAAGGATCCGCTCTGGAAGCGCTTCCTCTCCCAGCTTGCCGACCCGATGATCATCCTCCTCATCGTCGCCGCGATCATCAGCGCCATCGCGGGCGCCGTCCAGGGCGAATCCGACATCGCCGACGTGGTGATCATCCTCTTCGTGGTTGTGGTGAACGCCGTGCTCGGCGTGGTGCAGGAATCGAAGGCCGAGGAGGCGCTCGAGGCGCTCCAGGAGATGGCTGCGGCCACCTCGAAGGTCGTTCGCGACGGGCGCCAGATCGACCTCAAGAGCCAGGAGCTCGTGCCGGGCGACGTGATCGTGCTCGAGGCGGGCGACGCGGTGCCCGCCGACGCGCGCATCGTCGAGTGCGCGTCCATGAAGGTGGAGGAATCCGCGCTCACGGGCGAGAGCGTGCCCGTCGACAAGGCCACGGACGCGCTCACGGTTCCCGAGGGCGCAGACGACGTGCCGCTCGGCGACCGCACGAACATGGTCTACATGGGCTCGACCGTGGTCTACGGCCGCGGGCGTGCCGTGGTGGCGAGCACCGGCATGGCCACCGAGATGGGCAAGATCGCCGAATCCATCTCCGAGGCCGAGGATGAGCGCACCCCGCTCCAGCTTCGCCTCGCCGAGCTCAGCCGCATCCTCACCATTGGCGTCATCGTCATCTGCCTCGTGATCTTCGGCGTGAGCTTCATTCGCCACGGCGCGGAGTTCTTCAACGACCCGTCGCTCGTGATCGACACCTTCATGGTGGCGGTCTCGCTCGCCGTCGCGGCCATCCCCGAGGGCCTCGTCGCGGTGGTGACGATCGTGCTCTCGCTCGGCGTGACGAAGATGAGCCACCAGGCGGCCATCGTGCGCAAGCTCACCGCCGTGGAGACGCTCGGCTGCACGCAGGTGATCTGCTCCGACAAGACGGGCACCCTCACGCAGAACCGCATGACCGTGGTGCGCCATGCCACCGAGGAGTTGCACGAGCTCGTGTGCGCGATGGCGCTCGCCTCCGACGCGGCGTGGGATCCGGTGGACAACGTGGCCAAAGGCGAGCCCACCGAGGCGGCGCTCGTGGCCGATGCCGCCAAGGAGGGCGAGTTCAAGACCGACCTCGAGTACAACTTCCCGCGCGTGGCGGAGGCGCCCTTCGATTCGGGGCGCAAGATGATGAGCGTCGTCGTGGAGACCCCGCACGGCTCCTTCGTGCAGTACACGAAGGGCGCGCCGGATGAGGTGCTCAAGCGCTGCACGATGGTGGTGGAGCAAGACGGCGTGGTGCCGCTCACGGACGAGATCCGCAGGCGCATCCTCGAGGCGAACAAGGGCATGGCCGACGAGGCGCTCCGCGTGCTCGCCGCCGCCAAGCGCGATTGGGAT
>CANQSI010000032.1 GCA_947626465.1 uncultured Atopobiaceae bacterium
TGGAGGTCCGTCGCGAGGGTGGCGAGCGCGTCCGTGGAAAAGTACTCCGGGTAGAGTTCGCGCAGGCGGTTCGCGAAGGCGTGGAACGTGTAGACCTCGATGCCGTAGCCGTCGCGCCCCACGAGCTCCACGAGGCGCTTCTTCATGGCCTGGGAGCCGGCGTCCGTGTACGTGAGGCAGAGGATGTTCTGGGGCGCGACGTCGCGGTTCGCGAGGATGTTCGCCGCGCGCACGGAGAGGAGCTGCGTCTTTCCCGTGCCGGGTCCCGCGACCACGAGGAGCGGCCCGTCGAGGGTCTGTGCGGCCTCGCGCTGGGCGTCGTTGAGCGCGGCGAGCTGGGCATCGAGCTGCGCGGTTTCGAGCATGGATCCTCCTTGGGGCGCTGGGGGGGGCGAAGGCGCGCGGACGGGCCGCCCCAGATGGGTCGAGAGGCGCGGCGCCCTCACTTCGCGAATAGGCTAGAACACAAACTTGACAATAATTAGCGCACTTTCGTGCACGGGTGCATAGGGCCTCTACGCTGCAGGTTTGCACGAATCGCGTCCAGTCGGCCATTCGGCGCGCTGCCCCGCGAAAGCGTATCGACCTTTTCTCGAGAGAATATCGCTACAATACACGTGGTTGCGCAGAGACGAGCACGTCTCCCGCTTCCACGAGGGAAACCTCATGGCCGGGCTTCCGCCGCCGCGACTCAGGCGGATGCGCCCCGGCACGAACTACGCGAAACGGACGTCCCCCCGGGGCATCGTTTCCAATTGACGGCATCTCGCCACGGGTTTGAGACTTCGGTCTTGGAGAGAGGGGAACCCGCGAGCGAGATGCCGTCGTGTATGCCGCGATCTCCGTGCGCTCGCGCCGCGACCCGTGCGGAACGCGAAAAGCGGCCCAAGGCCTGGCCCTGAGTCGCTACAGGTTCGAGAGAGCCACGCCCCCTCGGCGGAGGCTTCGCACTACGCGCCGACGCCGAACATGCAGAAGGTGCCGATGTGATTCACGTCGTCCTTATGGATGCCGAAGATCGCGCAGCCGCAGCCGCAGCCCTTGACCGCTCCGACGATGAGGCATTTCCAGGCGCCGTCAGCCACGGCTTCGAGCTCCGCATCGGTTCGCTAGGTTTCATCGAAGGCCCCGGATGCTCCCCGGGACTGGAAATCAAGACAAAGCCCTTTCCCCTTTCCAAGCAGTCAAACATGTTATGAAGGTCAGCCACGATCGTGGCGATCGCCGCACAGAAGTAGACATCAATAGACAACCACTGCGCTTGGGAGCAGCTCTGCAGGTAGAATCACAGCGAGCGTAATATCCGGGAATAGGATCGACATGACGGACAACGTATACACCGTAGATGAAATACGGCAGATGCTGCGGCCACTGTTGAAGCGCTATCACATGGCTTCTGCGAGCCTCTTCGGATCCTATGCTCGTGGAGAAGCTGATTCGTCGTCAGACATCGACGTGCTACTCGTGGGGCAAGACGGTTGTCGTGCGCTCGATGTGTTAGGCGTGACCGAGGAGCTGTATCGCGCTTCGGGCAAAGAGGTTGATGTGTACGAGATCTCGGAGCTGCGCGAAGGCGAATTCAAGGAAACCGTGCTCAAGGAGGCGCTCGCCCTATGAAGGACGATCGTTATCGGCTTGAGCAGGTGGTGAAGACGGGCGAATCGCTGCTTGAAACTATTGAGCGCCGTGGAATTGACGCCAATACCATCGAGCATGATCAGGAAATCCAATGGATGCTCACGACCCCGCTCTATCACATTGGCGAGCAGGTATACCACCTTTCCCGCGACCTCACAGAAAGGTATCCGGACGTGCCTTGGATGGCCATTGCAGGCCTTAGGCATCGTCTTGTCCACGATTACGAGGGCACAGATTGGCGAGTAATCAACGAAGTTGCCACCGATGAACTTGAACCTTTCATTAAGCGGATCCGCGAAGTGCTCTCGGAGGTTTCGTAGGAACGGATAGCTAGCAGAGTGCATGCGGGCTACATCGGATAGCAATACCCTGCTGCTTTAGTCGTTATGAAAGCGACTCATACTAGGCGGGGATGTATCCTCAGTGCTCTACGCGTTTGACGTGGTCTTTCCGCTGTCACTCTTCACCTACATATTCGATGGGCTGCAACGCGGCGCGCGGTGAACGGGGCGCGAAATCCGAGGCGCGCGAAACTGCTCTAATTATTGTCAGGTTTGGGTTGCATACTTCTCGTGTCGAGAGAAGCCGCAGCTTGCGAGCCTGATGGGGGTGGGACATGAGCGTCATCACGGACGTCGTGGCGATGCGCGAGCTCGTGGAGGATTCTGCGACGCTCAAGCTCCTTCGAGCCAGGAACGCGCCCGTCATCCTCTCCATCATCGGCAATCGCTTCGACGAATCCCATCGCACTATCCCCGTGCAGGAGTTCGAGGGGCTCGTGGAAGCGGATCTCGCGGAGATCTCCTTCAGGCTCGGCCTCTCCTTCGAGCGCTCGGCCCACGACTACTGCGAAGATTGGCGCCAGGACGGCTACCTCGTACGACGCCCGCTTGAGCGGGGTAGGCAAGAGGTCTTCGAGCCATCGCCGGATGCCATGGCGGCGCTCGCCTTCACGCGCGGGCTTCGAGAGCCGAGGCGCGTGGCCACCGAATCGCGCCTCGCCACCATCGTCGATCGCATCGGCACGCTCGCCTTGGCCATCGATGCGAACGTCGAGCGGCGCACCCAAGACCTCCTCCGCAAGCGTGAGGAGCTTGACGCCGAGCTTCGAGAGCTCGAAGCGGGCCACGTGGAGACGATGGATGAAGATCGCGCGGTTGAGGCGGCGCTCGAGATCATCGCCCTTGCGGAAGAAGTCCCCCTCGATTTCGGCCGCGTGAGGCAGGACTTCGAAGAGATCAACGCATCCCTCTACGAAACTATCCTCAACGACACGGAAGAATCCGAGGACATCCTCGACGACATCTTCGCGGGGGTGGATCGCATCTCCAGCTCCCCGTCGGGCACGTCATTCCGAGCGTTCTACGAGCTTCTCGGCGACGTGAACCGCTCAGAGACCCTCGAGGATGAGACGCGGGCGATCCTCGAACATCCCTTGGCGGGGCGCCTCACGCTTGCCCAACGCATCTTCCTTCGAGATCTCATGCGGATCCTTCGCCAGAGGAGCGAGGAGGTGGACGATGTGCGCACCGCCTTTGCCCGAGGACTTCGGCGCTTCGTGCAGAACCGCAACTACCAGCAGGATCGCATCCTCAAGCGCTCGATCGACCATTCGCTCGCGCTCGCGCGGCAGCTTGTGGCGAAGGTGGGACTCAGGGCCGATGTGGGCCAGTCGCTCGACCTCTCGGGCGTTTCCATAAAGCCCGTCTCCGGCCTCGGGCTTCGAAACCCCCTGGAGAGCAGGTCGGCCGAGCTCGTGGTGGCGGAAGGGGAGGAGCCGGCCATCTCCTACGAGATGGTGCGGAGCATCGCGCGCCAGAGCGAGATCGACTTCGCCGAGCTTGCGGGCAACGTGAATCGCTGCCTCGCCGCGCGTGAGGCGATGCGCGGCGAGCAGGAGGGCGCGAGCGGGGACGACGAGCGGGAGTGGCGGCGTTGGGTTTCCGTGGGAGACGTGCTGCACTCATTTCCCGCCACCCAAGGCGTGGCCAGCGTGGTCGGCCTTATGGCGCTCGCGCTCGAGCAGGGCGAGCTCGGTGACGGCACGGAGATGATCGCCTGGACGACGCAGGAAGGCGTGCGGCGACAGGCGCACATCGGGCAGCTCAGGTTCTACGAGGAGGTCGTGCCGGTATGAGCGACACCACAACCACATCTGAAGAGTTGCGGGAGGCGCCTTTCTGGGAAGGTGATGAGGGCACGCTCTCCTTCGATGCGCGACGGGCGCTCCTCAGGCTGGTACGCGGTCCTTCCCTTGACGCCGAGCGCCATCCCGCGCTCTGGAAGGCGCTCCTCGGTTCACTGCCTGCCATCTCCGCGCGGCTGAACGAGCTCTTTCTCGAGCTTGTCGTCGACCAGGATGCGGGGATCGCGTTCGTGAGAAACGTCGAGGTCGAAGGGCTCGACGTTCCGAAGGCCGTCCGCACGCAGCCGCTCACCCTCGGGGCCACGCTCCTCGTGCTCTTCCTCAGAAGGGAGCTTCTCGGCAACGCGTTGCACCGAGCCATCATCGCCAAGTCCGATGCGGTCGAGGCGCTCGAACCCTATCGCCTCGCCACTGATCTCGATGAAGCGGGCTTTCGGCGCCAGATAGAGGGTGCCTGGAACAAGCTCGTGGAGGCAAACATCCTGTTGAGGACCGATGCGGAGGATCGCTACGAGATCTCGCCCGTGCTGAGGCTCGTCTTCGGCGTTGAGGAGTGTCGTGCCGTGGAGGAGGCGTTCGCGCGGCTCTTGGAGGAGCGTGGCGGCAAGGCGCCCGCCTCCTTCGCGGGTGCGACGGACGATCCGCGTTCGCAGGAGGACGGGGAGCTGGAGGATTTGGGGGATCCCTTCGGCGAGTCCGCCGGAGCCTACGACGAGCACGGCGAAGCCTGATACGTCCGAAGAGCTGATGGAGCGAGCCCATGGCCACCACGCAAATGAGCCTCACGGGAAACGACCTTTTCGGCTGGGAGCCGCAGTGGCGCCTCGCGCGGGTGCAACTCGCCAATTGGGGCACCTTCCAAAACCTCACGACGCTCGAGGTGGACAGTCGTGGCCTCCTCGTCACGGGGCCGTCAGGGTCGGGGAAGTCGACCCTTCTCGATGCGATCGCCACGGTGCTCACGCCTCCTCGCACGCGGCGCTTCAACGCCGCGGCGCGCGTTGACGGCAGCGCGCGCGACGACCGCAGCCTTGCGAGCTACATGCGCGGCGCGTGGCGTAGGGAGAGCGACGATTCCGGGGAAGTCACGAACTCCTACCTGCGGCCAAACGCCGCCACGTGGAGCGGGATCCTCCTCACCTACCGCTCCGTGAAGGTGAGGACCGAGCAGGGCGCGCCAAAGTCCGACGTCGCGCCCGACGAGGAAACCGAACCCATCCAGCTCCTCGTGCTCATGAACCTCAAAGAGGGATCGAACGAGAGCAAGGACGTGAAGTCGCTCTACGCGATCGTGCGCGGCGAGCGCGAGCTCATCTCCTTCCAGCGCTACGCCCTGAACGGTATCGACAAGCGCGCCTTCAGGAAGGACCACCCCAAAGACCTCGTCTACGACAACTACCAGCGCTTTGCGGCGCGTTTTCGCGAGCTGCTCGGCATCCACTCGGAAAAGACCCTCGAGCTTTTACACAAGACCCAAGGAGCCAAGAACTTCGGATCCCTCGACGAGCTCTTCCGCAACTTCATGCTCGACGAACCGGAAGCCTTCAGCTACGCCGACAGGGCGGTAGAGCAATTCCGGGAGCTCGACGAGGCCCATGCGGGCGTGGTGGACCAGCGGCGCCAGATGGAGACGCTCGAGCCGCTCGTGGAGATCGACGAGAAGGTGCGGGGCCTCGTTGCCAGGCAATCGGAAAACCGCGAGCTCCAAGACCTCGTGGAGCCCGCAACCACCCTCTTCATTGTCGACTTCGTACGCGCTTCCATAGAGAAGCTCGAGCGAGCGCTTGATCGCGAGGAACAAGCCGTGTCCGTGGCGCAGGGGCGCGCGGCGCGGGAGAAGGCTCTGCTCGACCAAGCGCAGGTGATGGTGAACCAAGAGGGCGGGCTCGCCATCGCCGAGGCGGAGCGCGAGGTGGTGAGGGTAAAGAGTCGATGCGCTGAGGTCGAGCGCAACCGCGATGCGCTTCGGCGAGAGCTCGAGGCGCTCGGGATCGATGCCTTTCCCGCGTCCCTCGACGAGTGGCGCCTCCTCGTGCGCAGTCTCGCCGAGAAGGCTCTGCGTGCGCAGGCCGACGAGCGCGACCATAGGGAGGAGAACCGCCGCGTCCAAGGGCTGGTCGGCGCGCTCAAGGACAAGATCGAAGACGTGGAGCGCGAGCTCGAGCACTTGCGGCGCCAAACCTCCAACGTGCCGAAGGCATACGACGACCTTCGCGGCCACCTCGCGTCTTCGCTCGGGGTCGAAGCCGCATCGCTTCCCTTCGTGGGAGAGCTGCTCGACGTGAAGAAGGAATACACGGCGTGGCGAGGGGCGATCGAGCGTCTCTTCGGCCGAAGCTCGCTCACCCTCCTCGTGCCCCAGCGGCTCACCCCGGCGGTGGCTGCCTACGTGGACGAACGGGATCTCAAGATGCGATTCGAGTTCGTCTCGGTGCCGGCGGATCTCGAGGCGCAACCGCGCGCGAGGGATGCGCATCTCGTCTCAGCCAGGCTTGACGTGCGAGAGGTGGCGGGGCATCCGGAATATGGGCGATGGGTGCGGGGACACCTCGCGAAGCG
This sequence comes from uncultured Atopobiaceae bacterium, assembly GCA_947626465.1. GTDB lineage: Bacteria > Actinomycetota > Coriobacteriia > Coriobacteriales > Atopobiaceae > CANRLS01. The sequence goes on from CANQSI010000032.1 coordinate 6,344, forward strand.
CTGGGACTATGTGTGCGTGGATTCCGCGCGCGAGCTGCGGCTCCACTCGAAGGCGCTCACCATCAACGGTCAGGTGAAGCAAAGGGATCGCTACATCAAGGACGATCGCTTCTCGGTGGGGGACAGGAGTCGCTGGTACCTCGGATGGGATAACGAGGAGAAACTCGAAGGCTTCGAGCGGGATCATCAACGCCTTCTAAACGAGTATGAGCAGGCTTCGAAGCGCGCTGAAGAGGTCGAGCAATCCCAGCGAGACGTCATGAACCTCACCACCGCCGCACGCACGCTCGAGGGGAGATCGTGGGAGAGCTATGACGTCGCGAGTCGCGAAGAGGAGCTTGAGGCGGCCATCACACGCGTGCAGCTCCTTCGCGAGGGCAATGAGGAGCTCAAAGCGGCGATTGCGTTGAGGGACGAGGCGCAAAGGGCCAAGGATGACGCCGATCGCCAGCTTGAGAATGCCCGCGTGGCGGCCGGGCGCACTCGAGACGAGCTCGAGGAGCAGCGGAAGTTGCTCGAGGAGAAGGAGCGGGCGCGCGAGGGAGATCCGGAGGTTCCGGAGGCCGCCATGGAGCGCCTGACGAGCCTCTTCCGCAAGGCGAACGACGCCTACGATCGCTCGATCATCGACATCTTCCAAACCTCCCAGGCCGTGGTTCGGAGCCTCGGGGCGAGGGCGAGCAGAATGGCTGCTGAAGAGAACCGCCTGAGGATTGCCGCCGCCCACGCGATGCAGGAGTACCGGAGTTCGTGGCCGGTCGCCGCGGCAGATTTCGGTGCCGAGTACGAGGACATCGAAGCCTACCTCGCCATCTACCGCCAAATCCGCGCCGCGGGATTGCCCGATCACGAGCTGCAGTTCCTGAACCTCCTCCAAGACTTCAGCCGCGATTCGATCACGCGCCTTGCCGCGGCGATCCACGACGCGCCCGGGGAGATCGCGAATAAACTCGAGCCGGTGAACGAGTCGCTCACGCGTTCGCCCTATGCACCGGGCACGCATCTTTGGATCCAGATGCAGCCGAGCCGGGGGCGCGTGGCCCAACAGTTCCTCGCCGACCTCAACGCCATCACCTCCGGCGACTTCAGTCAAGGGACGATGGAGGAGTCGGAGCCCCGCTTCGTGCGCGCCGCCTCCATCATTCGCCGCCTCGGCTCCAGCGATCCCGAGGACAGGCGCTGGCGAAGGCAATGCCTCGACACGCGCCAGCACGTGCGCTTCATCGCGCGTGAGCTCAACGACGACGGGGAGACCGTGCGCGTCTACGAATCGGATGCGGGCCTCTCGGGCGGCCAAAAGCAGAAGCTCGTGATCTTCTGCCTCGCGGCGGCGCTTCGCTACCAACTGGCGGATGAGAGTCGCTTCCTCCCGAGCTACGCCACGGTGATCCTCGACGAAGCCTTCGACAAGGCGGACTTCCGCTTCGCTTCGAGCGCGCTCGAGATCCTCCAGGCGTTCGGCTTCCACCTTCTCCTCGCCACGCCACTTCGACACCTGTCCGTGATCGAGGAGCACGTGGGCTCCATCGTGCTCGTGGATTGCGAGGATTCCCAGCGCTCCACGCTCCATCCGGTGGCCTTCGAGGATGTCCAAGACGAGGGCTCTTCCGATGCGGAGAGGGAGGGGTAGCTCGTGATTTCCCCTCAGGAAATGCGCGCGAGGGTGCGGCGTGTCTATGAGCGCAGAAGAGGCGCATGGGTCGAAGAGCTCATCGCGCTCCGGCTTTCTCCGAAGGCAAGCGCGGCGGGGGACGGCGAGGCTTTCGGCGCTTCCGCAGGGGCGGCTGAGCTCTCCAGCGCTTTCCTCGAGGTAAATCTTCAGCCGCCCACTCGCCGAGAAGTCCTCGAGGACATCGATCGCGTGGGGAGATGGGTGAGTCTCTGGCAGGAGTTCGAGGGTGCGGGCGAAGTGGCCTGGGAAGAGCGCCGTTGGGCGAGCGTGGGCACGCAGCGCATTCCCGTGCGGGTGCGCTTGGGCGACGCGGAGAGCATCGCTCGAGTTGCCGGGCGCATTGGCGAGTGGCGCCTGTTGGTAGATCGCGCCTGCGACCTCGCGCAACTTGCTGCCATGGGTGGAGGTGAACCCTCGCCATTCTCTTGCGAGGGGCCACCCCTCGAAAATCTACCTGCCGCCGCGCGACGGCTTACGCCCACGATGGCCGCCATGTCGCAAGACGATTGGGAGACCGCCCTGGCAGTCCTTCGCTGGCTCGGGAGCCACCGCCACCTCTCATGCTACATTCGCGAACTCCCCATTCGAGGCATCGATACGAAGTGGATCGAAGGCCACCGCAAGCTCGTGGTTGGCCTGGCCAAGGCGCTCTACGGCCTGAGCGAGCTCCCCTTCAGAAAACCGCCGGAGCTCATACGCGTGCGCGCCCTCGGGAAGGGAATTCTCCCCGAGGGATTCGAGGACGCAAGCCTTACGGCCTCGGAGCTCTCCGCGCTTCGCGTCCGGCCTGTTCGAGCAGTGGTGTGCGAGAACCTCATCTCGCTCCTCACGATGCCGGCGATGGAAGGGACGCTCGCCCTTTTCGGATCCGGCTACGGGGCGGGCTCGCGGCTCGCCATTCCCTGGCTGAGCGAGGTCGAGCTCTACTACTGGGGCGATCTCGATACGCATGGGTTCAGGATCCTCGACGGATTCAGGAAGCACCATCCACACGCGCTCTCGGTGCTTATGGATGAGCAGACCCTGCTGGCTTTCCAGGATCTTTGGGTCGTGGAACCCGAGCCCTTCACGGGGGAGCTCGCGCGTCTCACGCGCGCCGAAGCGCAGGTATTCGACTTCCTTCGCCAGCAGGCTCCGCCGCCGCGCCTCGAACAGGAGCGCATTCCCTACGACCACGTGAAGGCCGCCTTCGAAAGGATCGTCTCATCTAGCCTTCGAAGGTAGGCGCCCTATTTGACTCGGTCCGTTCGGGCAAAACAAACGGACCAACTACGGCAGCGGGTGCCCGGCGGCGAGGTAGAGGCGGTACCACTCCTCGCGAGTGAGCTCGACCTCCGTGGCCTGCGCGATCTCCTCGAGGCGCTCGATGCGGCTCGTGCCGGCCACCACCTGCATCTTCGCGGGGTGCCGGAGGATCCATGCCGCTGCCACCGCCGTCGGCGTCGTATCGTGCGTCTCAGCCACGGCGTCGATCTCGTCGTTCAGCTTCGCGAAGCGCGCGCGATCGCCGAGGAAGACGCCCTGCCAGTTCGCCGACTGGAACGGCGACCAC
>CANQSI010000033.1 GCA_947626465.1 uncultured Atopobiaceae bacterium
AAGGGGCTCCTCCAGGAGAAGATCGGCCAGCTCATCAACGAGCGCAAGATCGACGGCATCTCCGACATGCGCGACGAGTCGAACCGCAAGGGCATGCGCCTCGTGTTCGACCTCAAGCGCGAGGCCATTGCGCAGGTGGTGCTGAACAACCTCTACAAGCAGTCCCAGCTGCAAACCACCTTCGGGGCCATCGACCTCGCGCTCGTGAACGGCGTGCCGAAGACGCTCTCCCTCACCGAGCTCATCGACCACTACATCGACCACCAGGTGGACGTCGTCACGCGGCGCACGCGCTTCCGCCTCGAGAAGGCAAAGCGCGAGCTCCACATCCGCGAGGGCCTACTCATCGCCGTCGACAACATCGACGAGGTCGTGGCCATCATCCGCAGCTCCTACGACGACGCCGAGGTGAAGGAGCGCTTCCTGGCGCAGTTTGGCCTCGACGACATCCAGTCGACGGCCATCCTCGAGATGCGCCTTCGCCGCCTCACCGGCCTCGAGCGCGAGAACCTCGTGGCGGAGATCGAGAAGCTCACCGCCGACATCGCCTACCTCCAGGGCCTCCTCGACGACAAGGCCAAGCTCATGGCCCTCATCAAGGACGAGTTGGGCGAGATCAAACAGCGCTACAACACCCCGCGCCGCACCACGATCTCCAACGAGCCCATCGAGATCTCCGTGGAAGACCTCATCGCCGACGAGGACATGGTCGTCACCATCACCCACGCCGGCTACATCAAGCGCCTGCCCGTGGCCACGTACCGCTCGCAGAAGCGCGGCGGCAAGGGCCTGAAGGGCCTCTCGCTCAAGGACAACGACTTCGTGGAGGAGCTCTTCGTGGCCTCCACGCACGACTACGTGCTTTTCTTCACGAACTTCGGCAAGATCTACCGCCTGAAGGTGCACGAGCTGCCCATCGGCTCGCGCCAGTCGAGGGGCAAGGCGCTCGTGAACCTCCTCGCGCTCGAGGAGGGCGAGCACCCCATGGCGGTGCTGCCCACGCGCGAATTTCCCGAGGATACGTACCTCATGTTCGCCACGCGCCAAGGCCTCGTGAAGAAGACCTCGATGGCGGCCTACGATCGCAACCGCACAGGCGGGATGATCGCCATCAAGCTCCGCGCGGGCGACGAGCTCGTGAGCGTGCGCCGCGTGAAGAGCGGCGAGAAGGTGATCCTCGCCTCGAGCGACGGCCACGCCATCCTCTTCAACGAGTGCGACGTGCGCCCCATGGGTCGCGACACCTCCGGCGTGCATGGCATCGCGCTCAAGCCCCACGCGACGATGCTCGGCATGGAGATCACCAACGGCAAGGGCGACCTCTTCGTGATCACCGAGAAAGGCTACGGGAAGCGCACGCCCATCTCGGATTATCCCGAGCGCAACCGCGGCGCCCAGGGCGTCTACACCATCAAGATGACGCCGCAGAAGGGCGACCTCGTGGCCATCAAGGTGATCGGCCCGCAGCATGAGCTGATGATCGTCTCCGAGGAGGGCACCGTCATCCGCGTGAAGACCGACGACATCTCGCGCCTCTCGCGCGTGACGCAGGGTGTGAAGGTGATGAACGTCGCCGAGGGCGACCGCGTGAAGGCCGTCGCGCGCATGGTGGCGAGAAAGCCGCAGGCCGCGAGCGCCTCCGACGATCCGCAGGGCGTGCTCGCCCTCGACGTCGAGAACCCCAGCGCTTCAGTCGACATCGGCGGCGAAGAGGCCTACGACGACTCGCTCTTGGACGAGTAGGGGCGAGGCTTCTCGCGGTGCGCACAGCTCAGTGCCTGATCAAGTAGCTGTGCGCTCTTGACAGTCCACTGGACTGTCAAGCCTCTCGGGTTCGAGCCCCATCATCTCCACCAACGAAAAAGGCCCGGCGTAGGCCGGGCCAATTTTTCGTTGGTGGAGATGATGGGGCTCGAACCCACGACCTCAGGCTTGCAAAGCCCGCGCTCTCCCAGCTGAGCTACATCCCCGTGTGAGGCTGCCTTCGAGTGTAGGCCGATCGAGCGTCGGTGCGCGCGTCTCGGCCGGTGGCGTCATGGCGAATCCGTGACGGTTCTGTGGCGGCCTCGTGAAAAAATAACCGCCCCAGCGGCGACTCAGCTCACACTGGGGCGATTATTGCGAGGTGGTGGGCCCAACAAGATTCGAACTTGTGACCTCCCGGTTATCAGCCGGACGCTCTAACCAACTGAGCTATGGGCCCATGGTGCGAACGCTTATGCTATGGTCTTCGCACGCAATAGTCAACCGGCTCTTTATTTTTACCGAACGGTTGTGAATTAGCCATGAGTGGCAGATACAAGCCTCCAGGCGGTTGGGTATGCCCAATTGCACGGAGCACAAGCGGACGAGAGGGGGCAGCCATGAGCTTGGTACGCGTTGATGTGGAGACCGTCGTCGTGGGCGGCGGACCCGTGGCGTCCCTCATCGTGCTTAAGCCGCGCGAGGGCGCGATGCCGCGCACGCCTTCCATCGATGATGCGGCCGCACATGTGGAGGAGCTTGCGGCGCCTGAAAACCCCGAGGTGGAGCGCTATCAACCGCTCCCCATCCGCCTCGGCGTCACTGAGGCCGCGGGGATCGCGATGGGTGTGAACAACCCCGAGGTCACTCGCCCCATGACGCACGACCTCTTCCACAACGTGCTCCGCGAGCTCGGTGTGACGGTGGCAAACGTGGTGATCACCGACGTGGAGGGCACGACGTTCTTCGCGCAACTCAACCTCATGGCCCCGGACGGGCGCAGGATCGCTATGGACGCGCGCCCCTCTGACGCCATCGCGCTCGCGCTCCGCGTGAAGGCGCCGGTCTTCTGCGAGTCGAAGGTGTTGAAGACCGCCTCGGTGCCCGATTTCGAGAGCGTGCGCCGCGAAGAGGTCGAGAAGGAATACGCCGAGTTCAAGGCCTTCCTCGAGGACGTCTCCCCCGACGACTTCTCGCCGCTGAACTAAGCAGCGCCTCCCGCCCCATCTGCCGCAGTGCCTCTTCTTTTCCGCCACGTAGGGAATCGGTGGAGGCGCGCCTACGCGGCGAAGATCCTTGGAAATATGCGAAGCTCAAGCGGGGCGCGTTGGGTAAGGATTCGTGCGAAGGAACGTCAAAAGCGAGGTAGACCATGGCGGACCCTTCTGATTACCGTAGCGCCCTTAAGCTCGGCCAGCGCGCATTTCGGCACGCGGCGAGCAGGGGCGACTATCCCTACCTGCCGGTGCTCGACGACTTCGTGGCGAGCGAGCAGATGGCGCAGCGTGCGCATCTCGGTCTCATGCACATCCCCACCGAACACATCGTGGGCACGCGCGCGGTGGGTCGCACGACGGCCTTTGCGAGCAACTTCATGCCGCTCATGTCGGAGAACTCCGAATTCGCGATCAAATGGGAGCGACTCTGCGAGGCGCACCTCGACGAGGGCATCCGCGATCCGGTGAAGGTCTACGAGTACCTCAACCGCTACTACGTGGAAGAGGGCAACAAGCGCGTGAGCGTGCTCAAGTACTTCGGCGCGCCGTCCGTCTACGCCAATGTCATCCGCGTGCTGCCGAAGGATCTCGACGACCACCCCATCTACAAGGAGTACCTCGAGTTCTACGCGCACTCGCGCGTGAACTACCTCGAGTTCAGCCGCCCCGGCGGGTACCTCCGCATCCAAGAGCTCCTCGGCAAGAAGCCCGGCACGCGCTGGACGGAGGAGGACCGCCAGGACTTCGAGGGCGCGTTCTACTCGTTCCGCGCGGCCTTCGAGGCGGAGGGCGGCGCCGACGTGGACGCCACCATCGGCGACGCCATGCTCGCCTACCTCGAGATATTCGGCTACGCGACCCTTCGCACCGAGACGATCGCGCAGATCCGCATCTCGCTCGAGAAGATCTGGGAGGAGATCGTCCTCGTCGAGGAAGAGCAGCCCATCGAGGTGAAGGTGGCGCCCGAGGAAGGCGACGCGAAGCGGCTGAGCGTCCCCTTCCTGAAGCCCACCCCGAAGGTCCTGAAAGTCGCCTTCGTCCACGATGAAACCCCCGAGCTCTCCGGCTGGACCTATGGCCATGAGCTGGGGAGGGAGTACGTGCAGCAGGTGTTCCAGGACGCCATCGAGACGCGCGCGTACTTCGACGCGCTCGACGGCAACCCGCTCACGGTGATCGAAGAGGCCATCGACGACGGCTGCACGATGATCTTCACCACCTCGCCGCGCCTTTTGCCGGCGAGCCTCACCGCCGCAGTGGAGCATCCGAAGGCGACGATCCTCAACTGCTCGATCAACCAGCAGCACCGCTACATCCGCACCTACTATCCGCGCATGTACGAGGCCAAGTTCATCGCCGGCATCATCGCGGGGGCGCTCGCGGGCACAAGCGACGTGGGCTACATCTGCAACTACCCCATCCCCGGGCAGGTGGCGGGCATCAACGGCTTCGCGCTCGGCGTGGCCTGTGCGAACCCGTTCGCGAAGGTGCATCTCGAATGGTCGAGCTTGAAAGACTGCGAGGGGGTCCCGGAGGCCGAGGAGCGCCTCATCCGCGAGGGCATATGGATCCTCTCCTCGCAAGACCAGAAGTGCCTCGCAGACCGCGATGGCGCCGCCTTCGGCCTCACGCTCCTCACGGAGGGCGGCGCGGTGAACCTCGCGCAACCGATGTGGTACTGGGGCGCCTACTACGAAACCCTCATCCGCCAAAACCGGGACAGGTCCCTGCAAACCGAGTACGACACCACCAGCCGTGCGGTGAACTACTTCTGGGGAATGAGCGCGGGGGTTGTGGGTATGCGCTACTCCGACGAGGTCCCCGACGCCACGATGAAGCTCGCCAAGATGCTCGAGCGAGGCATCTGCGCGGGGCTCTTGAAGCCCTTCCGCGGGCCCCTCAAGGCCCAAGGCGGGCGAGAGATCATATCGGTTGACCAGGCGCTATCAGCGGGGCAGATCATCAACATGGACTGGCTGAACGAGAATGTGGTGGGCGCCATCCCCACGTGGAACGAGCTGAGCGACATCGCGAAGGCCACGGTGGGCATCGCGGGGGTGCTCGCGGGATGACGAGGATCCTCGCGATTGCAGACGTGCCCGCCGCGCCCTACTACGACTACTATCGCCCGGGCTGTTTGGATGAGTTCGACCTCATCCTCTCCTGCGGCGACCTTAATGCCGAGTACCTCGAGTTCTTGGTGACGCTCGGGCGCGCGCCGCTCGTCTACGTGCGCGGCAACCATGACGACGCCCTCATCCGCAACCCTCCCGGCGGGTGCGAGTGCGCCGAGGATCGGGTGGTGGAGGCGGCGGGGCTTCGCATCGCGGGGCTCGGCGGCTGCGTGCGCTACAAGGACTTCTGCGAATCGATGTACACGGAGAAGGAGATGCGCTGGCGCGCGTGGAAGCTCAGGCGAAAGATTCGCAAGGCCAAGGGCATCGACATCCTCCTCACCCACGCGCCCGCGCGCGGCGTGAACGACTTCGACTCCGACACGCACATGGGCTTCGAGTGCTTCAACGATCTCCTCTCCCGCTACCAGCCGAAATATTTCGTCCACGGCCACATCCACCAAAGCTACGACCACAAGGTGCCGAGGCGCTCGGAGCTCGGCCCGACGACGGTGATCAACGCGTACGACCACTACGCCTTCAATTTCTGATACCGTGGCAGCTTTGCGAGAAACCTGAAAGCACTCTTAGAGATCCCTGCTAGACGCAGGGGTATGAACCCTCCATCGAGCGGGGCGTGAACCGTTGGCCGCGCCCGATGCCCGAGAGGAGGACACGATGAGATTCGCGTTTGTGTGCGACGACCTTTCCGGCCACGGCAACGGCACGTCCGTGACGGCGTATCGGTTCGCCGAGCAGCTTCGCCAGCTCGGCCACGAGGTGCGCATGGTGGGCGTGGGCGCGAGCGGCAAAGACGCGTTCCCCGTGCCCGAGAAGGACATTCCCGTCGTGTCGTCCGTATCCCACACCTGCGGTTTTCGCTTCGGAGAGCCCGACGAGGCCGTGTTTGGCCGTGCGTTTGACGGCGTGGATCTCATCCACCTCTTCCTGCCATTCGAGCTCGAGCGCGCGGCGCTCGCATGGGCGCGCGTGCACCACGTGCCCGTGTCCGCCGCCTTCCACCTCCAGCCGGAGAACGTGACCTACAACGCGCGCATCGGTCGCGCGCCGCTCATCTCGAGCGCGCTCTACGGACACTTCCGCCGCGTGCTCTACGATCGCGTGCGCCACGTGCACTGCCCCTCGACGATGATCGCGAGCGAGCTTCGGCGCCACGGCTACCACGCGCATCTCCATGTGATCTCGAACGGAGTCCCCGAGCTCTTCCATGCGCGCGCCGAGGCCGCGCCGCTCATCGACGCCGCGGGCAGGATCCAGATCCTCTCCGTGGGGCGCCTCGGCAAGGAGAAGGACCAGTCCACGATCATCAAGGCGATCGCGCGCTCCCGGTACAAAGACCAGATCACGCTGCATCTCGCGGGGCAGGGCTACATGAAGAGGCGCCTGATGGCGCTCGCCGACAGGCTCGGGGTGTCGATGACCATCGGCTACTACGACGAGGAATCGCTCGCCGAGGTCATGCGCTGCTGCCCGCTCACCATCCATGCGTCCGTGGCCGACATCGAGGCCATCTCCGTGCTCGAGTCGTTTGCCTCGGGGTCGGTGGCCATCGTCGCGCAGTCGCCGATGAGCGCGCCCTCGAAGTACGCGGTCGATTCACACTGCCTCTTCGCCGCACGCGACGTGGACGGCCTCGCGAGCGTGATCGACTGGTGGGCCGAGCATCCCGAGGCGCTCGCCCCCACGCGCGAGCTCTACCTCGAGGAAGCCAAGGGGCTCCGGCTCCGCAAGAGCGCCGAGGCGTTCGAGCGCATGGCCGAGCAGGCGGTGGCCGACGACGAGCTCGCCTATCGCCTGAGGGGCTCCTCGGTGGCGGTGCGCGGTGCCTCTGACCTCGCCTTGAGCCCTGGAATGGCCCACGGTATGGCCACGGCGGCGCTCGGTGGACCGAGCGCGACGGGAGCACGATGAAGCGCGCCGTGAACACCACTCGCCCGCGCGCGGGCACGCCTAAGGCCCCGACTCAGACTCGGCCGACGCCGCGGGAGATCCGCAAGGTCTCGCGTGCTGCGATGCGCGCCGAGAAGGACCTCGAGCGTGCCCTCATCGCCGAGCTTCGCGCCGACGAGCGTGCGAAGGCGGCGCCGGGCGAGCGGAGCAGCGCGGCGCTTGATCGCGCCCAGCGAAAGCTCGCCAAGGCCGAGGCCCGCCAGCTCGCGACCGCGTCCGCGGCGGAGCGCTTCGCAAAGGCGCATGGCCTCGCACGCGAACCGAACGGGGAGTTCTTCCCGCAGGTAGCCGACCTCAACCCGAAGCCGAGCGAGGAAAGCGAGCGGCGCCAGCGCGCCTTCTATTCCGCGGTGGTGCCCATCCTTCGCGTGGTCGTGCGGCTCACCTACGGCGCACGCGTGGTCCACGACGGCCCAAGCAGGACGCCGGCGGGAAGCGTCGTCGTGATCAACCACGTGAGCTACCTCGACAGCGTCATGGCCGCGGTGGCGCTCTGGCCGCATCGGCTGCGCTTCCTCGCGCTTGCGAGCAACGGCTACGGCCACGTGTGGGGGCCGATCGTGCGGGCGCTCGGGACGATCTTCGTGGGGCACACGCTCGCGGAGACGCGCGAGATGGTGGCGCGCCAGCAAGAGGCGCTCGCCGCGGGCGACGACATCGCGATCTTTCCCGAAGGCGACCTCGTGCCCTACAACCCCGGGCTCCAGCCCTTCAAGCGCGGTGCGTTCCAGGTGGCCGCGGTGCAGCACGTGCCGGTGGTGCCGGTGACGCTCGTGCAGGCGCCGGGCGAGGGCATCCTGAAGAGCCTCTTCGCGAAGCCGGGCTTCGTGGTGCACGTGGGCGAGCCCATTCGCGCTCCCAAGGGCATGGGCACGCATAAGGCAGCCATCTACCTCGAGGAACACGCACGAAGGGCGATGGAGGCCGCGCTCGACACGGACCCTTTGTTTGATCTCACCTACGCGGAGACGGCCGAGCCCGCGGTGTTCTGATACCAAAGGCGAAATTCATTCACACTGGATCGCGATTTGGGGGCCCACTCCACGAATTCCACAAGGCCGTGGAGCACTCGTGATGGAGAAAGAAATACGAGCGTAGGGCCCAAGTTTAAGATTCCTTTCAGGTAAACTTTCAGCTGAAAAGCCATGCCGTTTTGCCCGCGCGTAGTGCGTGCGGGTGGAGCGGCGCTCTACAAAGCCGAAGGGGGAGGGGCTGAAAGCCCAGCGTACGCATGCAGATTCCGCGTGAACATCGCGCATGGTGGCTCGTTGCCGCCGGGGCCGCGGTCGTGGTCGCGATCGTGGCCATCGTGCTTGGTGTGTCGGCGTCGTCTGCGGGCGTGAACTCACTCGACGGCTCGGGGGCGGAAAGCGAGAACGGAGACGTCTCGAACCCGCCCGACGCAGCCACCGTCGGATTGGACACGGATCCTTCCATGCAAGACCAGGAAACCACAGAGTACGTGCCGAATGAGGTGCTCGTGAGCATCGACGATCCGAGCGTGCTCGACCAGCTCGTGCCGGGGGCCGCGCTTGCCAACGGCACGATCGTGGCCGTGGAGCAGGTGACGGAAGGCTCCGACGGCACCGGCGGCGTCGTGAAGATCACGTTTGAGGGAGACGCGACCGAAGACGACGTGGTGGATGCGCTGAACAGCATGGGCGGCGTAACCGCCCAGAAGAACTTTGTCTATCACCTGATGTAGAGAGCCATTGGCAGAGAGCGATGAACAAGAAACCGACACTGCTCCACAAGCTCTTCGTCGCCGTGGTCACGACGTCGATGGTGCTGGGCATGTGCCCGTTGCAGGCCATCGCCGACGAGCTGATGGGGCAGGACGTGCCCGCGCCCGTCGAGAACGGCGACGTCACCATCGTGGACGGCGAGCCCGTCCTCGGCGCGTCCGAGGA
>CANQSI010000034.1 GCA_947626465.1 uncultured Atopobiaceae bacterium
CTCCGCCAGTTCATCGGGATGATCTTCCAGAACTTCTCGCTCTTCCAGCAGCGCTCCGTGGCGGAGAACGTGTGCTTTCCGCTCGAGATCCGCGGGGTGGCGAAGGAGGAGCGCCTCGCCCGCGCGGCCGATCTCCTCAAGATGGTGGACCTCTCCGACCTCGCCGACGCCTACCCCGTGCAGCTCTCGGGGGGCCAGCAGCAGCGCGTGGCCATCGCCCGCGCGCTCGCGAACCGCCCGCGCATCATGCTCTGCGACGAAGCCACGAGCGCGCTCGACACGCGCACGACGATGTCGATCCTCGAGCTCTTGGGGCGCGTGAACCGCGAGCTCGGCGTGACGATGGTCGTGATCACCCACTCGCTCGCCGTGGCGCAGCGCATCTGCAACCGCATCGCCGTCATCGACGACGGGCGCATCGTGGAAGAGGGCACCACGCGCGAGGTCTTCGCCCACCCCAAGGCGCAGATGACGAAGGATCTCCTGCTCTTCGACACCGTCATCCAAGACTTTCCGGAGGACGAGCGCGAGAAGGCGGTGATCTAGCCCATGGATTGGCTTGCGGCCTTCTTCGCCGAATACGGTCAGCTGCTGCTCGAGGGCACGTGGGATTCCATCGTGATGACGGCGGTTTCCTGCCTCTTCGCCTACGTGCTCGGCATCCCGCTCGGCGTGCTCGTGCTCATCACCGGCGAGGGGAATCTGCGGCCCAACCGCGCCGTGCACGCGGTGCTCGGATGGATCATCAACGTGGGGCGCTCGATCCCCTTCATCATCCTGCTCTTCTCCATCATCCCCTTCACGCGCCTCGTCGTGGGCACCTCGCTCGGCGTCTCCGGCGCCATCGTGCCGCTCGTCGTCTGCGCGACGCCCTTCGTGGCGCGCATGGTGGAGCAGAGCCTCGCCGAGGTCGACGCCTCGCTCATCGAGGCGGGAGAGGCCTTCGGCGCGAGCGCCTGGCAGCTCGTCTACAAGGTCTACCTCAAGGAGAGCCTTCCGAGCCTCGTGCGCGGCGCCTCCATCACCTTCATCACGCTCTTCGGCTTCGTGGCCATGGCCGGCTGCGTGGGCGCGGGCGGCCTCGGCGACATCGCCATTCGCTACGGCTACCAGCGCTACCAGCCCGATGTGATGGTCGCCGCCGTCATCCTCTGTGTGATCCTCGTCGAGGTCGTCCAATCCCTCGGCAACGCCATATCAAAAGCTGTGGACAAGCGGACTCGTTAGTCGACGCTGCGGCACTCTGGATGCACCTCATCTAGCCACGATCTCGGGCACTCACGTAGCGTAAGTACGCTACGTGCCCGAGATCCTGTCTATCTGAGGCACCCCAGAGCGCCTCGCTCACGTTTTGCTGATTCCCTAGCTCATTGATTGTCGCAACTGCGGCTTTTCATAGCACCCAATCTAGGGCAGGGTGACGTCGAAGCGGAGGATGCCGGTGGGGTCCTGCTCGACGGTGATCGTGCCGCCTGCGGATTCGGCGAGCTCTCGGGCGATGGAGAGGCCGATGCCGAAACCGCCGCTCTCGCGCGTGCGCGAGGAATCGGGACGCCAGAAGCGATCGAAGAGGTGCGCGAGCGAGTCCGCATCCATGGGCTCCGCGGGATTCGTCGCCTCGAGGTGGAGGCCCTTTCGCTTCGCGCGCTCGAGGGTGAGCGAGATCGTGCCGCCGGGCGTGGTGTACTTCACCGCGTTATCGAGCAACACCGACACGATCTGCCGGAGCCCCGCCGCGTCGCCCGTGTAGGAGAGCTCGGGCGCCACGTGGAGCATGAGCGCGTGGCCCTTGGCCTCGGCCACGTCCTTGAAGCCCTCAGCCACGTCGAGTACCGCCGCGGAGGCGTCGAAGGTGGTCTTCTCGCGCTCCCCCTCCTCGTCGAGGCGCGAGAGCGTCACGAGCTCGTCCACGAGCTCGCCCATGCGCTCGGCCGAGGCGTCGGCCTTCTCGATCCAGCGGTTCTCCCCCACGTCCATCTTGAGGATGCCGAGCGAGGTGAGGATCGTCGCGAGCGGAGTCTTGAGCTCGTGCGATGCGTCGGTCACGAAGCGACGCTGGCGCTCGTCGGCCTCGGCGAAGGGCCGCACGACCCAGCCCGAGAGCGCCCACACGAGGAGGAAGATGGCCGCAGCACTCACCACGACCACCGCCACCGTGAGGAGCGCGAGCGTGGAGATCGCATGCACTTCGTCGGAGGCATCGAGGAAGATGGCCTCGGAGAGCGCTTGCCCTCTCACCACGAGGTAGCGGAAGTCGCCCTCCCAGCCAAAGCCGGGGCCCGCCTTCGTGGCGGCGGCCACGTAGACGGGCAGATCCCGCTCGGAAACCGAAGCGATGTGGGCGAGGTTTACCTCGGCGATCGAGCCGCCGGGAGCCCAGCGCACGGAGAACCAGCGCGTGGCGAACGACGTCTCCTGGGTGAGCGGGCGTTCCCAAAAGCCCTTTGGGCCCTCGTCGACGAGCTCTTCCCAGTCGTCCACGTCGCGTTCGTCGAAATCCTCGTCGTAGTCGTCGTCAAGGTAGGGCGTGGTGGTGCGCGAGCTCGTGGTATTCGATTCGCTGTAGTAGATGAGCGTGAGGAGGTGGTCGAGGTCGCTCGTCGTGGCCATGGAGTTCGCCACGTTCACCGCGAGCCCCACGAACACGAGCACCCCCACCACGGCGAGCATGGTGAGGCCCACGAAGCGTTTACGGAGCTTCGCGAGGCGGCCGTGGGGACGCTTCGCAGCCCTCGGCAAGGGCGCCGCGTCCGAGGCGTTCCTGGGATCGACCGGCCTCACGCCCCATCCTCCACGAGCCGATACCCGAGCCCGCGCGAGGCCTTGATGCCCACGTGCGAGCCGAGCGCGACGAGACGTTTGCGCAGGTTGGAGATGTGCACCCACACCACGCTCACCTCGGCCTCTGCGTCCCAGCCCCAGATGCGCTCGAGGATCTCCTCCGCGCTGAAGGCGCGCGCCGGGTTGGCCATGAGGAACTCGAGGATCTGGAACTCGCGGCGCGGGAGCTCCACCGCTCCCGCCGGCGCGCTGAGCGTCGAGGTGCCGGTGTCGAGCGAGAGGTCGCCGAACGTGAGGACCTGCGCCTGGTAGCTGCCACGGCGTCGGAGGAGCGCCCGCACGCGCGCGAGCAGCTCATCGGGCGCGAAGGGCTTTGGCAGGTAGTCGTCCGCGCCCGCGTCGAAGCCCGCGATGCGGTCGGCCTTCTGGCCCTTCGCGGTGAGGAGCATGATCGGCGTCGCGATGCCCTCGGCGCGAAGGTGCCGCAGCACCTCGATGCCGTCCATCTTGGGCATGAGGATGTCGAGGATGATGGCGTCGTAGACGCCGGTCTCGCCATGCGCGAGCGCCGCCGCGCCGTCGTTCACCACGTCCACGGCGAAGTTATGCCGCTCGAGGTAGACGCCAATCACCTCGGCGAGATCGCGTTCGTCCTCTGCCACCAAGAGCCGCATGGCGCCTCCAGCTCGATCATGCTCGACGAAAAACGTGCGACCCCACTCTGCCCGCGTTGCCTAAAGGCCGCCTAAAGGTCGGGCGTCCTGCGCTTACGTGGCGGGCACGAGGTAGCGCGGCGACACGTAGAGCACGGCCTCCATCGGGCGAAGCACGCCGTCCTCCACGCTCTCGGGAAGCCCGAGCGAGGAGGTGTGCACGAGCACGCCCTCCACGAGCGCGGGGTCGTAGCGTTGCGTCTCGTTCGTGAAGTTCGCGAGCACCACCGCGCGCGTGCCCTTAAGGCGCCGCTCGAACGCGTAGATGCGCTCGTCGCCCGGCATGAGGTCCAGGTAGTCGCCCGCGAGGAGGATCGCGAGGTGGTTTCGCAGGAAGACGAGGTGGCGAAACCAGCTCAGCACCGACGAGGCACTCTCGTCCTCGTGCGCGGCGTTCACCGTCTTGTAGTCCTCGTGCACGCGCATCCACGGCTCGCCCGTCGTGAAGCCCGCGTTCTTCGAGCCATCCCACTGCATCGGCGAGCGCGCGTTGTCGCGCGAGTACTCCGCCACGAGGCGAAGCGCCTCCTTCGGCTCGACGCCGTACTCGAGCGCCTGGGCGTATTGCCCCTTCATCTCCACGTCGTCGTAGTCGTCGAGCGAGGGGTAGTACTGGTTCGTCATCGCGAGCTCCTCGCCCTGGTAGATGAAGGGCGTGCCGCGGAGCGTGAGGAGCACGAGCCCGAGGAGCTTCGCCTCGACCTCAAAGGCGCTGTCGTGGGGGAAGAAGTGGTTCGGTGAGCGAGGCTGGTCGTGGTTTTCGAGGTAGACGCAGCACCACTTGTCGCCCGCGGTGTTCTTCTGGATGCGCGTGATGGTGTTCGTGAGGTCGGAGAGCTTCCAGCCGGGACGCTCGAACCAGTGCGGCGTGCCTCCGCGGATCACGTGGATGGCGCTGTATTCGATCACCACGTCAAAGACGCCGTCAGGCCCCACCCACTCGCCGATCGTCTCGGGCGTCACGCTCGAGGCCTCGGCGATGGTGAAGGCGTCCGTGCCATCGATGACCTCGTGCTTGAACTCCCAGAGGTAGTCCATGATCCCCGGCACGCAGGCCTCGACGTCGTGGATGGAGGCGAGGCCGTCGGGCGCGTCCACCTTGCCGTCTTCGAGCGGCGGCTTCTTGATGTAGATGATCGCGTCGATGCGGAAGCCGCCCACGCCCTTATCGAGCCAAAACCTCGCGGCGTCGTAGAGCGCGTGGCGCACGTCGGGATTCTCCCAGTTGAGGTCGGGCTGGTAGTCGCCGAAGGTGTGGAGGTAGTACTGCTGGCGCGCCTCGCACCACGTCCACGCGGAGCCGCCGAAGCAGCCGCGCCAATTCGTGGGCGCGGAGCCGTCGGGCTTCGGATCCACCCACACATACCAGTCGGCCTTGGGATTGTCCCTGCTCGAGGAGGATTCGATGAACCACGGATGCTCGTTCGAGGTGTGGTTCAACACGAGGTCCACGATGATGCGGATGTCGCGCTTCCTCGCCTCGGCGATGAGCTCGTCCATGTCGGCCATCGTGCCGAACTCCGGGTTGATCGCGCAGTAGTCGGCCACGTCGTAGCCGTTGTCCTTCATGGGCGAGGGGTAGAACGGGGTGAGCCAGAGGGCGCCGATGCCAAGGCGCTCGAGGTAGTCGAGGTGCTCGGTAACGCCCTTGAGCGTGCCCGTGCCCTGGCCGCGCGTGTCTTGGAAGCTCTTCGGATAGCACTCGTAGACGACGGTCTTCTGCCACCAGGCAAGCTCGTCCACCGCCTGGCTGATCTCCTCCTCGAGGCGCTCTTCGCTCGAACGTTTAGCGTCGGCCTTGGCCATGGCTCCCCCAAACACTGTGCAAACCCGCCGTTAGGTATAGCAAAAACGCCGCGCGGGGTGCCTATGCCTCGCCCCTCTTGCGCCGCCGATGGCGCTTCCAGATGTCCCATGCGATGTAGAGCGCCATGAGGAGCGCGATGCCGTAGCCGATGAGCCCCACGATCGGGAGCGCGAGGATGCCGCTCGACACGCCCGATTGGATGAGCATCGCGCTTCCCAGGAGGAGCCCCGCCACGATGACGCCGAGGGTGAGGCGGTCGGCCACGTGCGAGAGGTCGTCCACGGGATCGGTGGAGCCCGAGAAGTCCATGTTCACCTTCAGCTGCCCGCGGGTGAGCATGGAGGTGACGAGCCCGAGCTGGGAGAGCCCGTCGAGCGTGCCGTGGAGGGCGCGCCGGCTCTCGAGGGCAAGGCCCTTCAGCTCATCCCCCACCTCGGCCACCGGGTCGATCTGTCCCTCGAGGTGCTCCTCCATGATGGCGATCATGGACACCCCGGGGATGAATTCGTCGAGCACGCCCTCGAGCGTCACGAGCCCGCGCGCGATCATCGTCATCGCGCCGGGAAGCTCCACGTTGAAGCGCCTCGCGAGGGAGATGAGGTCGGCGAGGAAGCGCCCGATGTCGAGCTCGGCGAGGTCGATGGAGCCGTACGTCTCGATGATCTGGTCGATGTCGGCGAGGAGCGCCGAGCGATCCACGTCGCTCGACGTGCGCGTCTGCGAGAGCGCGAGGAGATCGCGTGCGAGGGCGGGCGAGTCCTTGCTCGCCACGGCGCGCATCATGCTCCGGAGGATGTCTCGGTAGTAGGACGAGAGGCGCCCCATCATCCCGAGGTCGATCCACACGATCTTGCGATCGCGGATCATGATGTTGCCGGGGTGTGGGTCGGCGTGGAAGAAGCCGTCGTCAAGCACCTGCTTGGCGTAGTTCTCCACGAGCTTCTCGCCGATGTCGGTGAGGTCGTAGCCGGCGTCCACGAGCTTCTCGGGCTTGGAGATGGAGATGCCCTCCACGTACTCCATCACGAGCACCTCGCTCGTGGAGAGGCTGAGGTAGGGCTTCGGCGCCGTCACGTAGGCGAGGCCCTGGTTGGCCTCGCGGAACTCGCGCAGGTTCCTCCCCTCGGCGAGGAAGTCCGTCTCCTCGGTGAAGCTCTCCCAGAGCTCGTCGACCACCCCCTGGAAGTCCATCACCTGGAGACTCTTCAGAAGCGAACCGAAGCGCCGCACGAGCTGGCGGAGCACCTCGATGTCCTGCGCCATCGTCTCCTTCACGTGCGGACGCTGCACCTTCACGGCCACGAGCTCGCCGGAGACGAGTCTTGCCTTGTGCACCTGCGCGATCGAGGCGCTTCCCAAGGGCACGGGGTCGATCATCTCGAAGACCTCGCCGAGCGGGCGCTGGTAGGCGCCCTCGAGCACCTCCTCCACGACGGAGAAGGGCATCGCTTCCACGTGGGTGCGGAGCTCCTCGAGCACGCTGCAGAAGGCGGGCGGGATGATCTCCGTGCGCATCGAGAGGATCTGCCCCGCCTTCACGAAGGTGGGGCCGAGCTCCTCGAGGAGCGCCTTGAACTGAAGGGGCGTGAGGCCGTGGAGGATGTCGTAGCGCCGCACGATGCCGAGCACCTCGCGCAGGCGCTCGGCGCGGGCACGCCGCTGGACCTTCGGCTCGCGCACGCGCTCGCCTATGAGCGAGAGGGTGACCTCCTCGCCGTCTGCCGTGAGCGCCTCGCCGTCGGCCGTGAGGGTCTCGTCGCCCACCTTTCGGGAGCCGTCATCCTCGAGGGCCTCTCCCTCGAGGTTCCCAGATGATACGGTGCGGGGATCCACGGGAGGCTCGCGCGGGCGCCGAAGGACGCGCCCTACGCCTCGTCGTCGGCGTCGACGTCGACGGACACGGCCTCGGCGGCCACGTCGTCCGCCGTGACCTCGGCCGCGTCGGCGGCCTTCTGCGCCTCGGCCTCGGCCTCGTCGGCCGCGCGCCGCACGCTCTCCACGAATGCCGAGCGCTGCTCCGGCGAGAGGTTCTTGAGGTAGGTGCGGATGGCGTCGTTCTTCGTGTCGTCGATGCGGGTCTTCACGTTTTGGATGAGTTCGGCGTTCTTGGCCTTGCCCTCGTCCACCGTCGCCTGTCCCTTGTCCACGAGGCTCTGGAAGAGCTCCGAGCCCTTCTCCGCGGAGGCGGCGATGGCGCCCACGCCCGCGAGGAAGATGGTATGCAGGGAATTGACGATGTCATCTGCGCTCGGCACCTGCGGCGTGGTTCCGTTCTCAGCCATGGCAAGACCTTCCTTCCAAGATTTTCACAGCTACACCCTGACTATACCCACGCAATGGGGTATAGCCACGAGTGAGGAGATCGGAGGGGCGAGCATGGCGCATCGCGCGCATTTCAACGGCTATGAATACCACGTGCACAAGCGCGCGCTCTGGACGCCGCTCGGGCTCGCCGTGCTCGTGGCCTCCATCGGCGTGAGCAGCTTCTGCATGCTCCTTCCGCCCATGGAGAACGCCGACGCCTCTCGGCTCGCCTGGGTGCTCGACTGGTTCATCCACTTCGAGAGCGACCAGCTCATCCAATACAAATTCTCGAACACCCACGTGAGCGCCTCGTTCACGCTCATCGCCCTCGTGGTGGTGGGCATCGTGATGCTCAGGTTCTCGCATAAGGACAACGAGGACTTCATGGAGGCCAACCCCTACACCGACCTCTCCTTCACCCCGGAGCAGATCCACGAGGCGAGGCGCGTCGAGCTCCGCTTCATCCTCGGAGGCGCGGCCGTCGTCGTGGGCGCGATCGTCCTCTGGTGCGTGCTCTACGCCTCGAAGCTCCCGCTTTTGGCGAACGGGTTCGGGTTTTGCGTGGCGGCCGTGGGCGTGTGGCTCATCGCCCACGGCATCCTCGCCGACCGCGTGGCGCAGAGCATCCTCTACAACTACGAGGCACTGCAGCGCACGAGCATCTACCGCATCGAGCAGTACTACTCCGGCCCGGAGCGCGATGTCGTGCTCGAGGCCAAGTACCATGCCATGCGCTCGAAATCGGTGAACCGCGTGATCATCGTCGCCGGTGCGCTCGGCTCGGTGGCGTGCTACTTCCTTCCCAGCCTCGAATCACCGTTTTGGTGGGTGCCCCTCGCCGTGGCCCTCGCCGCATGCGCGGGGGTGATCCACTCCGGCGTGCGCTGGGTGACGGGCCAGGTGCGGCGTAGCGGCGATTTGCAGGCCATGCGCGATCGCATCATCCGCGGGAGCTCGGCGAGCGAGGCCGCGACGCAGGTTTCCACCAGCTCGGAGGGGGCGAAGGTGGCCGCCTTCGAGGCAGCGGAGAACGCCTTCGCTAAGGCCGTGGCCGCCGC
>CANQSI010000035.1 GCA_947626465.1 uncultured Atopobiaceae bacterium
CCTGACACCTCGCAACCAAGAGCGCATGGGCTTCACGGGCAACTGGAGGGAATGCCCCTTCTGGGAGCCATACCTGCCGAAGCTTTGATCGACCAGCATGTGCTTCACGGCCAAATAGTGCGAGACCGTGCAGATGGTGTGTTTGTTAGCATTAACTACAACGACCTATCCGCTGGCGAGCAGGGGGACGTCAATGCGCCTGCCTGCTTGTTACGCCACGGTTCTTGACACGATCGAAGACATGTCCTTGCAGGTAAGGTTTCCGCTAGCGGCACATCGCTTTCGAGGTGCTGGGTGGACTGATGGGGTAAAGCCATGCGAAGGGAATCGACTACGACGGCAGACCTCCTGGAGGTAATCGGGCTGTTCGACTCCATCGGGTGCCGCTATTGGCTGGACGGCGGCTGGGGGGTGGACGCGCTCTTCGGGCGCCAGACGCGGGAGCACCGCGATGTCGACATCGACTTCGATGCCACCTGCTTGGAGGCCGTGCTGCGCACGCTCACCGAAAGGGACTACGCCATGGACACCGACGAGCTCCCCGTGAGGGCGGAGCTCTACAGCGACGAGCTCGGCTACCTGGACGCGCACCCCTTCGAGCTCCTCGGCGACGGCACGTCGAGACAGGCAGACCCCGAGGGCGGCTGGTACGAGTTCGTTCCTGATTACTTCGGCTTCACCGAGTTTCTGGGTCGCAGGGTGCCGTGCATATCGCTCCTTGGGCAGGAGGCGTTCCATTCAGGTTACGAGCTGCGCGACAAGGATCGGCACGACATCGAGCTTCTGAGGGCCCTGCGCGAGGGGCGTCGTGGCATGGCTTAGGGCGAGAATCGCGAGGTAGGTCAACGGGATGGACGCCAGCAACACGCCAAACCACTAAACCAGTCGCTCCGTTGTGTCCGCAGCGCTCGGACGCCGGACGCAAGCACTCGTCCACACCCACATCTACCTGCGAAAACAAGTGGTGCCCCCAACCGGACTCGAACCGGTGTTGCCGCCTTGAAAGGGCGGAGTCCTAGGCCGCTAGACGATGGGGACCTATGATGGCTCGCGCGAGGTCGCAAGCGCCGCCTAGTGTAGCAAAGGCGCCGTGATGGTTACGTGTGTGGCTATGCGTCGTAGCCCATGCGCCGCGCATAGGCGTCCGCGGACTCGCGGAAGTTCGGCTGGCTGTTGCACCAGTTCATGAAGTCCGGCGTGTCCACGATGATGGGCTCCGCCTCGTGGACGGCGAGCACCACCTCGTCGAGCGTTCCCGGCTCGAAATACGGCCGATCTGGCAGGTAGGGCTCCACGAGCGTGGGGCTCGCGAGGCCAAAGGCGCCGCTCTCGTACACCGAGATGTAGCCGGTGAGCGCGCGGCGTGCGGCGGGCATGCGATCCAGCTTGAAGAGGAGGAGCGTCCGGGCAAGCGCGCTCCATGCGCTGTCGCGATGGCCCCATGCGCGGTCGAGCTCTTGGAAGCCGGCCTCGTCTTCGAGGCGCGCATAGGCGAGGGCGAGTGTGTAGCGCGCCCCAAGCGGGTCGCGCTCATCCTTGCTTTCGGCGAGGAGGCGAAGGGCGTTGCCCACGGCACGGCGCGGCTGCGCCGCGAGAAGGCTCCAGCGCGCGATGGCGGCGAGCACGCGTAGCTTGGGGCGCGAGAAGAGGTTCGCGTAGCCCTCGGGCAGTCCGAGCTCCCTCGCGAGCGCTCCGTCGGAGTGAGGCCCTTTTGCAGCGTCCTCGGCTTCGGCGAGCACCCCGGCCATCGTGCGTACGCGCTTGTCCACGGGCTGCGGCGTGGCAATGGTGAGCAGGAGCTTCGCGTCGAGGTTTGCGGGATCTATCTCGAGCGCCTTTTCCGAAGCCGCCGCGAGGGTGCCCATTCGCGCCATGAATGCGAGGCGGTACTGGTCGTCGTCGAGATAGTCGTCGCGATCGCGGCTCTCGTCGATCGATTCGAGCGTCTGGGCGAGCAGCATGAGCGCACGCTCGGGCGCGCCGGTGAGGTAGGTGTCGGGGTTGGCGCGTACGCTCAACTCGAGCTCATTGCGCGCGGCATCGGAGGAAATGCCCAGCTCGCGCGCCTTGCGCAGCACGGTGCGCTGAATTGCCTCTTCGCGTGCGTCCATCTAGGCCTCCTCCCCGTCCTCTTCGTCCATTTCCTCACCGCGCTCGCCGTAAAACTCGAGCTCGCGGCTATAGGCCGAGCGCACCCCCGGATGTTCGGCGACGAATGCGCCAAGAGGTCCGCGGCCGCTTTCATCTGCGCTTTCCTGAAGGAGCACCGCCGCCTCGCTCACGGCGAGCACGAGCTCATCGTTTGAATAGGGGTCGCATGCGAGCCGTGCGAACATCGGCTCAGGGAGCTCCGACTGCAGCGTGAGGGCCGAGGCCGCGTGCGGATACATGGCAAGGATCCAGTCGAGGTGGCTCGCCGCTTCCTCGAGACGGTCATTTTGCCAGGCGAGCGCCATGCGCGCGAGGCGGATCCACGCGTCATCGCGCGCGGCATCGCCGAGCTCCGGCACGACCCACTGCACGAAGGCCTCGAGCTCGTCCTCGTCGCCGAGCTTCGCGAGCGCGAGCACGGCGGTGAAGCGGCTGTCCGCCATGTCGGATCGATCGATTTCAATGCTACGACGCGCGATGTCATAGGCCTTGCGGTAGCGCCCACCGAGGAGGCTCAGCTCGGCCGTGCTTTGGAGCCAGCGCTGGTAGGGCGCAAGCTCAAGGCTCACACGCTCGAAGAACACGGGGTCGGAGGCGCTCACGTTGCGTGTCAGGCGATCGGCGCGCTCCCAGCACGTCTTCTCAACCTCGTCCACGTGGTCTTCGAGGAAGTGGATGTGGTCGTCCATGATGGCGGAGGTTTGCGCGTGGAGCATGCGGCGCGCGTCGAAGCAGTGCTCGTCGAGCGAGAGCGCTTCTTCGAGGAGGCGCTGGGCGTCCGCCGCCCTCACCGCTCCTTCACTTTCAGGGAGAAATGGCAGCTCTTCGTCGACGATAATCGCCGCCTCGCACGTGAGGTGGAACGCGCGGTCGGTGTCCGAGAGGGCAAGCGCGTCGTTTCCCCAGGAAAACTGCTGGCTGAAGGCCATGGCCTTACGCGTCTGCTCGTAGGGATCCGCGTCCATCGCAGGGTCGTGGTGGGCGATCGCGAGGCGACGGAAATCCTCGTAGGCGGGATCAAAGGCCATGGGTCAGCCCGCCTCGTGCGCCGTGCGGCGCGTCGTCGATGAGCCCGGTCTCGCGCATGAGTCGCTCCACGTGGATCGCGTCGTTTTCGATCGGGATGTTCTTGCCCTTTGCGTAGATGGAATTCTCGCGCCCCTTGCCGAGGAGGCAGAGCACCACCTGTTCGCCCGCTCGCCACATGCCATAGGCGAGGTAGAAGGCCTCTTCGACGGCCTCCTCACGATCGGGGATCTTCCGTGCGGGCACGCCCGGACGCACATGCTTCGCGATGCGCGCGACGAGCTCGGCGGGATCTTCCTCGCCAGGGTCATCGCTCGTGAGGTAGATCGCGTCGGAGTGTGCGGAGGCAATGGCAGGCAGGTCGTGATAGCGATCAAGCGCCTTGCCACCGGAGACTCCGAAGACGCTCGCGATGTAGGCATCCGGCCACGCGCTTTCCACCGTCTCGAAGAACTTCTGGTAGGAGAGGTCGTTATGCGCGTAGTCCACGAGAATCTGGAGACGCTCGTCTTCTGAGGAGAAGCGCTCCATGCGCCCGGGAACGGTGGCATGCGCGAGAGCCTCTGACGCCACATGCACGGATAATCCGAGGTCAGCGGCCATGGCCATCGCCGTGAGCGCATTCGCTACGTTGAATGCGCCCTCCATCGCGAGGTGCACGGCCACCTCGCCCTCGGGCGTGTGCGCGGTGAATGCCACGCCGCGCTTCGCGTGGACGATGTCCGTGGCGAGGTAATCGGGCTCGGGCAGGCCCGCGACCACATCAAGCGCCACGGTCGTGCGCGGTATGCCTGAGGAAGCCGCAAGCACGCGCTCTATTTCGCGCGAGTCGAGGTTCACCACCGCGCGCTCGGCGTTCTCGAAGATGCGCAGCTTGGAGGAGAAATAGTCCTCGAAGTCCGGGTGCTCGATGGGGGAGATGTGGTCGTTTCCGATGTTGAGAAACGCGGCTACTGCGAGGCGAAGGTCCAGCGTGCGGTCGTATTTCAGCCCCTGGCTGGAGATTTCCATCACGCAGTAGCGGCACCCCGCGGCGCGCGCGTTGGCGAGGTGGCGCCAGAGGTCGGGCGCCTCGGGCGTGGTGTTCGCGGTCTCCTCGGTGGCGAGGCCGTCGGAGATCTCATGCGTGCCCATGAACGCAGGCTCTTCGCCCGCGGCGCGGAGGATCTCGCGGAGGAAGTGTGCGGTCGTGGTCTTGCCCTTCGTGCCGGTGATGCCGAGGCACGCGACCTCGCGATCGGGGTGGCCCCACGTCTCCGCCGAGGCAAAGGCCATCGCGCGGCGCACGTCGCCCACCACGAGGGAGGGCGTGTTCGCCGCCAAAGGTACGTTCGAGATGAGCTCGTGGGCGAGCATCTCGTCAGCCATCCACGCGACGGCGCCATGAGCGAGCGCTTGCTCGAGGTAGGCGGGCTTGAAGTGCGCACCCTTGCAGATGAAGAGATGGCCGGGCGCGGCGAAACGGCTATCGCAATCGGCGCCGCAGATTTCGAGGTCAAGGGCGGCGTCAGTCTGCACTACACGGGAACTTTGCGCGAGAAGACCCTCGCGCTCGAGCAGCTCGCGGATTGTCCCCAAGGTGGCCATGGCAAGAAAGTATAGCGTCGCCTCGCGTGCCCCCATAGGCTGCCCACACATCCGCATTGCGGCACGTACCTGCGAAAATGCCAACCGTGCTACACTGTGGCTCCCACAAACCGGGCGATTGGCGCAACGGCTAGCGCAGGTGCTTTACACGCACAAGGCTGGGGGTTCGAATCCCTCATCGCCCACCACGCATTTAAGCCAGCCCAACGGGCTGGCTTTTTTGCGTGGTGGGCGATGAGGGATTCGAACCCGTAGGGCGCGAGGAGCCCTTGTGGCTCCTCGCGGGGCGAGCGCATGAACTCCGCGCGAGCCCAGCGGAAATGCGAAGCATTTCCGCGTCGAGTCCCTTATCGCCCACCAACGCAAGTAACCGGCCCAAAGGGTCCGGTTTTTTGCCCGAACGGGCCCGCTTGCGGTGTGCCGCGAAGCGGTGCGCGGCAAGCGGGTTCGCTCGGGCTGAGCCAAATCAGAGCTCTACCTCGCGTTTTGCGCGAGGTAGAGCGTTTCTGCGCTGGTGTCGAGGAGGGCCGTTTTCCACGCAACGCTCCACGTCGCACCGCAACCGGCCCTCCTCGACGAAAGGAGTTCGGAAAGAGATTTCTGGACTAACCCGCGCAGCTTCGCTGCACCGTAAGCCGTCCTCCTCGGTGAAAGGATTCCTGCCGTCGCTATTCGCTGGGGATCTGCGTTTCGAGCCTGTTGTAGTAATTCATGAAGTTGGTGTCAGCATCGTGGAACGTAGCGCTGAACGTCTGCAGGCTGCCCGTTGGACTCGTCGCGAGATCGGTGAGCGTCAGGTACTCGTTGTAGAGATCCATCAGAGTGTTGTAGGCGTTCTGGAGGTCCTCAGGCGGGTTGCTCAACTTGCTCATCATGTTCTTGACGCTCGCTTGGTTGCTTTCGATCTCGCTCACGGTGTATTGCGTACTGGGATCGGAAAACAGCAGGGAAAGCGCGGTGTTGAAGTCGTCGGAGTAGTACTCTTGGATGTCGCTGTCCCACAGGTAGGCACTCCTGCTGTCGAAGATCGCGCTGTTCCACACCTTCACGATCGTGTTGGAGAGCGTCTCGGCTTCGGCCGCGCCGTTGAGCATGCTGAAACTCGTGGTCTCCATGGTGGAGATGTAGTCCTCGCGGCTCTTCTGCGCGTTTGCATTCTGGAAGAAGACGAAGCCCACCACGACGAGCGCGGCCACCACGATGCAACCGATGATGGCGATCATCTTGGTGGGGCGTTTCTTGGCGGGGACGTCCATGGGGACATAGGAAGCGGCGTTCGGCATCGCCTGGCCCTGCGGCGGCACGAACTGGCCCTGCGGCGGCACGGGCTTGTCCTGCGGCGGCACGGGCTGGCTCTGTGACGGCATGGGTTGGCCCTGCGAAGGCGCAGCTTGTCCCTGGGGCTCCTGCGTGTACTGGCCCATCGGAGACGGGGGATCGCCAGGGGAGCGAACCCCTTGGCCAGGGCTCGCGGCATCCACGGGCTCCGGGGTGAAGAAATCCACCGCGTTCGTCACCTCCGGCATGCTCGGTGCCTCGGGCACGCCCGCCGCATCGTTCTCACCGTCGATGGGGGAGGCCGAAGGTGCGAATGCCTCGTCGTGCTCGTTGTGCAGCGTCTCGTCCATGGCGCGCGCTTCTCTGGATGGCAATTCACGCGGGTGATCGGAAACTCGAGCATGAGTGTACCGTCTGCCCACGTGGAAGCTCCCCACTCCGTGGAAGCTCTCCGTTGCATGTAAGCGTCCCGCTACATGGAAGCGTCCCGTTACCGCCTCCTGTCCCCTTCGTGCTTTACATAAGATCTCAGAATTACACGGTCTTGCGGCAGGGGAGCACAGAAACTCTTTGCCTTGTGCCATCGGGTGGCACGAGGGCAAGAGTTTCTGACATGGATTCCGCCCAAATCTGGCGTGAGGGCGGGAGTTTCTGTCTTTTCGCGGCGCGAAGGCCACTCTTTCTGTGTTTTCGGCCCCTCGAATCGGGATTCCGAGTCAGAAACTCCGGCTCTCACGGCAGGGGCCTCGCGGCAGTGGGCTCGCGGCAGGACCCTCTCGTGGCAGGAGCCTCTCGCGGCAGACCGGAGTACCCTTGAGCGGGTGACGAACGCGGCGAGGAAAGGCGGGCAGATGGCGGATCGGCGGCCCATCGGCATCTTCGATTCCGGTATTGGCGGGCTCACGGTCGCGCGCGCCATCGCGTCCGAGCTGCCCGCTGAATCGATGATCTACCTCGGCGATACGCTGCGCTGCCCCTATGGCTCCCGGCCTCAGGAAGAGGTGCGCGGCTTCGTGCGCCAGATCGTGGCCTGGTTTTCCGAGCGCGACGTGAAGCTCCTCGTGATTGCGTGCAACACCGCCACCGCGGCCGGCCTCGACCTCGCGCAGCAATCGCTCCCCATCCCCGTGCTCGGCGTCATCGTGCCGGGTGCGCGCGCCGTCGTGCAGGAAACCCACACGCGGCGCGTGGGCGTGCTCGCCACGCAGGGCACGTGCTCGTCGGGGAGCTATCCCGCCGCCATTCGCGCGCTCGACGCGGGTGTGCGGGTGTGGCAGGCGCCCTCCGCGCGCGGTGTGGAGGTGGTGGAGAGCCACCTCGCCTCGCCCGCCGCCATGGGCAAGGACTGGATGAGCGATCGCGAGGCGTTCAGCACGCCCGAGGTTCGCGCCATCGCCGAGGAGGACACCGCGCCCCTTCGCGGCCATGGCATCGACGCCGTCATCCTCGGTTGCACGCACTTCCCGCTACTCGCGCGCGAGTATCGCCGTGCGCTCGGGCCGGGCGTGCGCGTGGTGTCCTCGGCGGAGGAGACGGCGCGCGAGGTGCGCGAGTACCTTGAGCGCGCAGGCGCCCTCGCCGAGCCGCTGCCTCTCGAAGGCGAGGAGCGCGAGGCTCCTGAGCTGCATCCCGCCTACCACTTCGCCACCACGTCTCCCGAGCTCGGCGCCTTTGCCGTGGCGGGGGAGTATGTGTTCGGGCGGCGCCTGAAGGCCGTGGAGAGCGTCGACATCGCCACGCTCGAGGCGCTTGGCGAGGCCTTCGAGCGCCGCGAGGAAATGCCCGAATCCATGGCGAACCCACAGCGCGTGGTGGTGGCCACTGGCAACCCCCACAAGCTGCGCGAGATAGGCGAGATCCTCTCTCCCGTGCTTCCGGGCGTGGAGTTCGTGAGCGTGAAGGAGCTCGGCGACTTCCCCGAGCCCGAGGAGGATGGCGAGACCTTCATCGAGAACGCGCTCATCAAGGCGCGCGCTGCGGCGATGGAGACGGGCCTTCCCGCCGTCGCCGACG
Source organism: uncultured Atopobiaceae bacterium (assembly GCA_947626465.1). Lineage (GTDB taxonomy): Bacteria > Actinomycetota > Coriobacteriia > Coriobacteriales > Atopobiaceae > CANRLS01. Next base: position 8,056 of record CANQSI010000035.1, read on the forward strand.
ACTCCGGCCTCGACGTGGACGCGCTCGACGGGGAGCCGGGCGTGCGTTCGGCGCGCTGGGCGGGCGTCCATGGCGACGACCTCGCGAACAACGAGAAGCTCATGGCGCGCATGGCCCGCGTGCCCGATGCGGCGCGTACGGCGCGTTTCCGCTCGGCGGTCTGCCTCGTCACGCCCGAGGGCGAGGAAGTGGTGGCCGAGGGCGCATGCGAGGGCACGGTTGGGCATGAGCCGCGCGGCACGGGCGGCTTTGGCTACGATCCGCTTTTCTGGCCGCTCGACACTCCGGGGCAGACGATGGCGGAGCTCACGCCTGAGCAGAAGAACGCGATCTCACACCGATTTCACGCGCTTTCAGCGCTCGCGGAGAAGCTGCGGGGCCGTAGTCTGAGCTCGTCTACGCAGTGAGCGCTGCCCCTGGGCGGCGCAGCCCAAGGGAGGCAGCATGAAGATCATCCGCACGC